>NZ_JBJDNB010000046.1:0-54610 GCF_044900445.1 Pseudomonas sp. NPDC089407
TGACCGCATCAAGCTGAGGCTCAATGGCCTGAGCCCTGTCGAGTACAGGACCCAGGCAGCAGCTTAAAACTGTCCAACTTTTGGGGGGCAGTCCAAAGAGCAACCGCATTTGCCGGGGGATTGGTTTAGCACTCGACAAACGCAACTGCCAAACCGCCACGCGAGGTTTCCTTGTAGTTGGCATGCATGTCCGCCCCGGTATCACGCATAGTGCGGATCACCCGGTCGAGCGAGATGAAGTGCTCGCCGTCCCCGCGCAACGCCATCTGCACAGCATTGATCGCCTTCACCGCGGCAATCGCATTGCGCTCGATGCACGGCACCTGCACCAGGCCACCCACTGGGTCGCAGGTCAGCCCAAGGTTGTGCTCCAGCGCAATTTCGGCGGCATTCTCCAGTTGCGGCGGTGTAGCGCCCAGCACTTGAGCCAGGCCGGCAGCAGCCATTGAACACGCCGAGCCCACTTCACCCTGGCAGCCCACCTCAGCCCCGGAAATCGACGCGTTCATCTTGCACAGGATGCCGACCGCCGCTGCCGCCAGCAGGAAGTCCACGACATCGGCATCGCAAACGGTAGGGTTGAACTTCATGTAGTAGTGCAGCACAGCCGGAATGATGCCCGCGGCGCCATTGGTGGGCGCAGTGACCATACGCCCACCCGCAGCGTTCTCTTCATTGACGGCCAGGGCGAACAGGTTGACCCATTCCATGGCACTGAGGGTCGAGCCGATCACGTTGGGCTTGCCCAGTTCCTGCAGGCTGCGGTGCAGCTTTGCCGCACGGCGCTTGACGTGCAGCCCGCCAGGCAGGATGCCCTCGTTGCGCAGGCCGTTATCAACGCAGTCACGCATCGCTGCCCAGATGCGCAGCAAACCTTCACGCACCTCGGCCTCCGGTCGCCAGGCACATTCGTTGGCCATCATCAGTTGCGCCACACTCAAGCCATGGGCCTTGCACAAACTCAGCAACTGGGCGCCACTGTCGAACGCGTAGGGCAGTGCCACCGCGTTCATGGCACTGGCGGGTGCATCGATCTCCGCTTGTTCGACAATGAACCCGCCACCTACCGAGTAATAGGTCTGGCACAACAGGCTGCCCTGCCCGCCCATGGCTTCCAGGCTCATAGCATTGGGGTGGTACGGCAGGTTCTCGTCGAGCAGCAGCATGTCACGGGCATACTCGAACCCCAGCGGGTGGCTGCCATCGAGCATCAGGCAGTGCTCCTGCAGCACCTGGCCAATGCGCGACTCGATGGTGGCCGGATCGATGCGGTCCGGCCACTGGCCCATCAGGCCGAGCAGGCAGGCACGGTCGGTGGCATGGCCTACCCCAGTGGCAGACAGCGAGCCATACAGCCGCACTTCGACACGCGTCACCTGCGCCAGCAGGCCCTGCACTCGCAGGGCCTGGGCAAACGTCGCAGCCGCCCGCATCGGGCCGACGGTGTGGGAGCTGGACGGGCCGATGCCGATTTTGAAAAGGTCGAAAACACTGATAGCCATACTAATGCCTGACCGTACCCTGATCTGTATCCAACGTACGGTTATCTGGAGAAATTGAGCGTTGTTGCGATTTTGCGCGATACTGACGCTCTGGCTCACGAATGACCAACGAAACTTCCTAAGCAAGGCTTTAGTGGTACTAAACGATGCGACGACAACTCAACGGCCAGGTGTTCGTCTGGCTGCATGTATTCGCCTGTGCAGCCCGGCACTTGTCCTTTACCCGCTGCGCCGAAGAGCTGCACATTACCCCGGGCGCGGTCAGCCAGCAGATGCGCCAGCTAGAGGAACGCCTGGGCTACCGGCTGTTCCTGCGCCGGGCGCGCGGTGTGGAGCTGAGCGCCGAGGGGCAACGCCTGGCCCAGACGGTGGCAGAGGCCTACGGCAGCATCGAGGCCGAGTTGCAGCGCCTGGAAGCGGGTGAAATCCGTGGCACCTTGCGGGTGCGCTCGATCCCCTCGTTCCTGGCGAAGTGGCTTACGCCGCGCCTGCCGCGCTTTCAGCAACGCTACCCGGACATCGAACTGCGCCTGGTCGCCGAAGACAGTGCCCAGGCGTTGACCCCGGGCGACTTCGACCTGGCCATTGACCTGAACGATGGCAGCTACCCCGGCATGCTTTCCACGCCGCTGCTGGACGAGCAGATCTTCCCGGTGTGCTCACCCACCCTGCTGCGCGGGCGCCCACCCCTGCACGGGCCGGCCGACCTGGCGCACTACCCGCTGCTGCACGACATCACCGCCTGGCGTGGCAGTTCGGAATATGCCGAGTGGGAGTTCTACCTGGAGGGTATCGGCGCCAGCGGGCTGGATGTACGCCGTGGGCACACCTTCAACCGCAACCACCTGACCATCGAGGCGGCGATTGCTGGCATCGGCGTGGCCATCGCACGGCGCACGCTGCTCAATGATGAACTGGAGCGTGGCGCCTTGATCGTGCCGTTTGGCCTGCCGATCGCCAACCATAAGCGCTACGTGGTGCATTACCCGCCGGGTGGGCTGAACCAGCCGGGGGCGCGGGCGGTGCATGACTGGCTGGTGGAGGAAGCGCGGGGGTTCAGGGAGTTGCATCCGCTGAGCAAGGAATGATCCAGCCCTTCCGGGCTGCGCTGTCGCGCAGGGCACTCTGCCAGCAAGCCCGCCGCTTTTGGTGTGGGAGCCGCGCTTGCCGGCGATGGGCTGCGAAGCAGCCCCAGAGTCTCAAGCCACTCACAATCCTTCAGAACGACGAGGTCCTTATCTCAATACGCCTGCTTGCCGGTAAACGCACTCAGCGTACGCACCAGGATCACGAAGTCCAGCCACAACGACCAGTTGTTGATGTACTCGATGTCCGAATCCACCCGCTGGATCATCTGCTCGATGTCCTTGGTTTCGCCCCGGAACCCGCGCACCTGCGCCAGGCCGGTCATGCCCGGCTTGATGTTGTGGCGGGCAAAGTAGTCAACGATATCCTGCGAATACAAGGTGTCATGCTGCAAGGCATGCGGCCGCGGCCCAACCAGTGACATTTCCCCGGTCAGCACATTGAACAGCTGTGGCAGCTCATCCAGGCTGGTGCGCCGGATAAAGGCGCCGACCCGGGTCAGCCGCGGGTCATTCTTCTGCGCCTGCACCACCACGCCCTGCTCCGGCTGGTGCACATGCATGCTGCGAAACTTCCAGATACGGAACGATTCGCCGGTCCAGCCGGTACGTTCCTGACGGAAGAACACCGGGCCGCGGCTGTCAATCTTGATGGCCAGGGCAACCGCCAGCAGCACCGGTGATGCACACAGCAGAATCAACGCTGCCAGCACCCGGTCCTCAAGGTTTTTCAGGAACAGGCTCATGCCCGTCAACGGCGTCTCCGACAAGGTCAGTACCGGGATGCCGGCAATTTCCCGCACGCTGTGGTTGATCAGGCGCAACGAGAAGATATCCGGCACCCAGTTGACCGCAATGCACTTGTCGAGCAGCTTGAAGTACACATCGTTGATCACTTCGGAACCACCCAACGGCGTCACCAGGTACACCGTTCGGATACCGTGCTGTGCCACCAGCTCGTCAAGGTCTTCGATATTGCCGAGTACGGGCAGGCGCTGCTTGCCTTCGGCATTCTCGCGTGCCGCCTCTTCGGCTTTGCCGATCTGCACGCAACCCAGCACCCGCTCGCCAAACCAGGGGTTGTTGCTGATTTTCTGGTACAGGAAGTTGGCCAGGTCGCCGTTGCCAATGATCAGCGCGTTGTCCAGGCGCGCATGGGCAGTAAAGCGTTTTTGCAATTCACGCACGGCAAAATGCAGGAACAACTGGGCAACATAGCCGATGACGAACAGCTGCACCATCAATAGCCGCGAATAGGTTTCGCTCTGTTTGGTCAGGAACGCCATGACCACCAAAAAGCAGAACGTCGCCGACCAGGCCTTGAACAGGCGAAAGGCCTTGATCGACAGCCCGACGTTGGTGCGGTAGATCGCATAGTGATCATAAATGACTGCCAGTGCGCCAATCAGCAACAGCAGCATGATTACGTAATCGGAGGTGATGTGGCCGAACTGGTCGTAAATCAGGTACCAGGCAATACCGGTCACGGCAATACCATCAAGGCCTGCCTGGATGGCGTTACTGACACTGCTTCTTCTCTGGAGTAAGGAACGACTGCTTCTGGGTTCGAAAACCATTTCAGACCTCATCAATTGGAGCGTAGCAAGTGCCTTCCATCAAACAGCAAGTCTTGAAAACAGCTAAACCATTGATCTCACTGTAGCAGCCACCTGCCACCGGTGTGCCCGGAGTAAGCGCCGCTACCGCTTTTTGCCGATTCACACGGTGCGCCTGGCCGAAACCGCCGCACGCCGATACAACAGGGTGCGCAACAGGAAAAGCGGGTTGCCCACCACATAGCGCATGAACAAGCGCCTGGGCTCGCGCAACAACCGGTACAGCCACTCGCCGCCGATACGCCGCAGCCACCTGGGGGCGCGACTGACCTTGCCGCCGAGAAAATCCAGGATCGCCCCGCCACACACGATCAAACAGGGCACGCCCACGGCTGCCAGCTCTGCCGCCAGCGCTTCCTGCTTGGGCATGCCCATGCCCAGCACGATCAGCTCGGGTTGCTGCTCACGGGCCAGCTGCAGATAGGTTGCACTGTTGGCAAAGCCATCGTGGACCGACACCGGCACCACACCGAACGCGTCGGCACAGCGCTGCACGGCCTGGTTCAAGTGAGGCTGCCGAGTGCCCCAAAACGCGACCCTGCGCCCACGGTAGGCATGCATGAGCCTGGGGATGAAATCGGTGCCGTTCATGTTCAGCCCGGGCTCCAGACCCAGGCACCGGTAGAGGATGGCCATGCCCGAGCCGTCACGCAGCAACACGTCGGCGGCCGACAGTGCCTGGCAATAAGCGCCATCGCGCACCACCAGGTTCATCGCATGGGCATTGACGAAGCCCAGCACGCAGACCGCCTCCGGCGCGGCCAGGCGCCCGAGCAGTTGCTGTGCTGCGGGCTCGTCGGCGACCACGTCAAGCTGGTCGATCACGCACGCCCAGCGTTGCTGCCATAGCCATTTGGCCATCAGTCGTCATCCCGTTTTGAGCGTACCCATTCAACCTGGCGCCTGATCAGAAAGCTCAGGTACAGGGGGATCTTCCTTGCCGCGTAGAACGGCGCGTACAGCAGCACCGAAAACGGTATCAGCGCTCGGCAGAAACGCGCCCAGGCCAACAGTACTGCAAGGCCAAGCAGCGCCAACCCGGCAAGGGCCAGCCACGCGGGCGCCGCCAGGCCAAACAACAGGTATGCCAGCCAGGTCACCAGGTTTAGCCCGAGCAAGGTCAGCACCAGCAATGCCAAAGGTGATACCACCAGGTCCAGGGTCATGGCCGCCAGGGCACCATTGCGCTGGGTAATGGCGGCCAGCGCCCGCTTGGGGCCATCGCCCAGCATCAAACCCAGATGCCCATGCTCCCAACGGGTACGCTGGCTGTTAAGGCCTTGCTGGCTGAGTGGAAACTGGCTGGTCACCAGGGCCTCCGGGCAGAACAGGGGTGGCTTGCCCTGCTGGCAAAGGTCCAGGCCCAGTTTCACATCCTCGACCAAGTGACCGTTGGCCAAGTTGATCAGGCTGAGGTCGTGCCAGCCGAATGCCATGCCGGCCCCCATCAGCTGGCACGGCAAGCCCAGCCGCGCCCAGCCGCGAGGCCGTACCAGGTTCTTGACGCGCCAGGCAAACTCGCCAACCTGCACTTTCAGCCCGGCCCCGGCAGGTGCGCGCATCAGGTACAGCGACTGCACGGGACGTGCGCTTTCACGGCAACGTCGTGCCAGGATGTCGATTGCGCCCTCACCTACTTGGCAATCGGCATCTACCACAATCACCACGTCCGGCGGCTGGTGCGCCAGGTGCTGCACGCCAAAGTCCAGTGCATAGCCCTTGCCGCGCAAACGGGTATCGTGGCGCTCCACCACTTCGGCGCCGGCCTCGCGGGCCAACTGCGCCGTATCGTCCGAGCAGTTGTCTGCCACTACCAGCAAGCGGTCGCCCTCAAGCAACTGCGGGGTAATGCTCGCCAGGGTGGCCTTGATGATCGACGACTCATCGTGGGCCGGCACCAGCACCGCAACCCGGGGCCGGGCAGCGCTGCCCGGCTGCTGCACCCGTGGCGGCAGGCAGGCCAGCAGTACCTGCAGCAAAAATACCAACACCGGCACCAGGACGATGACCGTCAGCAGGCCCAGCAACCAACCCAATACACTAATCATGCGAATGCCTTGATATAGCCGGCCAACCTGGCCGCCTCGGTGTCTATGTCATGCCGTTGCAGTACGCGCTGGTAGGCTGCCTCGCCCATGCGCTGCAGTACCTCGTCAGGCTGTGCCAGGCAATCGGCCATGGCCGCCGCCAGCTCGTCCACCGCACCGGCAGGGAACAGCCATCCATTTTCACCAGGCCGCACCAGCTCGGGGATACCTGCCACATAGGTGGTCAGCACAGGCCGGCGCAAGGCCATTGCCTCCATGATCACCACCGGCAGGCCCTCGGCGAAACTGGGCAATACCAACGCGCGGGCGGCAAGGATTTCCTCGCGTACCTGCGCGCTGCTGATCCAGCCGGTGATACGCACCTGCTGCTGCAAACCGTAGCGGGCAATCAAGGCCTCGATCTGACCGCGCATTTCGCCATCACCCGCCAGTACCAGCTCGAAGTTGATCGACTGGGCCGCAAGCGTGCGCGCCGCCTCCAGCAGCAACAGCTGGCCTTTCTGCTCGCACAGGCGCCCCACGCACACCAGGCGGGGCAGCGACGGTACAGTGACCGCCGCCACCTCATGGAAACCGCGCTCCAGGCCGCAATGCACCACCTTCACCTTGACCCAGTGCTCGTGTGCCACCCAACGGTACAGCTGGCTGCGCCCGTAAGAACTGACCGCCGCAACAAAGGCGGCGCGCCGCACCTTCTCCCCCATGTGCAGGAACTGCGGTTTGTCGAACTCTTCCGGCCCGTGCACGGTAAAGCTGTAGGCCGGCCCGCCGAGGACGTTGGCCAGCATGACCACCTCGGTAGAGTTGGTGCCGAAATGCGCGTGCACGTGTTTTGCCTCCCCGGCCTGCAACCACTGCAGCACCTGGCAGGCCTCGGCCAGGTAGACCAGGTGGTAGGGCCAGGCGCGGTCAGCCCGCAGGCCAAGGCGCAGGGCCAGCCACGCGGCCTGGCCAAAACGCCGCGGCTGCGCGCGCAGCACCTGCCACGTCGGCCCTAGCAGCCCCTTCAGCCCGCCTTGCAGTACGTAGCGGGTCTTGTCCCTTTCAGCCACGTCCTCGGCGTCTTGCACCTCGGCGTCCCACCCGCGCAGTGCCATACGTTGCACTTCTACCCCCTGGCGCTCCAGCGCCAGGATCTCGCGTCGGATGAAACTGTGGCTGACCTTCGGGTACTGATTGATGAAGTAAGCAATGCGCATATGAATCCAGATCCAAGCCCGCTTGATGACCCACCTTGCGTGGCAACCTTCATTTCAGGCTGTCGACCACGGGCGGTGTGCCTACTGCCGATGCACTCGCAGCAAATGCATCCCCCTGTTTTCCTTGTAGTCCAAGGTTGCGACTGGCGCCTGGCAATGCTGCTTGCAAACCGGTAAAAACATCGTCGAGCAACGCCTGGCGGCGCCTGTACATGGCCCGCTTTTTCGCCGGTATGTCAGCATCTGCACGTTGTGCAGGCGCCAATGGAAGACTGAAAAAGTCCTCGCGGTTCGATGCCGTGGCGCCGTGTTCCTGCCAGATGACATCGTAGTTGGCCGCCAGATCCTGGCCCTTGTCGCCGCCAAAATACGGGTGACGGTGATGCCGACAGGCATCGCTCACGGCATACAGCTGTGTCACACCCAAGGTCCTGGCCAGGCATTTCAGCGCTTCCAGCAGCAGGCTACGCGGGCGCAAGCCCTCGAAGTCTTTGGTCAGGTCGCGGTAGATGGCCAGCGAGGTTTCGCTGTCGACGCCTTTGTGAATGCCCTGCACCGCACCGATGAACAGGCTCAGCCCGGCCTCGCTACGGCACAGGGTGAAGGCCAGGGAGGCCACGCGCAGGTCGCCCTGGAACAGGTTCAGCACCAGCTCGCCTTCGCGCTTGAACCACATCGGCCGGTCCAGCACCAGGTTGCAGCCCGGTGAATGGCTGGACAGGTCGCACAGCGTCAGGCTTTCATCTCGCCCCAACAGCAACAGCGTGGGGAACTGCCTGGCCACCAGTTCGAAGTGCGACGCCACCACATCAAGGCGTTGCGGCGCCGCCCAGCACTGGCTGATGTAGGGCCATTGCACGACACCGATGCAGTCCACGCCCAGGCGCTGCAAGCCTGGCTGGCCCAGCGCCGCCGTCATCCGTTGCATGAAGCTGTGCAACTGCGGCCAATGCCTGGCCATCTGCAGGGTCAACTTGTATTTGTTGTTCAACGCCCGCAACGAGTAGCCCGGTTGCAAGGTAAACACGCTTTTCACGAGGGTGCCGAGCATCATGGGTTTCTCTCACTTGTACTCGATCAAAGCCGATTTGCCGGCCGCCAGGCGGTGGCGCAGGAATTTCAGCTGGCCGAGCATTTCCGGGAACTTGCCCAACACCAGAAACACCGCCTGCAACCAGTTCTCACGCGCGGTCTTGCCGCCACGGCGCGCCAGGCGCACGGCCTGCAGCGGGTAGATCAACAGCAGCAACAAGCCCCAGCCCCCCAGCAGCAGGCAGGCTAAAACGATCACCAAGGGTAGGCCCAAGCCCCACAGCCAGGCCCGACGCGACTCGCGCAGCCAATGCCGTTCGGGGGGCTGGCCATGCAGATGGGCGCCCTCGGCATAGGCATGCCCGGCGCGCAGGCTGCGCCGCCACCATTGGCTGAAGCGGGTCATGGCGGCGTCGTGCAAGGTCATTTCGGCAGCCAGGCGCCAGATTTTCCAGCCGTTGGCGCGCAAGCGCACGCACAGTTCCGGCTCTTCCCCGGCGATCAGGTCGGGGCGAAAGCCCCCCACTGCAGCAAAAGCGTCTGCCCGCATCAGCGCGTCGCCGCCACACGCCTTGGCTTCACCGATGGGGGTGTCCCATTCCAGGTCGCACAGCAGGTTGTACACCGAGCGCTGCGGGAAGCGTTCGCGCCGCCGGCCACACACCACCGCCACTGCGGGGTGCCCGGCCAGAAACGCCTGCGCTGTGGCCAGCCAGCCGGCATCCACTTCGCAGTCACCATCGACGAACTGCACCCACTGCATCGCTGGCAACAGCCGCTGCAAGGCGGTGAAGCCTTCGTTGCGGGCGCGGGCCGCGGTGAACGGCATGCCCATGTCCAGCGCCAGCACTTCCACGCCCAAGGCTGCGGCCAGTTGCTGCGAACCGTCCGTGGAGCCCGAGTCGACATACACGACCTTGTCGGCCCCCTGCGCCAACGAACGCAGGCAGCGCTCAAGGCGCTGGCCCTCGTTGCGGCCGATCACCACCACACCTGTCTGCGTCGCCATAAGCCTCACTCGACCGGCGCCGGGGCAACCGGTTGCCGGGCCTTGATGATCGCCGGCACCCCTACCGCCAGTGAATTGTCCGGTACATCCACCAGCACCACGGCATTGGCGCCAATGATCACGTTGTTGCCGATGCGAATGCTGCCCAATATCTTGGCCCCGGTGCCGATATCGACGTTGTTGCCGAACACCGGCGCAATCGGCTCGTCGACATTCTTCAGGCCCACTACCACGCCGTTGCGAATGCGGCAGTCATCACCAAAGCGGGCGTAGCCGCTGACCACAATGCCGCCAAAATGGTCGATGACAAAGTTGCGCCCGATCACTGCCTCGCATGGCAATTCCACGCCGGTAATGATCTGCACGAACTTGAACAGCACCTTGTAGATGAACGAGCACAGCTTGCGCAGCAACGCCGGGCGCAGACCATAGCGCCAACGGCCAAAGCGGTATACCAGCAACACCCAGAAGCCCTGGGCACCCCAATTGCCCCCGTGGGCCCGCAGGTCGGCACGAATATTCTCGAACATGGCTCCACCTACCTTGTCGGTTGGCTGGCGTACCGGGTCTTGAACAGCAGCGACCAGGTTGCCCGGCAATGACGCCAGCAGGCGTGTATCGCGCCCCAGCCGCGTCGCTTCAACAGTGCCTTGAGTGCCAGCACCAGGTCGCCCAGGGTGACCAGCAGCATGTGCAGGGCAAGCCCCGCCCGCCCGTGGTGCTTACGGAAATACAGCAACTCGCTTTCGATCTGGTAGGACGAGATCTGGCGGCTGGCCGCCTCCAGTTCGGCCACCGACCTGGAGCTTTCGCCGCCAATGTGCACCACCGTGGTGTGCGGGTAGAACACCACCTTCCAGCCCGCCGCTTTCACCCGTTTGCAGTGGTCGACTTCCTCGTAATAGAGGAAGTAGCGCGGGTCGAACAGGCCCACCTGGTCGAGTACTTCGCGGCGTACCAGGTAGAAGCAGCCGGGCAACCAGTCGCATTCGCGCACCGAAGCATGGTCCCAGTTCATTTCATCGACCATCTTCACACCCGGGAAAAAGCGCCCCAGGCCAGTACGCCCGACAAACACGTTGAGCGGCGTGGGGAAGTAACGGCAACTGGGTTGCAGGTCACCGTCACGGCCCTCCAGGCGCACGCCCAGTACACCGCAATCCGGGTGGGCGTCCATGTAATCCACAGTTTTTTGCAGGGAGTCGGCGGCCACGAAAGCGTCGGTATTGAGCAACAAGGCGTACTTGCCTTTCAGGTGCGCCAGCAACTGGTTGTTGGCGCGGCCAAAACCGATGTTCTGCCTGTTGCTCAGCAGCAAGGCTTCCGGGCAAACCTGGGCCATGCGCTGCACCGAATCGTCGGCCGAGGCATTGTCCACTACCAGGTAGCTGGCCAGGCGTTCACTGTCAGCCCGGCGCAAGGCATCGAACATCGGCTGCAACAAGCCCGCGGTGTTGAAGTTGACCACCATTACATCCACGGGTTTAGCCATTGTTGCTGTCCCCGAAGAAATACTGTCGCCGTTGCGCCATCAGCATCGGCTCCACCTCCGGGTCATAGGCGCCGTTGCGCTGCTTGACGATATCGATCCACGGATAGGCCTCGCAGCGGGCCTCCACCCGTTGGATCAACTGCTCGGTGGTGCAGATGAATGTTGCCGGGTTGCCGCCATACACGGTGCCAGGCGGCACATCCTTGGTCACCACCGCGCCGGCAGCCACGATCGATTCCGGGCCGATGGTGACCCGGGGCATGACGATCGCGCCATGGCCGATGAAGCAGTTGTCCTTGATGTCGATGAAACCGACCGAGTCGAGGTGCTTGCCGTAGCGGTGCTCGATCAGCAGTACCACACCGTCATGGCCGATCAGCGTGCAGTCGGACAGCCCCACACTATTGCCGATGCGCACCAGCGACGGGTCGGTGATGTTGCAGCCCTGGTTGACGTAGAAGTTGCTGCCCACCGAGTGGAAGCCTCCCCAGCGGGCCAGGTAGGCGCCCCACTCCAAGCCGGACGGGTTGCACAATTTCTTGTACAGCGAGCTGGCCTTTCCGGTTGCGTGCACGTAATGCGTCACTGCCCTGCGTATCCATCCCTTCATACTGCCTGGCCTCACGTTCAAAACGATCTGGACTGACCCTGAGCTGTATGCGGTCTCGTTCTTCTAGGTGCTGACCGCAGCACGCTCAACCCGTAAACAACTTGCATTACGCCGCAGCGCCGTTGGCTGCTCTCATCTTGCTATTAAGGTGGTCGGCCAGCCGCACGGCAAACTGCAACAGCGGCATGGTCGGGTTGGAGGCACCGCCCTTGGCGAAAATACTGCTGCCGGCGACATACAGGTTTTCGGTGCCGAAAACCTTGCAATCGGCATCGACAACGCCAAACTCCGGCGAGGCGGCCATGCGCGTGGTGCCCATATGGTGGGCGTGTGGTGCCATTTTCAGCGGTACGCTGGTGTCGTAGACAAACTCGTTGAGCTTGACGAAGCCCAGGTCCATGTCGGCGAACTGCTTGGCCAGCTCGCTGCCGATGCACTTGATGGTGTGCCGGTCATCGGCGCTTAGCGCCCAGTTGACATTGACCTTGGCCACGCCCAGCGCATCCTTCTCGTCCAGCAGCGAAATACGGCTGTGCAGGTTGGGGAACTGCTCGATCATGGTGCTGATCACGCCGTCACCGGGGCAACTGAACTTGGCGACGAATTCAATCTTGTGGGCAAAGCCCATGTCGCACGCCATGTTCTCCAGAAAATACTTGACCTCGGCAGTGCGGCCGTAGGTTTGCACATCGGCCAGCAAGGCGGCGGTGACATTGCCTTTACCCGCCTTGTACTCGTTGATGAACGCATCGGTGGTGTAGTACTGGCGCGGCACCGGGTCCAGCCCGGATTTGAGGATGAAGGTGCCCAGGTCGATGTTCAGGTGTTCCATGAAACACCCGCCAACCAGCCCCTCCCTGCTCACCACCCCTGCCGCTACCAGGCTCTGGCTATTGAGCAGTTGCCGGGCATTCTCAATGGCGCCCGTGGCCAGGATGAAGTTTCGTGCCACCAGGCGCTGACGATTGCGCTGGTAGTCGGACAACACCACGGCAACCAGGTGGCCACTGGCCTTGTCGTACTCCAGGTCGACACAATTGCAGTTGATGAATACATCCAGGCCTTTGGTCTGTTCCAGGGCCATGGCGTATTTTTGCGCAAAGCGCGTCGGCGTGCTGAGCAGAAAGCGGTCGGCTTCGAAGTCGCCACCCTCCAGCCCAGCGTTCATGGCCCGAAAATCCGAACCCGGCGGCAGGTCGACGATGTCCATGGCCGCCGGCAGGTAGCCCTCGATTTCCGAATAGGGAATCGGCCAGCCAGGCAAGTCGCCTGGCGGGGCCATGGCAAAGTCGGAGGGCGTAAAGGGGCGGCAGCGGCCTGCCCAGTGATTGGAAGTGCCGCCCAGGTAGCGCAGGCGGGTTTCCTCGACGTACAGCTCCAGGCCTGTGGATGCGCAGGCGTACAAGCCTTGCGAATGCGCCGCATACTCGCGCCCGCCGCCTTCGGCAAGCAGCACGTTCCAGCCAGCAGCCGCCAGGCGCAGGCCCAGGGTAATACCCGCCGGGCCAGCACCGATGATGCAGAAGTCGTAGTTGTCACGCAGCGCCTGATGCTGCTCGTAGTCCTGGATCATGCGGGTTCGTTCCGCAAGTAACGCGCAGGCAATACCCAGCCGTTGATCATCACGAACCCGGTTTCTGCGGCAGGCGTGCCGGCGATGGCGGCCGAGGCGCCAAACATTGCGCCGCCCACGCCGAGCAAGACACAACGCTGGAGAAAGCCTCTACGACCCAACTGCGCAGTACAAAAAGTGAGCTTCCCCATGTTCCCGTGACCTGTACCCTTGATAGTTACACCCAGCGCGTTGCCTTACAGCCAATTGAAAAAGGCCGTCAGCAGCGCCCCGCACAGTGCCCCGACCAGCAGCATCGGCAGCACCACCAGCTCACGTTTGAGGCTGAACATACCCAGCTTGCTGTTCACATACACCACCAGCACCAAGGTGGGCACGGCGTGCAGGGCAACCCCCCAGATCGCCCACTCCACACCACCTATCGCCAGCAGCAACGGCAACAGCCCCCAGAGCGAGACCAGGCGGATGATATTGTCCATGGCCTGGTATTTGGTCATGCCCAGTGCAATCCACACCTGATGTGCCAAGGTATAGCGCAATACAAGGAATGACAGTGAAAGAATTGCTAGCATCGGGCCAGCTTCCTGATAGCGATCGTCGTACATCCAGCCGATCAGCAGCGGGCTGGCGGTCAGGAAGCCGCCACAGATGAACAGCACCAGCAGGTCCACCAGCAGGCGAAAGCGGTGATACAGCGCTTTCAGGCGCTCCTTGTCACCGGCCCGGGCCGCCTCGCTGAAAGCCGGCAGCGCCACGGCGCCGACAATTTTCGTCAGCGCAGTCTGGACGGCGCCGAGAATCAATACGGCAATCGAATACACCCCCAGCTGCGCCGCCGACATGCTGGCGCCAAACCAGATGCGGTCGCCGTACATGGCCAAAACGCCGACCATCGACGACAGCAGGATCCAGCGGCCGAACACGATCAACTCGGTCAGCGCCGTGCGGTCCCAACGCAGGTGGTTGTCAGGCCCTTCAAGCGCGGTATGCCCCAGCACCGTCCAGGCTACCGCCGAAACCAGCCCGGATACGACCAGCGACCAGATCGAATGGGTCATCAAGCCCAGCACCAGCATTACCACCAGGCCGGCAGCCTGTGACGCCAGGTCGACCAGCACCACACGCTTCTGTTGGAAAGTGCGCACGGCCACATCTATCTTGGTGGACTGGAAGCCCCAGATGAGCGCCGACAGCCCGGTCACCGCCAGCACCATCGGCAGTACCGGTGCGGCATAGGTGGAGTCTGTCGGCCACAGCTCTTCGTACTGGGCCACCCAGGCCGCCAGGGCCAGCAGCAGGGTCAGGGCGAACAGCAGAAAGCCACGGATGATCTGCACGGTCCAGGCCGTATTGAGAAAGTCCGGGTCGTCACCGCGGTGGCTCTGGATGATGTTCTGGCGCAAGCCGACATCGGACAACAGGTGCAGGAGGACCGAAACAGTGGTAGCGATGACCATCACCCCGAACATTTCCGGCAGCAGCAAACGGGCCATGATCAGATTGCCGCCAAGGCGCATCACCTGCGACGCCACCTGCGAAACCAGGTTCCATGACCCGGCTCTCAGGGCCCGCTTGCGCAGGCTCGCGGCGGCTGACACATCAATCGACGGCATGAATTCAATCTCTGACTGATTAGCTAAAAGTCACTATAGTTTCAATTAGCCACGATGCTAGCCGTTGCCCACCGAAGGAAAGGTGTACATAGCCGATGCCTGAACATTTTCGTGCGTTGATCGTCATCCTGTTTTTGGCGAGTGTGGTGTTCCTGCTGGCGCGGCGACCTGCCACCGACCTTATTCCGCTTGGCGACTACAAACGCCGGCGCAATTTGTGGTTCCTGCTAACCGTGCTGGCCTTCGTCTCGCACAGCTTCTGGCTGTACCTGGGCGCAGGGGCGGTGATTCTGTTGCTGGCCGGGCGCCGCGAACACAACCCGATGGCGCTGTTCTACATGCTGCTGTTCCTTATCCCGCCAGCAACGGTGCAGGTGCCCGGCTTTGGTGTGGTCAATTACCTGGTCGACCTCAACCATATCCGCCTGCTGACCCTGTGCGTGCTGCTCCCGGCCGCGCTGGAACTGCGCCGGCAAGGCGATACCCTGCGCTTTGGCCGCACCTGGGCCGACCGCTTGCTGGTCGCCGGCCTGGTGCTGATGAGCGTGCTGTACCTGCGCGAGACCACCCTCACCGATACCCTGCGCCAGACGCTGTACCTGTATGTCGACGTGTTCCTGCCGTATTACGTGGCCAGCCGCGGCCTGCGCCAGGTCAGCGACTTCAAGGACGCCATGCTGGCGTTCGTGCTCGCCTGCTTCGTCATGGCGCTGATCGCCGTGGCCGAGTATGTGCGCCACTGGCTGCTGTACAGCGCCCTGATCGACGCCATGGGCGTGCAGTGGAGCATGTCCGGCTACCTGAGCCGTGGCGGCGCGCTGCGTGCCAGTGTCACCACCGGCCAGGCAATTGCCCTGGGCTACGTGATGAGCGTGGCCATCGGCCTGTTCCTGTTTGTGCAGGGTTACGTGCAGCGCCCGCTGCACAAGGCCATGGGCGCCCTGCTGCTGGCGGCCGGGCTGTTTGCCCCGTTGTCACGTGGGCCCTGGATCGGTGCGCTGGTCATCGTGGTGGTGTTCATTGCCCTGGGCAAAGGCGCGGTCAAGCGCCTGGCGCTGCTGGGCGCCGCCGGCATGCTGGCGCTGCCGTTGCTGACCGTGGTGCCGGGCGGCGACAAGGTGCTGGACCTGCTGCCCTACATCGGCACTATCGAAAAAGAGAACATTACCTACCGCGAGCGGCTGATGGACAACTCGTGGATCGTTATCCAGCGCAACCCGCTGTTTGGTTCGTTCGACTTCCGCAACACCCCGGAAATGCAGTCGATGATCCAGGGCGAAGGCATCATCGACATCGTCAACACCTACATCAACCTGGCACTGCGCGTCGGCCTGGTCGGGCTTGGCCTGTTCGTGGCGTTCTTTGCCGTGGTGCTGCAGGGTATCCGCAAGGCCATGCGCAGCATTACCGACAAGGACGACGAGCGACGACAACTGGGCCGCGTGTTGCTGGCCACGCTGATCGGCATCCTGGTCATCATTTTCACCGTCAGCAGCATCACCTTCATCCCGGTGGTGTATTGGTCAATCGCCGGGCTGGGCGTGGCCTATATCCAGATGGTGCGCCGGCTGCATGACAGCCAGGCCACGGAACTGGCCGAACCCGACCTTCAACCCAGGTAATGTCAATGAATGTGCTCGCCCTGCGTCAGTTCGTGCGTCTTTCGGCCATTACCGGCCTGGCTTTGTTGCCCTTGAGCGGTTGGGCTTCAGACTGGCAGGTCAGTGTCGATGAGCACAATGGCCTGCCCACCGTGACACACGGCGGCGGGCCGGTCATGAAAGCCAAATTCGATTTCTGGGCTGCCAACTGGAGCTGGACCGGCTTCTACACCGACTTCAAGGTCAATGGCCCTTACCAGTACACGCTGCGGGGCAAGAACAAAGAGCTGGACTTCGACCTGGCCGCCGATATCCGCAAGGAGCAGGCACAAACCCTGAGCTGGGCGTTCGACCTCGACGCCCACAGCCGTCAGGCCGGGGTGATGGGGGGCGGCATGGTTTTCCAGTTCGACCCTGCGCAAATCGCCGGGGCCATGGGCGCCCCGCAGTTGCTGCCCGACAACCGAGGCTGGGCGTGGGGCAACGCCGACCAGGGCCGGCGCATCGAAATGCGCTTCGACCCGCCATTGGCCAAGGTCTATTTCGAACGTGGCAACCCGTCCGAGCTGCGGGCGTTCCTCTATAAAGACCCGATCAACGCCGGCAAGCAGCAGCTCAAGGCGGTGCTCAACGTAACCGGCGACATCGACCTGGGGCCCACCCCTACCGAGCGCTTCGGCCTGGCCGACCCCGCCGGGTGGCCTGATGACCAGCTGGACTGGCGCACGTCGCCGGTGGACCTGTCGTTTCTCAATGCACCAGAAAAGCCTGCCGGCAAGCGCGGCTTCGTCAAGGCGGTCGGCGACCAGCTGATGTTCGCCGACAACACCGCGGTACGTTTCTGGGGCACCAACCTGTCTGCCTATTCACTGTTCAAAAGCCCCGACGAAGAAATCCGCCAGCAGGCCAAACGCCTTTCGGCCCTGGGCTTCAACCTGGTGCGCCTGCACCACCACGACTCGCCCTGGGTAAGCCCCAACGTGTTTGGCGACGGCACGCTGGTGCGCGATACCCAACAGCTCAGCGCCGAATCGCTGCGCAAGCTGGACCTGTGGATCAAGGCACTCAAGGACGAAGGCATCTACATCTGGCTGGACATGCACGTGCAGCGCGCACTGACCGTCAACGATAACATCGACGACTTCAAGGAACTGGCCAAAGGCGAACAACGCATCGACCTGAAAGGCTACGCCTACGTCAACAGCAGCATCCAGAAGGCCATGCAGCGCTTTGCCGAGCAGTACCTGACCCATGTGAACGAATACACCGGCCTGGCCTACAAGGACGACCCCGCCATTGCCGCCGTACTGATCACTAACGAGAATGACCTGACCCAGCACTACGGCAACGCCCTGATGCCGAACAAGGACGTGCCACGCCACAGCGAACGCTATATGGCAGCCGCCAAGGCCTTTGCCAAACACTATGACCTGCCCGCCGACCTCACGTGGCGCGCCTGGGAGCACGGGCCATCCAAGCTGTTCCTCAACGAACTGGAGCAGCGCTTCAATGCCGACATGATCGCCCACCTGCGCAGCGTGGGCGTAAAAGTACCGATCGCGACCACCAGCACCTGGGGCGGCAATGGGTTGAGCGCGCTGCCGGCGCTGAGTGTGGGTGATGTCATCGACGCTCACAGCTATGGCGACATCGGCCAGCTGGAAAAGAACCCACTGACCAGTGACGGCATGATCGACTGGATAGGCGCTGCCCAGGTGGTTGGCAAACCGCTGACGGTTACCGAGTGGAACGCCGAACCCTTCCCGTTGCCCGACCGCCACTCACTGCCGCTGTACGTAGCCGGCACCGCCAGCCACCAGGGCTGGGACGCCCTGATGCAATACGCTTACAGCCAGCAGGCGTTCAACCCAGGTTGGCGCACGGCAGACAACTGGCACGCCTATAACGACCCGGCGATGCTCGCCACCCTGCCCGCTGCCGCCCTGCTCTACCGACGCGCCGACGTAAAGCCGGCAACCACCGACTACGTGTTCGCACCGACACCGGCCACGCTGTACAACCAGGAGATCACCCCGCGCAACTCCGCACTGCTGCGCACGGCCATGGAAAAGGGCCGCCTGCAGATTGCCCTGCCACAAACACCGGAGCTGCCGTGGCTGAAACCGGCAGCCATCCCGGCAAACGCGCAAGTCATGCACGACCCTGGGCAATCGCTGTTGCCCGCCGATGCGAGCGAGGCAGTGACCGACACCGGCGAGCTGAGGCGCAACTGGCAACAAGGCATCTACACCATCGACACCCCGCTGACCCAGGCCGCCACCGGCTGGCTGGGTGGCCGCTCGATCGGCCTGGGGGCTATCCAGGTGCAGACGAAAACGCCGTACGCCAGCGTCGTGGTGCAGAGCCTGGACAACCAGCCTTTGGGGCAGTCGCGCGAACTGCTGCTGTCCGTGGGCACCCGTGCCGTACCCAAGGCCGATGACAAGACACCGTTCAATGTCGAACCTCTTGAAGGCAGCCTGACCATCAAGGCGCCTGCCGGCCTGAAACTGTTTGCCCGCGATGCACAGACGCAGCTCAAGGCCCTGCCGGCAGTCTACAAAGATGGGCATTACACAATCAGCTTCGACCGCAGTTACATGTCGAACTGGCTGTTCTTGAAATAGGGCATATGGCCATCTACGCTCAGTTCACCTGTAGCTGATCATCCCACCTGTACGTATCAGGGAGCGTTCACTGCGTCTGTAAACAGCAGATTCCAAGAGGTGGGGATGAAATTTCTGGTTGTGGGTGGCGCGGGCTACATAGGCTCGCACATGGTCAAGCACCTGCTCGCGGGCGGCCATGAAGTGGTGGTGGCCGACCTGGTCTGGCCTGGCCCTGGCATCCAGTGGGCCAAGCTCGACATTGCCGACGAAGCCGCACTGGATGTGCTGTTTGGGGTTTGCCGCTTCGATGCGGTGTTCCACTTCGCCTCGTTCATCCAGGTGGGTGAGTCGGTCAGCGCACCCGGCAAGTACTACCAGAACAACGTCGCCGCCACCCTTGCCCTGCTGCAGGCCATGGTCAATGCCGGTATCAGGCACCTGGTGTTTTCATCCAGTGCCGCGGTGTATGGCAACCCGCAGTATGTTCCCATCGATGAAGCCCATGCCAAAGGGCCGATCAACCCTTACGGGTTGAGCAAGTGGATGGTCGAGCAGATCCTCGAAGACTTTGACCGGGCATATGGCCTGAAGTCGGTGTGCCTGCGCTACTTCAATGCGGCGGGTGCCGACCCGCAAGGCCAGTTGGGCGAGTGTCATGAGCCGGAAACCCACCTGATCCCGCTGATCTTGCAGGCCGCTTCAGGCCGGCGTGATGCCGTGACCGTGTTTGGCCGCGACTACGACACCCCGGACGGCACCTGCATACGCGACTACGTACATGTGTCGGACCTGGCGGCAGCCCATGCGCTGGCGGTGGATTATCTGATCGCGGGGGGCGAGAGCACCGCGTTCAACCTGGGCAATGGCCTGGGCTTCTCGGTGCAGCAGGTGATCGACACGGCCCGGGCAGTGACCGGGCGGCAAATCAACACCCTGGACGCAGACCGCCGCGCTGGCGACCCGCCACGGCTGGTGGCGGATGCGGGCAAGGCGATGCAGGTGCTGGGCTGGCAGCCGGAGTTTGCTTCGCTGGAGCAGATCGTGCGGCATGCCTGGCAGTGGGAGTTGCAGTATCCCTGGGTCAGGCGTCAGGGCTGAAAACCATCGGTGTGTGGAGCGGGCTTGCCCTGATGTCAGTCAGTCAAGACTGCCGGGGCTGCTGCGCAGCCCATCGCCGGCAAGCCAGCTCCCACACCGTTTTGCACTGAATTCAGGCCATGCGCCGTATCTGTGGGAGCTGGCTTGCCGGCGATGGGCTGCAAAGCGGCCCCAATTTGCTTGACTGACTGGCGTCATGACAAGCCCGCTCCCACATCTCTCACTGCAGGCACGGACAAGCGGAAGCTCTTAGTAATACGTCCGCGGCTGCTCGTCAGCCTTGTTCAGCACCGTGCCGATCAGGTTCACCGTTGCCAGGTGATGCAGGCAATCCTCGATTTCCTTCTTGTTGTTCATGCCATTGGCCACCACCAGCAATACACAATCGAACTTGGGTATCACGGTGATCGCGTCGTCCGAGCTGAGCAGCGGCGGCAGGTCGAAAATGCAGATGCGCGACTCGTAACGGTTGCGCAAGTCGCTGATCAGGTTGTTCACCTTGGGCGAAGACAACATTTCCGTCGACAGCGGCACCGGCGCCCGTGTCGGCAACACCACGAAACGCGGCAAGGTCGGGTTGACCAGGCAATCCTGCAGCTCGGCCTTGTCGGTGAGGAACTCGTTCAGCGCCTGCTCCATGGGCAGGCCCAGGGTGCTGCCGACCTTGGGCCGGCGCAGGTCGAAGTCCACCAGCAATGCGGTCTTGGTGGTGTGGTGGGCAATACTCATGGCCAAGTTGACTGCCAACACCGTCTTGCCGGCTTCGGGTGTGGGCGATGTGATCCCCAGGGTACGCCAGCCATTTTCTTCCATTAACCTCAGCACCTGCGTGCGCAGCAGGTCGATGGGCCCGTTCATGTTCGAGTTCTTGTTGTAGGCAACGATACGGTGGCGCTCCAGGTGGTCGGCGCGCAGCGGTACCACCTTGGTATTGACGTAGTCGAACTGCCCCGGCACTTCCGCCAGCGCCGTACCGGGTGCGGGAGACAGTGCCTGAGGGGTACCTGGAGTAACCTGGTGAAGATTGTTGCCAACAGCCGGCTTGGTCCTGTCCATCACTGCTTTCCCTATGCAAACCGAGATATGACCTTGAACAACAGCACATCCAGCGGCATGTAGAACACGTGCACCAGCACTACCATGATAGCTGCCAACGCCAGTGCTGCCAGGATCAGCCAATTACGCCAGCGCTTGCGCCTGGCTACATCGGCCCGGGTGTCTATATAGGGCAATGCCACCAGCACCCGTTTGCCGAGCAGGCTTTCCAGGGCGCCAACGCCACGCACGCGCTGGTTGAGCATTTCCAGCAACATCACCAGCGCACCGCCACCGGCCGGCGCCAGTACCAGGCCCAACGCCGCAATCTTCTTGCGGTTGGGTTTGATTGGCTTCTCGGCCAGCAGGGGTGGCTCCAGCAGCACAAAGCGTTCGGCCTTGTTTTCCTGCTCCAGGCTTTCGGTAATTTTCGCGCCCATTTCCTTGGCGCGGATTTCTTCATATTTTTTGCGTGCGTTGTCGTGGTCACGCATCAAGGTCACCAGGCCACGCTCCACCTGAGGTGCCTCGAGGATCTCTGCTTCGTAGCCTTCCATCTTGCTGGTCAGTTCGCGTTTCTGTGCGGCCAGCGAGCTGATCCGCTCCTGGGCGGCGCTCATCTTGGCGCGCACGCGGGCCACGTCGAGGCTGACGGTGGATGTCGCAGCGGTGCGGCCACCACTGGCCTCCAGCGCCTGGATCTTGCGCTTGACTGCTGCCACATCCGGGTGGGCCTCCTTGTAACGGGTCAGCAACCGTGCGTACTCGGCCTTCAGGCTGGCAAGGTCCTGGGGCTGGTCCGCAGGGCTCGGCCGTACACCGTCGCTGGTCTTGGTCGCCAAGCCGGCGTTGGCAGCAGAGAGTTCAAGCTCCAGGTAGCGCAGCTCTTCCTGGGCGGCCTTGTAGTCGCGGTCGACCTCGCGGAACTCCAGTTCCGAGCGCGACAGCATGTTCATGCGCAGGGTCTGGTGCTCGGGCAAGGCATTGGCATGGGCCTGCTTGAAATCGGCCAGCTGGTTTTCCAGGCTGGCCAGCTCGGCGCCCAGTTTGTTGGCTTCCTGGGTGAGAAATTCAGTGGTTTCGTTGGCCCGCTCAGTACGCTGCTTGAGGTTTTCGTTGAGGAACAGCGTCACCAGTTCGTCGGCGACTTCCTTGGCCACTTGCGCCTGCTTGTGCTCGAACGACACGTTGAACGCCACGGTCGCTTCGCCACGGCCACGCACAAAGGTGGTAAGGGTTTCGACCACGATGGCGTTGCGCATCTGGTCGATCTTGTCGCTTTCGCTAAGGCGCTTGTCCGCGAACAGGTCGTATTTGCCGATGATGCGCAGCAGGTTTTCGCGGGTCATGACGCGCTGGCGGATCACCTCGATACGCTCATCGGCAAAGCTGGTGTTGTTGGTCGACACCAGCTCGGGGGAAATCTGCTGCGACTCCACCAGGATGGTGCCGGTCGACTGGTAGATCGGCGGCACCATCAATGCGACCGCCACTGTCGCGGCAAGAATGACTGCGGCACTCACCCCCAACACCAGGGCCCTGTCCTTGATTATGGCGATGTAATCTCTGAGGGATAGCTCGTAGTCAGACTTCATGGGGCCACCTGGCTGAAGTTCAGATGTCGGGGTACCTGTACGTCAATGTCAAACCCACAATCGTTGCGGTTGCATCAGGTACATGGTCCTGCTGGCGTTCCTTGTACATCAGCGACAAGCGCAAGTCCCAGTACGGCGAAAACTCGCGGCTGGCCCATACACTGTAAGTCTGCAGCGTGTTGGGTGACTGCCCCTTGCTGTCTTGCCAGGCGGCGTCGGCACCCACCCGCGTCAGCTCGGTAACCGCGTAGCTCCACACACCCCGCACCTGGTCCAGTTCGGCAAAGCCACCTTCGGCGCTGGCCACCGTGCTACGTTCCGCGGTAAAGCTGGCATCGGCACGGGTACCGGTGTACAGCAATGCCACCCCGCCCTCTCCGCGCCGGCCGCCTTCGTCGCCAGACACTTTGTTGACGCCAATGTGCGCATCTGCGCTCAAACCTTCGGCGAGCTGGTACTTGATGCCGACTGCCGGGCTATAGCTGTTGGAGGCGACCGCGGTCTGGTCCTGCTCCGGCTCATAGCGCCGGGCACCGAAGCGGGTATACAGGTCAGCCCGCTCGCTCCAGTTGTAGGTCCAGGTAAATACGTTGGCCAGTTCCTCATAACCCGTCAGCGAACTGATGTCATAACGGGCCCGGTTGTACGTGGTCTCGTTACTCAAGGTACTGCGTGCACTAACCGCCTGGCTCCAGTTGCCGGTCAGGGTGTAGAGCTTTTGCGTACCGTCGGTGGTGATCACACCGGTATCCAGCACCGTTCCCGACAACGTCGAACTTTCGTTGTAGCGCGCCACCAGGCCGAAGCGCCCCCGTTCGGTGGTGCGCTGCCAGCCCAGGCTGATATCGGGGTCTTCACGGTCATCGACCACATCGGTGTCGGATGAGCGCAACACATTCACGCCCAGCCCCAACCTCAGTTCGTCACGGTCGAAGGTGCCGATCAAGGTGTAATCGGGCGCGATGATCGTGCGCGTTATGCCCTTCTCCCCCGATGTCAGCAACAACGGGTTGCTGTCGTACTCGACAGAGGTCGGTACCACCACCGTTGACTGCCAGTTTGCCGCCAGGGCCGCGTCCGTAAACGGCAAGGCCAAGATTGCCGTTGCAATGCTAGTTGTTCTAAGAAGAGGCATTAAATGTTCTTATTAAAGGCAAGATCAAGGAACGACCAGCGTGTCGCCAGCCTGAAGTTGGATGTTGGTGGACATATCGCGCCCAGACACCAGGTCCTTATATCGCACGGGCAGGATCTTTTGGGAAGCGCCTGCGCCGCGGACTACCTTGATTTCGCTTTCGTCGGCAAACTTGTCCAGGCCACCCGACATGCTCAGGGCCTGCAATACAGCGGTCGGCCCGGCCATTTGCACCGGCCCGGGCTTGATCACTTTGCCTTGGACATAGACCATGTTGCCGGCGATGCTCTTGACGACAACGCTGACGTTCGGGTCGGGAAGGAATTTTTCCAGTTTGGCGGCCACTTGCTTTTCGACTGCCGTTACATCCAGCCCGGCGACATTGATGCGCCCGGCCAGGGGGAAGGTGATGCTGCCATCCGGAAGAACGGTGGCTTCTTGACGCAGGCTGTCTTCCTGCCACACCGAAACCATCACCACATCGCCGGGGCTGAGCAGGTAGGCAGCGCTGTTCTGGTCGGCGTTGCCGGCAGTGGACCACACTGTCAGCATGCAGAAGGTGGCAAACATTGAACGCAGCATGAGGGTCCCTCCGGCCAAATGGCCCGACAAAGAGCACTGAATGAGAACAACGCACCAACTCTCGCTCTGCTTCGCGACGTACCGCTGCCGCGATGGCCTCGACCTTCCTGGAGGCCCTTACCTTGACGCTGTGCAGCCTGGGCTGCGGTGCCCGTGAACATTGACTTTCACAGGCTAATGGCAATATAGCAACGGTTGGGAAATTGACAAGCCAATGGCGCCCGGCGCTATGCCGAAACGCCAGCGCTGTCTTCAAATCTTTCTTCTATTGGCCACGGCCACGAAGCCGACTACCGCAAAGGCAAAGAACCAGCCGGCTGTTGAAACAGGAATGATACTGTTCTGATTTATATACGAATCAGCCGCGCGTGCCGCCCCACTTAGCAGCACCAACAGGAACATCGATTTGATGATCAGAGCCGTGCGCATACGCCCCCTCCTTAGAATAGGAAAATCAAATAGTTATTGGTGTGGTGGTGCGGGAATTGTGTCGCTGTTGAATTGAGCTTATGGGCACAATGACACTACGTCAATGATCCGACACCATAATAAAATTCAATGGGTGATGGGGCGATTCGTCAAAATATCGGCATGCAAAATATGCACAGCAGGAGGGTGCTGCTGGCTGTAGCGTTTCACCGCTGAGAAAGCCTGGAGCGGCCTAACGGCTCCGGGCGATTCACTCGTCGCCGTGGTGCACCACGACCAGCAACTGTGCAGGCCGCTCCCCTACCGAGCGCAGCCGGTGCGGGGTCTGGGCATTGAAATGCAGGGCATCGCCTTGCTCCAGCAACACCCGCTCGTTCATGAAATCCACTTCTACCTGGCCGGCATGCACGAACAGGAACTCTTCCCCTTGGTGCTCCTTGAAAGTGGGGTCGCTGAACTCGGACGGTGGCTGGATCAGGAACGGCAACAGGCTGCGCTGGCCGACCTGGCTGGTCAAGGCAGCGTAGCCCGGGCCCTGCCCATCCCCGACCAGGGCCTGACGCTCGCCATGGCGCACCAGGCTATAGCGGCTCTGGCCGGCCTGCTCTTCGGCAAACAGTTCTTCGACATTGACGTTCAAGGCCCGCGCCAGTTTCAGTGCGGCGGCGATCGAGGGCGTGTTGAGGCCGCGTTCGACCTTGGACAGGTAGCTTTTGGTCATGCCGGTCTTTTCGGCCAGCATTTCCAGGGTCATCCCCAGTTTCTTACGCAGCAGTTTCAATCGGATAGACATGTGACGCGAGTTTCCCAGGCGAAGGCAGCCTGGCCATGATACGTGGACTGCCGAGGAAATGCTGGGGCTGCTGTGCAGCCCATCGCCGGCAAGCCAGGCTCCCACAAGGATCGCATCAATCCTTTGATGTTGTGCAACTCACTACTCGCACAGGTTCTGCAAATGGCTTGAGGCAAACGCGGTGGGTGTGGGAGCTGGCTTGCCGGCGATGGGCCGCACAGCGGCCCAATCTTCAGGGCATTACCGGTGGCACGTACTGCAAGGTAGTACCCAACGCCCACAGCAACACCAGCACCAACGGCACATGCACCAGCAACTGCACGAACGAGAAGCCGATCAGGTCGCGCGCCTTGAGCCCCAGCACGCCCAGCAGCGGCAGCATGTAGAACGGGTTGATCAGGTTCGGCAAGGCTTCGGCAGCGTTGTAGATCTGCACTGCCCAGCCCAGGTGGTACTGCAGGTCGTTGGCCACCAGCATTACGTAGGGCGCCTCGATGATCCACTTGCCACCGCCCGACGGGATGAAGAAGCCCAGCACCGCCGAGTACACGCCCATCAGCAAGGCATAGGTGTCATGGGTGGCGATCTGGGTGAAGAACAGCGAAATATGATGCGCCAGGGTCTGCTCGTCGATGCCCTTAACCTGGGTGAGAATGGCCGCGATCGAGCCGTACAGCGGGAACTGGATCAGTACACCCGTGGTGGTCGGTACCGCACGTGCCACCGCGTCAAGGAAGCTGCGCGGGCGCCAGTGCAGCAAGGCACCGAGCATGATGAACAGCAGGTTATAGGTGTTCAGGCCGGAGATCGCGGTAATCGCCGGTTTGGTGGCGAACTCCTGGTACAGCCAGCCGGCAGCCAGAGCCACCAGCAGCAGGATCAGGATCGGGCTGTGTTCCAGCCACTCACCCGGGCGGGTGCGCTGCGGCGCTGGCGGTGCAGTGAAGCTGGGGTCGACACCGCACTCTTCAGCGCTGCGCGCGCTGTTCGGGCCTGGGGCCGTGGCGTAGGCAATCACCAGCGAAACAATCACCAGCGCCGCCAGCATCACGCCAGACTGCCAGAGGAAGATGGTTTCGGTGAACGGGATGACCCCGGTAATCGACAGGATCGACGGCGGCAAGCTGGCCGGGTTGGCCTGCAACTGCGCCGCAGACGAAGACAGGCCCAATGCCCAGACGGCACCCAGGCCCAGGTAGGCGGCTGCACCGGCAGCGCGGTAATCCATCTTCAGATCGGTACGCCGCGCCAAGGCACGTACCAGCAAGCCACCGAACACCAGCGACAGGCCCCAGTTGAGCAGCGACGCCAGCATCGAGATCAGCGCCACCCAGCACACGGCCGAACGGCCATTGGCGGGGATACGCGCCAGGCGGTCGATCAGCCGAGCCGCGGGCGGCGAGCTGGCAACCACATAGCCACCAATGACCACAAAGGCCATCTGCATGGTGAACGGGATCAGGCTCCAGAAGCCATCGCCAAAGGCCTTGGCGGTGTCGGTCGGCTTGGCGCCCATGGCCAGTGCGCCGATGCACACCAGCAGCACCGCCAGTGCGGCGAATACCCAGGAGTCGGGGAACCAGCGTTCGGCCCAGTTGGAGCAGCGCAAGGCAAAGCGCGCGGAACGGCTGTCTTGGATTTCAGCGGCCACAGTGGCATTCCTTTTATTGGTTTTATGAGGTGAAGCGGTATTACCAGAAAACGAAAAACCTGTGGGAGCGGGTTTACCCGCGAATGCGGCGGTGAATGTACCGACGCATTCGCGGGTGAACCCGCTCTCATAGAACAAACTCTAACTTTTTGATTTAGCGAAACTTGTGGGAGCGGGCTTGTCCCGCGAACACCGGCAAAGCCGGTGCCAGACACCGGGTTGCCTTCTTCGCGGGACAAGCCCGCTCCCACAATGGACATTGTTCTCTGCGAGACAGCGCAGCCCGGAAGGGCTGGGTGATCTCCCACAGGGTAGGAGTGTGTGGTGTCTTAGAAGGTCATTTCCTTCACATCATCCGGCACGATCAACTTACCGGCGGTTTTCTCGATGATTTCCTCAACGCTCACACCCGGAGCGGTCTCGCGCAGGATGAAGGCGCCGTTTTCGATTTCCAGGTAGGCCAGGTCGGTCAGTACCTTGCGGATGCAGCCGGCACCGGTCAGCGGCAGGCTGCACTGCGCCAGCAGCTTGGATTCACCGTCCTTGGACGCGTGGGTCATGGTGACGATGATGTTGTCGGCGCCAGCCACCAGGTCCATGGCACCGCCCATGCCCTTGACCAGCTTGCCCGGGATCATCCACGAGGCGATGTTGCCCTGGACGTCCACCTCGAACGCGCCCAGCACGGTCAGGTCGACGTGGCCGCCACGGATCATGGCGAACGACTGCGCCGAATCGAAGATCGAGGCGCCGCGGCGGGCGGTGACGGTTTGCTTGCCGGCGTTGATCATGTCGGCATCAAGGGTGCTTTCGGTGGGGAATTCGCCCATGCCGAGCAGGCCGTTTTCCGATTGCAGCATGACATCCATGTCGGCGGGTACGTAGTTGGCCACCAGGGTCGGAATGCCGATGCCCAGGTTGACGTAGTAGCCGTCCTTCAGTTCACGGGCGACGCGTTGCGCCATCTGTTCGCGGGTCAGTGCCATGGTCAGGATCTCTTTGTTGTTCTGGTGGATGGCGCTCAGGCCTTGACGGTGCGCTTTTCGATGCGCTTTTCAAAAGTGCCGACGATAACGCGGTCCACATAGATGCCCGGGGTGTGGATTTCGCTGGGCAGCAGCACGCCAGGCTCGACGATCTCCTCCACTTCAACCACGGTGATCTTGCCGGCTGTGGCCGCCAACGGGTTGAAGTTTTGCGCGGTATTACGGTACACCACGTTGCCGTAGTGGTCGGCCTTCCAGCCCTTGACGATGGCAAAGTCACCGGTAATGGATTCTTCAAGGATGTACTTGCGGCCCTTGAACTCGCGCACTTCCTTGCCGTCGGCAACCGGGGTGCCGTAGCCGGTGGCGGTGAAGAAGGCCGGGATGCCGGCACCCCCTGCGCGCATTTTTTCGGCGAGGGTGCCTTGCGGGGTCAGTTCCACCTCAAGCTCGCCGCTGAGCAGTTGGCGTTCGAACTCGGCGTTTTCGCCCACGTAGGAGGCGATCATCTTGCGGATCTGCCGGTCTTCCAGCAGTACGCCCAGGCCGAAGCCGTCGACGCCGCAGTTGTTGGAGACCACAGTCAGGCCCTTGACGCCACGGCGCTTGATTTCACTGATGAGGTTTTCCGGGATGCCGCACAGGCCGAAACCACCGGCCAGTACCGTCATGTTGTCGGTCAGGCCTTCGAGGGCCTGTTCATAGGTTGCAACGCGCTTGTCCAGTCCGGCCATGCTGATCCGCCTTTTGTAGTTGTTGAACCGACGAGGCTGTCGGTGAGCGTGTGTAGACATCTTCACCGCAAGCAACTGATTTGTTAATTTTGTTTTCATCATCAATTGATAACTTTTACAAAACAAACGATAGGCCCGACATGAACGTCAAGCAACTGCGCGCCTTTGTCGCCGTGGCCAAGTACCAGAGCTTCGCCCAGGCGGGCGAGCACCTGCATGTTTCTCAACCGGCCCTGAGCCTGACCATCAAGGCGCTGGAAGAAAACCTTGGCGGTGCCCTGCTCAGCCGCACCACCCGCAGCGTCAGCCTGACCGCCGAGGGCGAAGTGCTGCTGCCACTGGCGCGGCGCCTGCTGGCCGACTGGGATGACACCGAAGAAATGCTGCGCCAGCGCTTTACCCTGCAACTGGGGCGGGTTTCGGTGGCGGCCATGCCGGCGTTTGCCGGTAACCTGCTGCCGCATTCGCTGAAGGTGTTTCGCCAACGCTACCCCAAGGTCAACGTCACCGTGCATGATGTGATCAACGAACAGGTACAGGAACTGGTGCGCCATCGCCGCGTCGAACTGGGCATCGGCTTTGAGCCGGACAACATCGACGGGCTGGATTTTCGCCCGCTGTACATGGACCGTTTTGTCGCGGTGGTACCCGCCGATTCGCCCTTGGCGCTGCTGCCCCAGGTCAGTTGGGCGCAACTGATTGCCGAAGATTTCGTCGCCTTGCAACGCCCCTCGGCGGTGCGCCTGCTGATGGAGCAGAATGTGGCCGCCCACCACGGCAAGCTGACCGTGGCGTTCGAGAGCCACCAGTTGGCAACCATTGGCCGCATGGTCGCCAGCGGCCTGGGGGTCAGTGCCGTACCCGCGCTGTGCATCAACCAGATGCAGGAACTGGGTGCCCGCTGCGTGCCCCTGGTCGAGCCCACGGTCGAGCGACGCATCGGCGTGATTGCCCTCAGCGAACATAAGCTTTCCACTGCAGCGCAAGCGCTGCTTGAGGTTCTGCTTACCAACACCCGGATCCCGGAGGTGACATGCGTTACGTGAAACTGGCAGGTTCGAGCGTTCCGGCCATCGGCCAGGGCACTTGGTACATGGGCGAAGACCCTGGTCGCAAGGCTGCGGAGGTGGCGGCCCTGCAACAGGGTATCGAGCTGGGCATGAGCCTGATCGACACCGCCGAGATGTACGCTGAAGGCGGCGCGGAAGCGGTCGTTGGCCAGGCCATTGCCGGGCGCCGCGACCAGGTGTTCCTGGTCAGCAAGGTCTACCCGCACAACGCCAGCCAGCGCGGCCTGCCGGCGGCTTGCGAACGCAGCCTGGCGCGGCTGGGTACTGATTGCATCGACCTGTACCTGCTGCACTGGCGCGGCCAGCACCCGCTGGAGGAAACCGTCGAGGCGTTCGAGCGCTTGCGCGAGCAAGGCAAGATCAAGCATTGGGGGGTGTCCAATTTCGACGTCGATGACCTGCGCGAACTGCACAACCCCGACTGTGCCACCAACCAGGTGCTGTATAACCCGGCCCAGCGCGGCATTGAATTCGACTTGCTGCCGTGGTGCGATCAGCGTGCGCTGCCGACCATGGCCTACTGCCCGCTGGCCCAGGCCGGGCGCTTGCTGCAGCACCCGGTGCTGACAGAAATTGCCGAACGCCATGGCGCCACACCCGCCCAGGTCAGCCTGGCCTGGGTAACTCGCAATAACGGGGTCATCGCCATCCCCAAAGCCGTGGCACCTGAGCATGTGCGGCTGAATGCGGCAGCCGGCGCGCTGACCTTGACCAGCGAAGACCTGCGTGCGGTCGACCGGGCGTTCCCGGCGCCGACGCGCAAGCAGCGGTTGGCGATGGTTTGACCGCCAGTAGAGATTGATTTGGGAGCAACTGTCTTGTGTTGCCTGTTCTGGCGTCATCGCCGGCAAGCCAGCTCCCACACAGGCTGTGTGAAAACCCCCGTCACTTTTCGATGATCGCGCTCGTACGTGAAATCTGAAAAGAGTTGGCTGCTCAGCAGACCCAGATTTTGCGTAAGAGCGCGATTTTTAGGATGTTTTTTGAACAGCTACATCGGTCGGGAGGTTTTCACACAGCCTGCACAGGTATTGCACAAGGTTTGAGGTCAATGCAATCGATGTGGGAGCCTGGCTTGCCAGCGATGAGGCCAGAACAGGCAACACAAAGCAGTTGCTTCCACAGGGCCCTCGCAAGACTTGTGCTCTTGGTTAGTGGAAATCGCGGCTACGCACATCCAGCCCCTGCAACAGCGGGCTCACATCTTCCAACCGCCGCGCAATCAGGTGCCGCACGCCATTTTCCTGCTCCAGCCGCCCACTGACCTTGAGCAACCGCGAGCCCACCAGCGCCCGCCTTTGCCGCTCGGCAAGCTCGCGCCACACCACCACGTTGACCATGCCGTGTTCGTCCTCCAGGGTCACAAAGGTCACCCCGCTGGCGGTCTGTGGCCGCTGCCGCCCCACCACCAGCCCGGCGATGGCAATGCTGTCGCCGTGCTCGACACCGTGCAGCTCGGCCGAACTGCGGCAACCCAGTGCCCGCAGGCGTGAGCGCAACACGGCCAACGGATGCGGCCCCAGGGTGGTTCCCAAGGTCTGGTAATCGGCCACCAAGTCCTCACCTACGGTCGGCACCGGCAATGCCACCGCCACTTCAGGCAAGGTTTGCACATCGGCAAACAGTGGCAATTGCGCCTGCACCGCCGCCACCTGCCAGCGAGCCTGATGCCGATTGCTGGCCAAGGCGCGCAGCGCGCCAGCATCTGCCAGGCAGGCACGGGCGCGTGTGTCGAGCCCCGCGCGCAGGCACAGGTCTTCGACGTCGCGCCACGGCCGCTGTGCCCTCGCCTGCTGCAGGCGCCGGGCGTCGGCTTCAGCCAGGCCGCGTACCAGGCGCAAGCCCATGCGAATGGCCAATATGCCCTGCGCATCAGGCTCGAGGGTGCAGTCCCATTCGCTGTGGCAGACATCGACCGGCCGTACCTCGATGCCTTGGCGGCGTGCCTCTTGCAGCAACTGGTCCGGGCTGTAGAAACCCATGGGCCAGCTGTTGACCAGCGCGCAGGTGAAGATTGCCGGTTCATGGCACTTCAACCAACTGCTGGCATAACACAGCAAGGCGAAGCTGGCGGCGTGAGACTCCGGGAAGCCATAACTGCCAAAGCCCTTGATCTGCTCGAAGATGCGCTCGGCAAAGGCCAGCTCGTAGCCATTGCGCAACATGCCCTGCACCAGCCGCTCGCGGTGCGGCTCCAGGCCACCATGGCGCTTCCAGGCGGCCATGTTGCGGCGCAACTGGTCCGCCTCGCCTGGGCTATAGTCGGCGGCAACCATGGCCAATTCCATCACCTGCTCCTGAAACAGCGGCACCCCCAATGTACGCTCGAATACTTCCTTGAGCTGCTTTGAAGGGTAGGTCACAGGCTCCTGCTTCAGGCGCCTGCGCAGGTAAGGGTGGACCATGTCGCCCTGTATCGGCCCGGGACGAACGATGGCCACCTCGATCACCAGGTCGTAGAACGTGTTGGGCCGCAGCCGGGGCAACATGGCCATTTGCGCGCGCGACTCGATCTGGAATACGCCCATGGTCTCGGCGCGGCTGATCATCGCGTAGGTGGCCGGGTCTTCACTGGGAATGGTCGCCAGGGTCAACTGCCGGCCACGATGGTGCTGCAACAGGTCGAAGCAACGGCGCAAGGCGCTGAGCATGCCCAGCGCCAGCACGTCGACCTTGAGCAGGCCGACCATGTCCAGGTCGTCCTTGTCCCACTGGATTACCGTGCGCTCGGCCATGGCGGCATTCTCTACCGGCACCAACTGGTCGAGCGGTTGCTGCGAAATGACGAAACCACCCGGGTGCTGCGACAGGTGTCGGGGGAAACCGATGAGTTCCCCGGCAAGCACCAGCACCCGCCGCAGCGACGGGCTGCCCGCCTCGAAACCGGCTTCGGCCAGGCGCTGGTCATCAGGAATGCGGTCGCTCCAGCGGCCACAGCATTTGGCCAGGGCATCTACCTGGTCCATCGGCAACCCCAGCACCCGCGCCACATCGCGCACTGCACCGGCAGCATGGTAGGTATTGACCACTGCGGTGAGTGCCGCACGGTGCCGACCATAGCGGCGGAACACGTACTGGATCACTTCTTCGCGCCGGTCGTGCTCGAAGTCCACGTCGATATCGGGCGGCTCGTTGCGCTCGCGTGAGAGGAAACGCTCGAACAGCAAGCGGTGCTCCATGGGGTCGAGCTCGGTGATACCCAGCACGAAACACACCACCGAGTTGGCCGCCGAGCCACGGCCCTGGCACAGAATGCGCTGGCTGCGGGCGAAGGCGACAATGTCGTGCACAGTCAGGAAGTAGCTTTCGTAACCCAGCTCTTCGATCAGCGCCAGCTCCTTGGCCAGCACTTTCCGCACCTTGCCACTCGGCCCGCCTGGCCAGCGCAATGGCAAGCCCTGCTCGCACAGGTCACGCAGCCAGCTTGCCGGCGTATGACCCTCGGGTACCAGTTCGCATGGGTACTGGTAGTTCAGCTCGCTCAGGTCAAACTGGCAGCGCTCGGCAATGGCCAGGGTCTCGGCCAGCAGGTCGGGCGGATAAAGCTCGGCCAGCTGCGCCTGGCTGCGCAGGTGGCGCTCGCCGTTGGCAAACAGAAAGCGCCCGGCTTCGGTCACCTGGCAATGTTGGCGGATGGCGGTCATGCAGTCCTGCAAGGCACGCCGGCCACGCACGTGCATGTGCACATCGCCACAGGCCACGGCGCGGATGCCCAGGGCCACCGCCAGCGCGTGCAAGCGTTGCAGGCGCCGGGCATCGTCACTGCCCCGGTGCAGGTGAACGGCCAGCCACAGGCGTTCAGCGAACACACTGCGCAACCACTCGCCGGTGGCTGTATCGCTGCTGTCTTCTGCCACCCACAAGGCCAGCAGGCCTTGGTGGTGCAGCAGCAGGTCATCACGAAACAGCTGGTAGTCGCCTTTCTCTGCCCGCCGCCGGGCACGGGTGATCAGCGCGCAAAGGTTCTGGTAGCCGGTAAGGTTCTCTACCAACAGCACCAGCTTGGGGCCATCGTGCAACTGCACTTCGCTGCCAACGATCAGCCGCAGCTGGTGCTGCCTGGCTGCCTGCCACGCGCGCACGATTCCGGCCAAGGTGCATTCGTCAGTGATCGCCAGGGCCTGATAGCCCTGTTCATGCGCACGCCGGAACAGTTCGTCGGCGCTCGATGCACCACGCTGGAAGCTGAAGTTGGACAGGCAATGCAGCTCGGCATAACCTGGGCCGTTCATGCAAACCAGCCTTGCAGCCACAGCGGGCCGGCCTGGCTCAGGTCGCGGTAGGCCCAGCCACGCAGGCCATCTCGGGTTTGAATACGGTAATAGTCGCGGCGTACATCACCGCCATCCCACCAGCCCGACTCGATGCGTTCGGCTTGGGTTTGCACCTGGTAGGCGCTGTCCTCCAGCGCCACCGGGGCCGGCAGTAGCCAGCCGGGGCGGCTACCCGGGGCAACCGGCATGCTGCCTTGGGCGCCCTGCTCGGCCAGCTGCCAGGCGCATTCGGGGCGGTGATCGGCTGCCGCGCTCAGCGCCTTCACGGCGTCATCACCCAGGCGCGCACGCAGCCGCTCGCGCAATTGCGCCCAGGGTTGCGCCTGTTGCGCGCGCGGGTCGAACAACGCCTGGTGCTGCGGCACGAAGGCTGGCAAGTCTTCGGCAACCAACCGCAGGTTGCGTACCGGAGCCGGTATGCGTAGCGGCTCCAGCCGCCCACGGGCCAGCTCGAACAACATTGCGGCATCGCGTTCGGCCGCCAGCAGGCCTACCTGGAGCACAGTGTCTGGCCCCTCGACGTGCTCCAGGTGAAGGCAGAAACGCTGCACGCCACAGTCGCGCCCGGCAAGGAAGGCGGCCAGGTCGTTGAGCATGCGCCGCAACGGGAACAGCAGTGCCTGGTGCGATTCGACGTCAAAATTAAGTTCCAACCGGGCCTCGAAACGGTCCGGTGGCTGGTAGAAGTCCAGCCCCAGGTTGCGCAGGCCGAGCAACTGGTCCAGGTGCAACTGAACCTGCAAGGGAAAGCGCCTGGCCAGGGTGTCGCGGGGCAAGGCCAGCACCTGGCCCAGCTGGCGCAGGCCCATGCGGGCAAAGGCTTCGGCAGCCTCTGCGGGCAGGCCAACACGGCTGATCGGCATACCCAGCAGCGCAGCACGGGTGGCATCGGCATCGCTCACGGCCAGGCCATCATGGGCATTGGCGAGCATGCGTGCCGCCACAGGGTTGCTGGCCAGGACTATGCGTTGACGCAGGCCCAGTTCCGCCAGTTCCTGGCGCAAACGTGCCTCGAACAACGGCCATGGGCCGAACAATTGCAGGCTCGAACCCACTTCCAGCAGCAGCGCCCGTGGGTAATGCAGGCTGACCTGGGCACTGAAGCGGTAGGCCCAGGCTGCCAATAATTGCTGCACCTGGTCTATGCGCTTGGCGTCTGCTTCCACGCAGGTAAAGCCATCCGCCAGTGCACGCGCTGCGGTCAACGTTTGCCCGGCCCGCAGGCCAAGTGCCGCTGCGGCCGGGTTGACGGCTTGCAACACGCGCCGCTGGGTTGGCCCGCCAATCAATGCCAGGGGTGCGTCAGGGTCGTCGCGCTCACGCAGGACGGTGTCCAGCGCCAGCTGCGGCAGCAGAATGCAGGCCCAAAGCATGGTGCATCAGCCCCGCCCCGGGCAGGCAATGGGCAGCGCCGGCGGCATGCCGCCGCGGCTTTTCAGCACGCGCCATTGTGCCGGGTGAGTATCGACGGCAATGCGCAGTGCTGCCGGTGAAGGGTTGTGCGCCGCCTGCTGCGGCCGGCAGGCAAAGGCCAGCGCCTGGCCGGTTTCGGCGGCCACCTGCAAGCGCCGCAGGGCGCGGTCATCGGCACGCTCCGGCCAGCACAGCACCGCCGCGCAACTGCCTGAGCGCAGGCACTGTTCGGCGGCCCACAAGGCATCGGCAGGTTTGGCGTCTACCTGCACCAGCCAGCGCAGGTCCACGCCTGCGGCCTGCCAGGCCGGTGCATACGGAATAAAGGGCGGTGCCACCAGGACGATGCGGCTGGCTTCGGCGCTCAGCCGCGCCAGGGTTGGCCATAGCAATTGCAATTCGCCACAACCCGGGCTGGCCAGCAACAGTTCGCTCAGTGCTGCCGCCGGCCAACCGCCTTCCGGCAAGCGCTCGTCAAGGGCCGCATGGCCGGTCGGCTGCAAGCCGAGTGGCCGCGCCTGGGCCTGCCGGCCACGCCATACCCGGCGCTGGTCGAGCAGCCGATCAAGGTCGACCACCGCGCCCATCAGTCGCGCCTCAGCAAGCCACAGAACACGCCTTCGATGAAGAACGCCTGCCCTGGCTGTACATCGATGGGCGCATAGGCCGGGTTGCGTGGCAACAAGCGGTACTGCTTGCCCTGGCGTTGCAGGCGCTTGATGGTGACTTCGCCGTCCAGGCGTGCAACCACGATCTGCCCGTCGCGGGCGTCGGCCTGTTGCAGGATGCCGACCAGGTCACCGTCGAAGATGCCGTCATCGATCATCGAATCGCCACGCACCTTCAGCAGGTAGTCGGGGGTACGGCGGAACAGGCTGGGGTCAAGCAGCAACTGTTCGTGAATGTCGAGGTCCGGGCCGATGGGGGCACCCGCCGCCACCTGGCCCAGCACGGGCACTTCAAGGATTTCTGGTCGACGCAGCGGCTCGGCCAGGCGAATGCCCCGCGCCTGGTTGGGCGTGACATCGATATAGCCGGCTTGGCACAGGGCGGTAATGTGCTTGCGCGCGACGCTACGCGAGGCGAAACCGAAGCGCGTGGCGATATCGGCCAGGCTCGGTGGCTGGCCATGGTCGGCAATGCGCTCGCGGATGAATTCGAAAATCGCGCGGCGTTTGGGGGTAAGATTGTCCATGGAGCACATTTGTACTCTCTTTGGCGCACGCTGAACAGCCCCCTTTGTCGTCGGCTTTGGTTATGATCCCTTGGCTTGTGTTTTCTTGATCTGGATATCCCATGCTGACCGCCCTGCTGTTCGACCTTGATGGAACCCTTACCGACACAGACACCCTTCACCTGCAGGCTTTTCGCCAACTGCTGCGTGATCACGACGGCCGCGAACTGAGCCAGGCGCAATTCGACGCCCAGGTCAGTGGCCGCGCCAATGGTGAGCTGTTCGCCGAACTGTTTGCCGGTGCCAGTACCGAACAGTGCCAGGCGCTGGCTGATCGCAAGGAAGCCTTGTTCCGTGAAATGTCGCCGTCGCTGGAACCCATGCCGGGCCTGTTGCGCCTGTTGGAGCATGCCCGGGAGCGTGATATCGGCATGTGCGTGGTCACCAACGCACCACGGCTGAACGCCGAGCACATGCTTAACGCCATGGGCCTTGGCCAGCAGTTCGAACATGTGTTGGTGGCCGAAGAACTGGCGCGGCCCAAGCCGGACCCGCTGCCCTACCTCACCGGGCTGCAGTTACTGGGCGTCGAGGCCGGGCAGGCGCTGGCGTTTGAGGATTCATTGCCGGGGGTTACCGCAGCCAGTGGTGCGGGGATTTTTACCGTGGGTGTGGCCACCACGCAGACACCGGAGCGGTTGCTGGCGGCGGGGGCCGGGTTGGTGATTGCCGATTTCGATGATCCTGAATTGTGGGGGTTGATCGAGCGTATGGCTTGAGGAATGTGGTGAGTTTGAGATCGAGCGCCGCCCGCGCGGCGCTTCGCGGCACAAGGCCGCTCCCACATCTGTTTCGGTCCAGTCACTCCTGTGACATCTTCGCGGCCCCCTGGCGCGATATCGAGTCGAACAAATAAGGCGGACAGCGGTGGCCTCACAGAATAGAGTGGCCCGAAACAGATGTGGGAGCGGCCTTGTGCCGCGAAGCGCCGCGCGGGCGGCGCTCGATCTCAATGCCCCCATAACACCCAAGCCATACACCCAAGGCCCCCATGCTGATCGACGAAGAACTGACCCTCAAAAAGCTGGAAACCTTCCTCGCCTTCATGCGTACCGGCAACCTCGGCCGCGCCGCCGCCGAGCTGTCCACCAGCGCAGTCAGCGTACACCGCGCCATTCACTCACTGGAAAGCGCCCTGCGCTGCCCGCTGTTCAAGCACGAAGGCCGTCAGCTGATCCCGCTGGAAAGTGCCTACGTACTGGAAAAGAAAGCCCGACAGTTGATCCAGGACGCTGAACAGATGGTGCGCCAGACCCGCGAAGCCGCCGGCTTCTATGCCGAGCGTTTCCGCCTGGGCGCGCTCTACTCGCTGACGGTGAAAACCGTGCCCAAGCTGGTCATGGGCCTGAAGCTGCGCCGCAGCGAACTGAACATCGACCTGACCCTGGGCTCCAACGTCGACCTGCTGCAACGCCTGAAAAACCACGAACTGGAAGCCGTTCTCGTCTCCCTCGACGAAAGCGCCAGCGACCCGGCCTGTGAACAACTGCCGCTGTTCTCAGACGACATCTTCCTCGCCGTGCCCACCGACTCGCCCTTTGCCGAACAGGCCGAAGTGGACCTGGCCGACCTCGCCGACTCCACCTTCATCACCCTGACCCAGGGCTTTGCCACCCACCGTGATGGCGCCCGGGTGTTCCAGCAGGCCGGCTTCGAGCCGAAGGTGGCCATGCAGGTGAACGACATCTTCACCCTGCTGAGCATGGTCAGTTCGGGGGTGGGCTTTGCCCTGTTGCCCGGGCGCATTGCCGCAGTGTACGAGAACCGCGTCAGGTTGATTGCCCTGAAGCCGCAATACCGCCTGCAGCAGCACATTGGCGTGGTGTTCCTGAAGGCGCGGGAGCGCGAGCCCAACTTGCTGGCGCTGCTGGCAGAATGCCGGATGTACAGCCTGGAGCGTTGAAGGACCTTGGACACAGCTCTTTTTGCTGTTTGCTGCGCTGGCCTCTTCGCGGGCGCGCCCGCTCCCAGGTACGGTGCAGCTTTCAGGCAATGCACTTTCCCTGTGGGAGCGGGTTCACCCGCGAAGAGGCCGGTGCAGGCTGGCTCAGGCCAAAGCCCGCTGCACCTCGCCCACGGTGCTGGCCAGGCTGCTCAGGTGCAGGTTCAGCACCCGCTCAACCGGCGCCTGGTCCAGTGGCCAGTGCAAGGCAATGCTCCCGGCCAGTCGCCCCTCGGCATGCACCGGCAAGGCAATGGCGCGGATCAGGTGTGGCAGGCGTACCGGGTACTCCCAGTGCCCTTCGGTGCGCTGGCCAAAGCCCTTGTGCGCTTCCTCCTCGATATTGCGCAGCAACGTGTCATCACCCACCCGCTCATGACTGGCCAGGCGCTGCACCTCGTCTACCGCCAGTTCACCCAGGCAGGCCCGGCCCATGGCCGAATGGAACAGGCTGGCATGATGCCCGACAATCTGGCAGGTATGCGGGTAGCGCTTGCGCAGTATCTGCGGAATGGCGCTTTCCATCACTTCCAGCCGCTCGCCATCGAAACACGACAGGTCCACCACCAACCCCGTGCGTTCGCTCAGGTCCAGCAGCATCGGTGCGGCGCTTTCTACCAGGCGGCGCTTGAAGCGCAAGTGGCGGTCACCATACAGGCGCCGCGCGCACAGCCGGTAGCGCCGGTCGCTCAGGCCACGGTACACCCAGCCCTGCAGCTGCAGGGTGGCGAGCATGCGCGACACCGTGGCCTTGGGCAACGCTGTCAGGTAATGCAGTTCTTCCAGGCCCAGTGCCTGGTGTTCGCCCAGCAGGTCGACGATGGCCAGCGCCCGCTCCACCGAACGCACGCCGCCACTGTCTGCCGTGATGCCCATGGGTGTGACCTCCTTGTAACGGGATGGTCAGGATAGCCAGCAAGAACCGCGCCTGGCCAGCGCCTTATAGCGCCTGCAGGCTGGTTGGCGGACAACGCTGCACCCAGCGGGTGAGCTGTTCATGCGCATAGGCCAGTTGCAACACGGCATGGTCAGCCTGGGCCGGGCCTATGATCTGCAAGCCCATGGGCAACCCGGCAGCGTTGAAACCGACCGGCACGCTAATGCTCGGCAAGCCTGCCAGGGTCGGCCCGACCACCACCTCCATCCAGCGGTGGTAGGTGTCCATCACCCGCCCCCCGACCACCTTCGGCCAGGCCTGCTGCGCATCGAAAGGGAACACCTGGGCCGACGGCAACAGCAGGAAATCGTAACGTTCGAACAGGCTGGCCAAGGCGCGGTACCAGTCGCTGCGGTCCAGCGAGGCCTGGTACAGCGTGGCCGCGCCGAGCTGCAAGCCGCCCTGCACCTCCCACTGCGCTTCGGGCTTGAGCAATGCACGCTTGCCTGGGTCGGCATAGGCCGCGCCAAGGTTGCCGTGCACCAGAAAGTGGCGATGCGTCAACCAGCATTGCCACAGGCGCGCCAGGTCGAATGCCGGCTGGCAGGCCTCGACCCGGCAGCCCAACTCGGCAAAGTCGGCCAGCGCCGCCTCGCACAGGCTCATCACCCCATCGTCCATCGGCAGATAGCCGTTGTAGTCCCCCAGCCAGCCGACCCGTACGCCGCGCAAGTCTCGCTGCAACCCGGCGGCAAAATCGCGCCGCCCCTCGCTGATCGACAAGGGCACCCGCGCATCAACGCCAGCCTGGATCGACAGCAACCGCGCCACGTCGGTGACACTGCGGCCCATTGGCCCCTCGGTGGCCAGTTGTTGCACGAACAGCTCCGGTGCCGGCCCATGCGGCACCCGCCCCTGCGACGGGCGCAGGCCAAACACGTTGTTGAACGCCGCCGGGTTGCGCAGCGAGCCCATCATGTCGCTGCCGTCGGCCACCGGCAGCAAGCGCATGGCCAACGCCGCTGCCGCCCCGCCGCTGCTGCCACCCGCTACCCGGCCAGGGTCGTAGGCGTTGGTGGTGGTGCCGAACAGGCTGTTGTAGGTCTGCGAACCCAGGCCGAACTCGGGCACATTGCTCTTGCCGACGATCAGCGCACCGCTCGCCCGTACCCGCGCCACGCTGATCGCGTCGTGCTCAGGCACCTGTTCGGCAAACAGTGGCGAGCCCATGGTGGTGCGCAGCCCGGCAGTGGCGGCCAGGTCCTTGATCGCTTGGGGCATGCCATGCATCCAGCCGCGTGAATGACCCCGGGCCAGTTCGCGGTCGCGCTCGTCGGCTTCGGCCAGCATTACGTCGGCCGGGCGCAGCGAGACCAGGGCATTGACCTGCGGGTTACAGCGCTCGATGTGCGCCAGGTAGGCTTGCATCACCTCCCGGCAGGACAGCTGGCGGGTATGGATGGCCTGGGACAACGCCTCGGCGTCGAGGGCCACGATGGGGTCGATGGCTAGCGGCTTCACGGTTTTACTCCAAGGTGAAAGGCGGCACGCTTGCCCGCCCGGGGTGCTTCTTTCAGGCAATAGGTACCCAATAGCGTCAGCAGGCAGGCGAACAACACGTAGAACGAGGGCGCCACCGGGGTGCCGAGCACCTTGGTCAGCCAGGTGACGATCAACGGGGCGAAGCCGCCGAATACCATCACCGCCACGTTGTAGGCCACCGAGACCCCGGTGGAACGTACCTCGACCGGGAACTGCTCGGCCAGCGCGGTAGGTGCCGGGCCGAAGAAGCCGCCGATGGCCGTGCACAGCAGCAGCTGCATGACCAGCAGGCGCTCCAGCGAAGGCGCAGCGGCCACCCACACATACAGCGGGTAAACCATCACGAAGAACGCCAGGGTGAAAGCCATCAGCACCGGGCGCCGCCCCAGCCGGTCAGACAACGCACCGGCCAAAGGAATCACGAGGGTCATCAGCCCCACTGCAAGCATCTGCACCAGCAGCACCTGGTCCAGCGGCAGGCCAAGGCTTTTGTGGGCAAAGGTCGGCATGTTCACCAGCACCACGTAGAACGACACCGTCGCGCCACAGGCCAGCCCCATGGACACCAGCAGGCTGCGCCGGTGTACACGCAAGACTTGCAGCAGGCTCGGCGACGGGCCTTTGGCCTGGCGGCGTGCTTCGACAAACGCCTCGGGTTCTTCCATGTGCTTGCGAATCCACAGCCCCACCGGGCCGATCAGCAGGCCCAGCACGAACGGGATACGCCAGCCCCAGCTGTCCAGCGCCGCAGGCGAGCACAGGTGGGTCACCAGCGCCACCATCGCCGCACCGCAGAACACCGCCAGGCATTGCCCCACCAGTTGCCACGAACCGTACAGCCCCTTGCGGTGGGCCGGCGCACTCTCCACCAGAAATGCCGTGGCGCTGGCGTACTCGCCACCGGTGGCAAAGCCCTGCAGCATGCGCGCCACCACGATCAGCATCGGCGCAGCCATGCCAATGGCCAGGTAGTCCGGCGCAAAGGCGATCATGGCGATCGACACGGTCATCAGGCGGATGATCAGCTGCATTGCCGCCTTGCGGCCCTTGCGGTCGGAATACATGCCCAACAACACCCCGCCCACTGGGCGCATGAAAAAGCCGACGCCAAAGGTGGCCAAGGCCATCAGCAGCGAGGCGTATTCGTCGTCGGACGGGAAGAACTGCCGGGCGATGATGCTGGCCAGAAAGCCGTACACGATAAAGTCGTACCACTCCAGGGCGTTGCCGATAACGGCAGCCACCACTTGCCGGGTACGCGACACGCCAGTACTCGAAGTCTGCATAGGGAACACTCCACACAATGATTGGGTGATCGCCCAGGCGCGGTCGCGCCCGGGATCCAGCGGCAGTCGTCAAAAAGGCAGGTCAGGCGGGCGCGAGCCAGCGCTCTGCCAGCGCGCCCCAGTAGGCGGCGCCGGTCAGCAGGATGTCGTCGTTGAAGTCATAGGCGGGGTTGTGCACCATCGGCCGCGAAACGCCGTTGCCGATGAACAGGTAGGCACCCGGGCAGCGTTGCAGCATCCAGGCGAAGTCTTCGCTGCCCATCAGCTTGCGGGTATTGGTATCGACTGCGTCGGCGCCGAGCAACTCGAGCCCGACCTGGGTGGCAAAGGCGTTTTCCGCGGCATGGTTGACCAGCACCGGATAGGCCGGGCGGTGCTCGATGCTGGCGCTGCAGCCGAAGCTTTCGGCCTGGCTGACAATGATCGCCCGCACCCGTTCAAGGGTCTGCGCGCGTACCTCGGCATTCAGCGCGCGCAGGCTCAGGCGCAGCAACGCCTGTTGCGGGATCACGTTGGCGGCTTCGCCGGCCTGCAAGGCACCGACCGTGACCACCGCCGCTTCCTGCGCATCGATATTGCGCGCCACCACGGTTTGCAGCGCCATCACCACACTGGCCGCCGCCACCAGCGGGTCCACGGTCAAGTGTGGCATAGAGCCGTGCCCACCGACCCCATCGAGCGTAACGGTGAGCAGGTCTTGCGAGGCCATCATCGGCCCCTCGCGAAAGCCCAGGTGCCCGGCCGGCAACCCCGGCATGTTGTGCATGCCGAACAATGCATCGCAAGGGAAGCGCTCCAGCAGGCCGTCGGCCAGCATGGCTTCGGCACCGCCCTGGCCCTCTTCGGCCGGCTGGAAGATCAGCGTCAGCGTGCCATCGAACTGCCGGGTTGCCGCCAGGTAACGGGCGGCGCCCAGCAACATGGTGGTATGCCCGTCATGGCCGCAGGCGTGCATGCAGCCCTGGTGCTGGCTGCTGTAGGCCGCGCCGGTGGCTTCGTGAATAGGCAGCGCGTCCATGTCGGCGCGCAGGCCCAGGCGCCGTGGGCTGCTGCCGTTGCGCAGCACGCCGACCACGCCGGTGTGGCCAATGCCGGTGTGCACCTCGTAGCCCCACGCCTCGAGCAACCGGGCGACCAGGGCCGAGGTGCGGCTTTCTTCAAAGCCCAGTTCCGGGTGGGCGTGGATATCATGACGGATTGCGTGCAAGTCGCTGGCCACATCGTTCAGCCAGGCCAGGATGTGCTGATGTCGGGACATGTAGAGTCTCCTCGCGCGGGTGGTTTCCCGGTCTTGTTGTTTGCCTTGAGGTCACGACGGGTAAGGCAGGTCGTGCTGGGTGACAGCAAAGCGCGAGGAGCGATGGAGCACAATCGAATCTGGTTTCACACTATGGAACACAATGTGGCCAAGCGGCGACTAACCGCGTTCACGCCTTGTTCGGAAACCGCACCAACAGCACCCTTTCCGGGAGGGGCTCAAGAATGGCTGACTCTTGCCCGCGGAACCGATTCCATCCGGTGGCTTCTTTTACTGATTCTACAGTCAATTTAACCAAGGGCAGCCTGTTCAACCTGGCCTCCCGGTAGGTCGCTTTCATATCGGTATACAACTGCCGCAACTTTCCCGCCCCTGCAAAAGATGCGGCTGAAATACCCACTGCAGTAAACGCCTCATTGGCAATCGAGGCGGCTGGAAAGGCGTAGGCAAATGCCACGCCTGGCACTTTAGTCAAGGTACTCATCAGCCCCCCGTTAAAGATCATTGCATTGTTGGTGCGGCTAGCGTCATCGAACTCCTTCGGTACAGCTAGCCCGTTTGCCTTGGCAATCGAGCGTTTGACAATTGTCCTGGAGGCCTTGTTCAGCGAGGAAAGCATACCCACCGAGCCCCATACCAGGCCGGTTGACTGCCCGACTATGCGGCTTGGCGAATGGCCATCGCGGTCAACATTGTTAATCGGATCACCCTGGCAATAGGCATAGGTGTTGATCCCGCCGCGCCCGAAGGGGCTGAATGAGTCCGGACTATGAAAGCGCATCAGCACTGTGTCAAAGGCGCGCTTGCCGTTGCCGAGCAGATAACAATGAGGCACTAACGAATCGGCTTCCCCGGCAAAGGCCAACCAGCCTCCGCTTTCGATGGTGTGATGGCCATACGGTGTATAGCGCCGTAACGGGAAATGGCTACCTGTATGCACTGTGCGTTGTTGATCAATAGCCAATATTAATGACGGTCGCATGATACAGCTCCTGTTAGTTGTGATCGCCAAACCACACTAACCCTCATGCACAGCCCCAAATAACCCTCAAACTTGCTGGGCGGAAAAGTTGCCTACCCAAGCGTGCCGCCCACAGGCCTGATAATGGCCCGACCTGTGGCCAGGTGCTCAACCACTAGTAGCTGGACTTGTAGGCCGCATGGATGGTGGTGTGCGGCAGGCCGTCGTCGCTGTTGAGGTATTCGGTCATCTGGCCGAGCGCATCGATTTCAGCGAGCAGGTTGCCCTTGTCGTCGTAACGCGCCGTCCAGGTGCTGCCATCCGGGCAGCTAACCTTGGTCACCAGCGTCATCAGGTGGTGATACTCGTAGGCGATCGTGCGCCCCAGCGGGTCGGTTTCTTCGAGCAGGCGGGCGTACTCGTCGTACTTGAAGGTCAGGCGATTGCCGTCCGGCAGGTCGAGGCCGACCATGTTGCCGTTTTCGTCCAGCTCGATGGCATAGCGTTCGCCAGCGTAGTCTCGGCTGGCGATGACCCGATGGTCGGCGTTGTACTGCACCTCCAGCTCACGGCCGAGCACGTCGGTTGCCCAGCTGGTGCGGGCGTCGAGGTCGTAGCGGAAATGGTAATGCTCGCCGTCACTGGTCCAGTGCTCGACCACCCGCGGCCTGCCGCCCTGGGTTTCCCAGCGGTAGTGGCAGCCCAGGCCCAGGGCGTTGCTGTGGGTGACCATCAGGCCTTCGGCATAGCTGAAGCTGCGCACGGTGTCGCCGTTGCGGTTGATGACCGCATTCAGCTGACCGTGTTCGTCGTAACGGTACTGGGTCAGTGTTTCGACGGCATGATTGTTGACTACGCGCTTGATGTCGCCTGGAAGGACATCCTCGTTCCGTTGCAGCAGCACGCCACACTCGGTGTCACGCGTTTCTCTGGAATGACTGAGGCCTTTGCCTCAGCCCCCCAACATTTAGTTATTAAAGATCTCAGACCCACAATAGATATTTTGGCAGGTGTGACGCCGTATACAAATCGATCGATTGAATCTACAGACCAATCATGTCAAAACGGCAAGCCAACAAACACCCGCCAGCCTACATTGTCATACACCAAAAAATTACTGATCAACTTCATCCTCATCAACCAAAGACTCAACAAAATCACGGAACGATAACGACAAAATCCTCTGAGCATTAATATGATTTATATGCATATCAACATCCGGTTGAAATATATCAACCGCAAAATAAATGACCTCCCCCTTGTCTTTATCAAGGCAAATAAAGTTACCCGCCTCGTCAACAGCAAATGGCACCAAGTGTGCTGGCAATACGTTCCTGCTCACCATCAATCTGAAACACCCACCTATGTATTTGGTTTCATTTTTATCTGGAGCACGAGCACTAGCAATACTCTTAAAGTCCTCAACTCTAATCGGCTCATAATTTTCATCTTTCGCCCAAAACTCCCGACTTGGAGCCCCGCCATTGCAAGACAAGTATAGCTGCCTGAACTCGACGGGAAACTTCACACCAACCTCAGACTCAAGCATATCAATATCAAGATCTGAAACAGTGCCATCAGAATTAAACAGCTTAAATTCACCCATTATATAATTCTCAGCAATTTGTAGACGTTGTTTTTTGCGGGCGGCCTTTTAGCCAACCCTTATCCTGCGAGACTGCTACAGCTTCAGGTGTTCCATAAGATCCAGAAGGCAATCCAAAATGCTTCTCGAATTGCGCTACCGAGCCTGTATGCGGCAATGAAGCCTCGTGAGCTGACTGCGTTACTAACTGCATAGTTCCCTTACCAGTCACTGGATCGAAATCATCGACATGATGCCAAGTGTATTTCCCCATCGACTTGACCTGAGCCCTTGTCAAGCCAGCCTGCTTATAAGCCTCGGTAAAATCACGCCCTCGAGACCCTTGCATTTGAATAGAAACGATATTTTTCTGAGCGCCGGTTACTGGAAACAACTCAGGCGAACCTTCAAAGTTAACACTCTTGAACGATAGTCCCCAAGGATCAATCCATGCAGTAGTATTTGGCGCATACTGATAAAGATTTATGCCACCACCTAAACCTAATGGATCCTGCGTTACAAAACGCCCAACATCCGATGCGTAATAGCGCAAAATATTATAGTGCAACTCACTTTCATCGTCGAAGTATTGCCCTTGAAAGCGCAAATTCTGATGAGTCTCATTGACCACTAGGCTTTCAATCGAACCCCACGAGCGGTATGTCGCCTGCCAAACAATCTTGCCATCGCTGTCCGTCAGCTCCAACGGCGTCCCAATCTGATCCGTATGGAAGTAATAAAGCTTCTGCTCCTCCCCTTCCACCTGATCGACCCGCGCCAACGGCGCATAGCTACCCGGCTCATACAGGTACAAGATGCTCTGCCCAGGCGTCTCCTCCCGCAGCATCCTCAACCCTTGCCACAGGAAGCGCTTCTGCTCGACCTCACCATTAATCTCAGCCCGCTTGGCCACCCGCCGCCCCAGGCTGTCGTAGCGATACTCACCGGCACTCTCCAGCTTGCCGTTAACCAGTGTCTGTGCCCGCACCAGCCGATTTTCGCAGTCATAGCTGAAGTGCTGCAGCTTGCTGGGCCCCGAGCGCTTCTCGGTCAGGTTGCCCCAGGGATCGTAGCGATACTCCTGATCCCGCCATTGCTTGATCCGGTTGTCCTTGACCTTGTCGAACTGCCGCGCATTGAAGTCCAGGCGGTTGGCCGCCGCGTCGTAGCGGAACTCTTCGCTGCCCACCAGCGAACCGGTATCGCGACTGCGCAACTGCCCATTGGCTTCGTACTCGTACTTGATCTCGCCACGCAGCTTGTCGAGCGTGCGTACCAGTTCACCGGCCGGGTCGTACTGGTATCGCCGGTGAATCGGGTTGTAGGCATGCTCCACCAGCAGCGAGGTATTGATGCCGGTGTTGTGTACCTGCGAAAGCTTGTCGGCGGGCAAGGTCGAGGCGAACTGCCAAGCCTTGCGCCCCATCGCGTCGTAGCCAAAGCAACTGGTGAGCTTGCCCTGGGTGCGATACACCTCGCGGTGCAGGTCGTCACGCTCCATGTCGCTGATCACCTGGCCATCCAGATTCAGCTGGTGCAGGTGCCCGCTGCCGTAGTACAGGTGGTTGACCTTGCGGCCGTCTGGCAGGGTCAATGTAGTCAAATTGCTGAGTGGATCGTACTCATAACCGAGCGTGCCGTCGGGGGTGATTTCTTTCGTCAGCCGCCCCAGCAGATCGTATGTGTATTCCAGCTTTTCTTCGGTGATGCCCAGCTGCTTGCCGATCCCGCTCGGTTGCCGCTCGATGCTCAGCAGCCGGTCGCCGTCGTCATAGGTGAAATGCTGCTGTGCATCGCGATTGAGCTTGGCGATCAAGCGGCCAATGGTGTCACGCTCGAACAGCGTATGCCGCTCCGGGCGCTCGGCATTTTCGCCATAGCCAATCTCATCCAGCCGGGTGAGGTGACCACTGCAACCTCAAGTGAAATGATCTCGGCATCAGTCAAACCAGTTTTGTAAACTATAGGCATGCTCCCACCTTTCCTGGGTTCCCTGTGAAAAATCTTGAGACGAAAGTCAGGCAAGGCGAGATCAGCCGAGGACGCTTAGTTTAACAGTTGTAAATGAGCATGCCGAGGCTGTCTTCAACGCAGTATCAAGGCTTTTCGTACAGAGCCTAGTCAGCAAACTCATAAAGGAGCTCGACGCCACTTGCCATCAAAAGTCATTATTTCTTTCTTTTTTATTTTCCATTCATCTTTCTTATATACCATATAGATTCGCGAGACTGTTTCAGCCCCTTTAACCTGCTGTACCTGCACAGTCAAACTGCTCCCATCACTCTCTACAACTTGAATTTCGTCCGTATTAGGATCATAGGTAGCGGGCTTTGTGCAGCCCAAATCTATAAGGCGCCCACAATTAGACTTGTCTTTCATGGCGTATTTGCTGAGAATGAACTCTAGCTTCTGCGCATACTCATCCTTTAACGCTGGCTCATCAATCCCTTCGCTAAGGCTTTGTTTGCGCTTTTCAAAAAATTCAACTTCCCATACATTCATCTGCTCCATGAACGCAATAAGAGCTCCCGGCACACCTTCTGAAACATTTTTGCTTGACATATCAATTCCCAAATATTCCCTCAAGGATTTTTTCGACCTTGATGATAAACATCATAAGTTATAGACGTGGGGCGCGTACCGCTATTACCATATATGAAGTTCAGTTCAACATCCGCAGCGCCCTTTTTCTGAATCACACTTGCAACTTGAGCTCCGAAGGCTCTGAACTGGCCACGATTTATGCCTTTCAACTGAGGGAAGACACCATCTTTGCCTCCGGAACCACCTAAGAGCTTACCAATGATATGTCCAGCGTCATCATTTGGATTGCCCATCATACGGGCCCATGCTCTCGAGGACTGATTGGTTGCCGTGCCTGTCTTCAGATCACCTTTAGTGATTGTGGCAGTCGCTTTCAATGGCTGATCTGCCATCCCCCTCGTGACATTCGTCGTGACACACCATCCCAATGGGTCAAGCCACCCCGTCGAACTGGGTGCATAAGTATAGGTTCAACCCACCAAACAAGCCAATTGGATCTTGCGTGATAAATCTTGCGAGAGCGGGGTCATAGTGGCGGAACGTATTATAATGAAGCGCTGTTTCACAGTCCCAATACTGCCCTTGGAAACGCAGGTTCTGTTCTGCTTCGTTGACGGTCAGACTATCCAATTCCCCCCAAGAGCGATACGTCGCCTGCCAAACAATCCTGCCATCACTGTCAGTAAGCTCTAACGGCGTACCAATCTGGTCCGTATGGAAGTAATAAAGCTTCTGCTCTTTCCCTTCCGCCTGATCAACCCGGGCTAAAGGCGCATAGCTTCCCGGCTCATACAGGTACAAGATGCTCTGCCCAGGCGTCTCCTCCCGCAGCATCCTCAACCCTTGCCACAGAAAGCGCTTCTGCTCGACCTCACCATTGATCTCAGCCCGCTTGGCAACCCGCCGCCCTAAGCTGTCGTAGCGATACTCACCGGCACTCTCCAGCTTGCCGTTAACCAGTGTCTGTGCCCGCACCAGCCGATTTTCGCAGTCATAGCTGAAGTGCTGCAGCTTGCTATGCCCCGAGCGCTTCTCGATCAGGTTGCCCCAGGGATCGTACCGATACTCCTGATCCCGCCATTGCTTGATCCGGTTGTCCTTGACCTTGTCAAACTGCCGCGCATTGGAGTCCAGGCGGTTGGCCGCCGGGTCATAGCGAAACTCTTCGCTGCCCACCAGCGAACCGGTATCGCGACTGCGCAACTGCCCATTGGCTTCGTACTCGTACTTGATCTCGCCACGCAGCTTGTCGAGCGTGCGTACCAACTCACCGGCCGGGTCGTACTGGTATCGCCGGTGAATCGGGTTGTAGGCATGCTCCACCAGCAGCGAAGTATTGATGCCGGTGTTGTGTACCTGCGAAAGCTTGTCGGCGGGCAAGGTCGAGGCAAACTGCCAAGCCTTGCGCCCCATCGCGTCGTAGCCAAAGCAACTGGTGAGCTTGCCCTGGGTGCGATACACCTCGCGGTGCAGATCATCGCGCTCCATGTCGCTGATCACCTGCCCATCCAGATTCAGCTGGTGCAGGTGCCCGCTGCCGTAGTACAGGTGGTTGACCTTGCGGCCGTCTGGCAGGGTCGATGTAGTCAAATTGCTGAGTGGATCGTACTCATAACCGAGCGTGCCGTCGGGGGTGATTTCTTTCGTCAGCCGCCCCAGCAGATCGTTATGTGTATTCTAGCTTTTCTTCGGTGATGCCCAGCTGCTTGCCGATCTCGCTCGGTTGTCGCTCGATGCTCAGCAGTCGATCACCATCGTCGTAGGTGAACTGTCGCTGTGCATCGCGATTGAGCTTGGCGATCAGGCGGCCAATGGTGTCTCGCTCGAACAGCGTATGCCGCTCCGGGCGTTCGGCATTTTCGCCATAGCCGATTTCATCCAGACGGGTGAGATGGCCGCCGACGTTGTAGCTGAAGCGCCGGGTCAGATTAGCATCCACGGCCTGGTTGTCGACCACGCGCTTGATGTCGGTTAGGCGGCCAAGCGGGTTGTCGTAGTGCAGGTGAACGCGGGTGCAATCTGAGGTGTGGGAGAAGTGCAGAAAGTGGCCGCCCTGTATGCAGACCGGACACATCTGCTCGGGAGGCTTGTCGTTACACTTGTGAGCATATGCCGTAAAAATAGTGGCTCCACCACAGATCTAGCAGAGCCGATTCAACTATTAATTGTTAAAGATCGAATTCCACGAACTGAGCTACTCTCAAAAATAGAATTGTCACGAGCGGCCACCACAATAGTAGCGCTTTCCTCTGCAGCCTTACCACATCACTAGACAGTTTAGCCTAATCATCTAGAACGATCTTAACAAACCATCGTGGACCATCAGGCATACAGCTATGCAACGACTCACTGATAGATTTTCGTAAATCAAAACCAGGCCAACTATCATAATTCAACTGAAAAGTCTTTGAACAATACAAACTGGCATCCTTGCCAACAGCGCGCAGCTGCGAGGATTCATGTGAAGCTAGCTCATCCTGCTTGCCGAAAAGTACGTGGACCGCATCACTTAGGTCAAAGGTAATTATCCCTAATCATCAGCGGCATCACTGCCTACCTTAAAGGGCCTCCCAAATTCTTTACAAAACCTCTACAAGCAATGGAGTGTCGTAAGATTTATTCTTGATAATTTTCTTTGAATTTACAGCCTCATTAATTTGATCTTTAGCGCCACCTACTCCACCAATTTTTGCCGCGCAATGTATGAACACCGCGGGGTAGGCATACTGATCAGGCGCAGACAAAACATCACTTATGGTTCGATTGGCAGGCCTGATACATGCAAGTACTTTTGGAATATAAAACTCCTCCAGCACTGATCGGATATGCGCACAGACTTTACCAACCTCATCAGGTAATGGAGTTTTAATTGCACCGCCGAAATCACCACTGAAACGCTTGCTCTGTTCACCTGATGAAATAAAGGAAAAACTGCCTTCATTGAGGAGATTGCTTTTATATGGAGGGGCGAAACCGCAAGCGCATTCATGAATTTCTCCACCATAGACCATCCCGCATAGCACATAGGAATCTATACGGGCTAGGTGATCAAGAAAAATCTCTGCGACAAACTTCTTGTTATACTTGAATTTCAGTTTATTCTTGGACGCCATCACGCCCTCATACTGCGAAGCAACATTCTTTAGTTCTTTCAATAGTTCAGATTCAAAATGCAACCAATCATCAGAACTCATAAATCACCGATACTTGAGAACATTAAATATAGCTTCATGCACGGCACCTTACCACCTAGTAGTTTTCCGCGCGCACTTTTAGTGTCAACTTTAAGTTTGGCGGGAGTGCCGTTGGACGGCTTAATAACGCCCCCTCCTAGATGCTGCGTACTATTAGCAGGATTACTCATGTCGAAAACCCCCCGAAGCTTTTTGATTTTTCGTTAGCGCTCCAGACCCATGTTTCACTTCGAATACATGTAAATTCCCCTGAGCATCTCTAGCCACAAAATCGACCCTAACCCTGCTTCCGTTTACTTTCATAGTGACTTCTTCGGCCACAATTTTGTAACCGTTCCGCTCCAAGTCATGCATAGCTTCGGTTCGGCCTTTGTCACCACTTGCGGCACTCTTGCACAGTCCAAAAGGATCAACCCATGTAAGTGCGTTAGGAGCATAACTGTAAAGATTGTGGCCGCCTTGAAGACTTATTGGATCTTGGGCAATGAACCTCCCCACTTCAGGATCATAATATCTAAATAAATTATAGTGCAGCCCAGTTTCAAAATCGAGATACCGCCCCTGGAACCTCATATTCTGTTCAGTGTTATTAACACTTACAGTTTCAATCTCGTCCCAAGACCGATAGACTGCCTGCCAAACGACCTCACCATTGCTGTCTGTCAGTTCCAGCGGCGTACCGATCTGGTCCGTATGGAAGTAATAAAGCTTCTGCCCTTGCCCTTCCGCCTGATCGACCCGCGCCAACGGCGCATAGCTACCCGGCTCATATAGGTACAAGATACTCTGTCCAGGTGTCTCCTCGTGCAGCATTCTCAACCCTTGCCACAAGAACCGCTTCTGGTCGACCACGCCATCGAGCTTAGACTACTTGATAATCTAATGCCTGGCTGACGCATCGGCACTCGCCGTCGTAGATAGAGCATTGGCATAGGGTTTATTTAGGGAAGAAACGAGGCGCTTGAGCCGCGCCTCAAGACTGATACTTAAAGAGCAGAGCCGTGTCCGTTATCTAGAATTCTAAAAAGGCATCATTTTCAAAGTAGTACTTAAATGCTTCAAAGTAATCCTCAACAGTAGCCACAGGCAGTTGCTGATTTGTATAGTCAATCACATCCTGTATCATAGGCGTATCTAATGTTTCAATCCAGCCGTCACTAGCCACCTGCCGAGGAAGATAATCCGTCGAGTCTGGAGCAAAGTCACGACTATCTAATGAAAATGCCCCTTCTGTATCCAAGGTCCAACTTGTATTTGGCAAATAAAACCAAGAATCCGGCATTTTATCCAGATTCTCTAGGACTTCTCGTATGCTATAAGTTCTCATAATCGCCTCAACACGACGTGCTTTGTAATTGCTTAAATCCACCCTTTTGATTAGGGTGCAAACTCGCTTGTACCGGCCCTTTCGCCTGGTGTTGCGCTCTTGGAATAAGCTCGATATCTTTAGGGACTTGAGCATTGTGGTGCCAAGAGTGATTAGGTGGGCTTCTGTCGCTGAAGCCTCCTCTGGGGCCTGGCTGAATGTGCTCAACTACTTCAGCAGGCAAAGCAGCTTTAAGCTCGGGGTATTGTAATGTCCGTTTGTACAGCTCTTCATTAGCATACTTAAAGTGCACACCCCTACTCGAGCCATGAATTTCTTGTGGCATCTCTACACTAGTCCAGACGCTGTATTGTGAACTGGATAGCGGACGGCCGCTACCGTCGATACCAGACCATCCTAGTGGGTCAATCCAATTGACCGGGTTAGACGCATAAAAATATAAGTTTAGCCCACCTGTCAATCCAATCGGATCTTGAGTGACAAAGCGCCCAGCTTCAGGATCATAGTATCTGAAGGTGTTGTAGTACAGTCCCGTTTCGTAATCAGAATACTGACCTTGAAAGCGCAGGCGCTGCTCAACCTCATTGAGTGGCAGACTCTCTATTGCACCCCAGGAGCGATACGTCGCCTGCCAGACGATCTTACCGTCACTGTCCGTCAAATTGCTGAGTGGATCGTACTCATAACCGAGCGTGCCATCGGGGGTGATTTCTTTCGTCAGCCGCCCCAGCAGATCGTATGTGTATTCCAGCTTTTCTTCGGTGATGCCCAGCTGCTTGCCGATCCCGCTGGGTTGTCGCTCGATGCTCAGCAGCCGGTCGCCGTCGTCATAGGTGAATTGCTGCTGTGCGTCGTTATTAAGCTTGGCGATCAAGCGGCCAATGGTGTCACGTTCGAACAGCGTATGCCGCTCTGGGCGTTCGGCATTTTCGCCATAGCCAATCTCATCCAGCCGGGTGGGGTGACCAGCGACGTTGTACATGAAGCGCCGGGTCAGGTTATCGACCCGCACCTCTTCGCTCAGCCGGTCCGAGGCGTCATAAGCAAAGCTGTAGGTCGCGTTGTTCTCGTTGACC
>NZ_JBJDNB010000047.1:0-54407 GCF_044900445.1 Pseudomonas sp. NPDC089407
ACGGAGATCGGTTCATCAGGCCAACCTGGTGAAAATCAGGGCCTGCCTGGCGGCAGGCCGTTACCGGCCCGCACACAAAAAATCTGACAGTTCCGGTAAACCCGCTCCCACAGTGACAACACAACTTTCAGATCCAGTGCAGTACCTGTGGGAGCGGGTTCACCCGCGAATAAAACCAACACCGTCAAACCTGCTTAAGGTAATCCACCAGCCTGAGCAGCATGGCATCACAGCCCTGCAACTGTTCGACGCTGACGAACTCGTCCGGCTTGTGCCCTTGGTCCATGCTGCCAGGCCCGCACACCACGGTCGGGATGCCCGCCTGGTCAAACAACCCGCCTTCGGTACCAAACGCCACCGTGCCGAACTCATCCGACCCACTAAGCAATGCCACCAACCGCGCTGCTTCGCTGTCCTCTGGTGTAGCCAGGCCGGGATAGGCGCTTAACGGTTCCAGGCGAATGCCACTGTGGGCATTTACCTTGCGCATGCGCGGCAGCAATTCAGCCTCGGCATAGGTCTGCAGCTGGTCAGCCACCGTCTGTGCCTCAAACCCCGGCAAGGCACGCACCTCGAAATCAAATTCGCACTCGGCCGGCACGATGTTCAGCGCCCTGCCCCCTTTGATCACCCCGGTCTGCACCGTTGAGAACGGCGGGTCGAAGCGCGGGTCGTGATGCTGCGGCAAGGCCAGCGCGTCGCCGATATCGCCCAGCTTGCCGATCAGCCTGGCGGCATACTCGATGGCATTCACCCCATACGGTGCATACGCCGAATGGCAAGCAGCCCCCTGCACCTGGCAGCGCATCGCCAGTTTGCCCTTGTGCCCGAGCACGGGCTTGAGCTCGGTGGGCTCGCCGATCAGGCACAGCCGCGGTTTGTGCGGGCGCTGTTCGAGCGCTGCGAGCATCGAGCGTACACCCAGGCAGCCGACTTCTTCGTCATAGGAAAATGCCAAGTGCACCGGCATGCGCAACGGCTGGGCGAGAAATGCGGGCACCGCTGCCAGCACCGACGCGATGAAACCTTTCATGTCGGCTGTGCCACGGCCATACAGGCGGCCATCGCGTTCGCTGAGGGCAAACGGTTGGACCGTCCAGGCCTGGCCGTCCACCGGCACCACATCGGTATGACCGGACAGCACCACGCCGCCAACATCCTTGGGGCCGATGGTGGCAAACAGGTTGGCCTTGGTGCCCTCAGGGTTATGGAACAGCTCGCACGCCACCCCCAACTCAGCCAGGTAATCACGGATGAAGCCGATCAGCGCCAGGTTGGAGTCGCGGCTGACCGTGGCAAAACCGATCAGCCGGGCCAGCAGCGCGCGGCTGGCAAGCTCACTCATCACCTGGCACCCCGTAGCTAGGCGCGGAGGTCGGGTTGAGGGCGCGGGTGACGTAGTCCTGCATTTGTGGGCGGTAGGCCTGCCACAGGCCATCGAGCACACCGATCGGGTCGTTGTCGGCCCAGTCGACGCGCAGGTCCACCAGTGGCCAGGTCAGCTCGCCCGCAATTTTCAGCGCCGCCGAGTGCACCGGCCCCGCTTCACCGCCAGCAGCCATTGCCGCGTGCATGGCCGCCAGCAGGCGGTCGGCCAGGTGCCCGCCGGCCTGTTCGAAGGCCAGCACCATCGCTTCGATCACCTGGGTCGAGGACAGCAGGTTGCCCGCTGCCGCGCATTGCTCGCCGGCTACGGCATTGTGCATGCCTAGCGCCTCGCGGCCAGTGAACAAGGCCACCTGGCCATTGCTGTCGATCACCGTCACCTGGCGGTACTCGCTCCAGCCATTGGCGCTCAGCACCCGGTCCAGCGCTGCGGCGGGCGGTAACTGGCCCTGCTCCATGGTATCGAGAATCTGCGGGCCCAGCGCCGGCAGGGTGATGTTCTGGGTAGAGACTGCGCCCACGCCGGCACGCACCCATGGGCAACGAGCGCCAACGGCAATGCTCGAAGAGCTGATGGCGATACCGACCTGGCCGGTTTCCTGGCAACGACCAATGATGGAGAACGTCATGTCTAGGTTCCTGTTGTGCTGTGCGATATACGGCATTCTGGGTGGAACCTTCGGGCTGGCGAAACGACCTTTTTCCTTGGGGGTAAGCAGGAAAAAACTAGGCTGGGGCAGACATCGAGCGCCGCCCGCGCGGCGCTTCGCGGCACAAGGCCGCTCCCACATCTGTTTCGGGCCAGTCCCTCCTGTGCAATGCCACAAAATCCGGGGCCTTCGCCGTTTTATCGGCAAGCCCCAGCTAAATACTATTTTCGTCATTTCCACAGCATCCCTAGTCTGGCCCCAGGCAACGGCGGTCCTCCAAACCGACCTGACAAAAACCGCCTGAACAAGGGCTCGGACATGACACTGAACAATCTCGAAATCGACACCCTCGTGGTCGGCGCCGGCCAGGCCGGCGTGGCCATGAGCGAACACCTGAGCAAGCTTGGCGTGCCGCACCTGGTGCTGGAGCGCAACCGCATTGCCGAGGCCTGGCGCACTGGCCGCTGGGACTCGCTGGTGGCCAACGGCCCGGTCTGGCATGACCGCTTCCCGGGGCTGGAATTCAACCTCGACGCCGACGCCTTCGCCGGCAAGGACCAGGTGGCGGACTACTTCGAGCAGTACGTACGCAAGTACAACCTGCCGGTGCGCACCGGTATCGAAGTGAAGAAAGTGGTGCGCAACAGCGACCGCCCTGGCTTTACCATCGAGACCAACGAAGGCGTGATCCGCGCCAACCGCGTAGTCGCCGCCACCGGCCCGTTCCAGAAGCCGGTCATCCCAGCGATTGCGCCGAAAGACGCCAGCCTGCACCAGATCCACTCCGCCGCCTACTTCAACCCCGAGCAACTGCCCGAGGGCGCAGTACTGGTGGTGGGTGCCGGATCCTCCGGCGTGCAGATCGCCGAAGAGCTGATGCGAGCAGGCCGTCAGGTGTACCTGTCGGTCGGCGCCCACGATCGCCCGCCACGCGCCTACCGCAACCGCGACTTCTGCTGGTGGCTGGGTGTGCTGGGTGAGTGGGACGCGGAAATCGCCAAGCCCGGCCGTGAACACGTGACCATCGCCGTGAGTGGCGCCCGTGGCGGCCACACCGTGGACTTCCGTGCCCTTGCCCACCAGGGCATGACCCTGGTCGGCCTGACCCAGTCGTTCGACAACGGCGTGGCGCGCTTCCAGGACAACCTGGTCGACAACATCCGGCGTGGCGACGACAACTACCTGGCCCTGCTGGACGCCGCCGACGCCTACATCGAGCGCAACGGCCTGGACCTGCCAGAAGAGCCCGATGCCCGCCAGCGCCTGGCCGACCCGGAGTGCATGGTCAACCCGCTGCAGCAACTGGACCTGGCCCAGGCCGGCGTCACCAGCATCATCTGGGCCACCGGTTACGGCGTGGACTTCAGCTGGTTGCAGGTCGATACCTTCGACGCCAATGGCAAGCCCCAGCACCAGCGTGGCGTGGCCCGCGAACCGGGTGTGTACTTCCTTGGCCTGCCATGGCTGTCGCGCCGCGGTTCGTCGTTCATCTGGGGCGTGTGGCACGACGCCAAGCACGTCGCCGGCCACATTGCCACGCAACGCACCTATACCGCCTACCGCGACCGCGACCAGCGCGCAGCGGATGAGCAGCAACCCGCCAAGAACAGCAACGTCAGCACCCTCGGAGCCCACTGATGCCTACCCATACTCGCATCCGCATGTTCAACACCAAGGCCACCTACCCCAACCAGACCCTGGACAACGACCTGTGCCAGGCGGTGCGGGCCGGCAACACCATCTACGTGCGTGGCCAGGTCGGTACCGACTTCGAAGGCAAGCTGGTGGGCCTGGGTGACCCGCAGGCGCAGACCGAACAAGCCATGAAGAACGTCAAGCAACTGCTTGAAGAAGCAGGCTCCGACCTGTCGCACATCGTCAAGACCACAACCTACATTACCGACCCGCGCTTCCGCGAGCCGGTGTACAAGGAAGTGGGCAAGTGGCTCAAGGGCGTGTTCCCGATTTCCACCGGGCTGGTGGTCGCAGGCTTGGCCCAGGCCGAATGGCTGATGGAGATCGACGTGATCGCCGTGGTTCCGGATCAGGAATGATCCGGCCCCTCGGGGCCGCTTTGCGGCCCCAATCAGTCGAATCCAAACAGCCGGCGCGGGGGTATCCCACATCACCGCACGGCGCTGCCGGGCATCGGGCATCGGCTGTTCGGCCAGTTTCAGCAGCGGGCCGTAGTCCACCCGCGAGCGCTGGCGAATGAACGGCCAGTCCGAGCCCCACACGCAGCCCTCGGCGCCGAAGGCTTCAAGCAGCGCGTGGACATAAGCACTGCTCTGCTCCAGCAAGGCATCCGCCGCGGCGAACTTCGGTGTTGTCGTTTACCAATGCCAATGAGGCGGTGGCGCTGGTCAGGCAAGGCATGGGCATCAGCATTATCGACGAATTCGTGGCGCAGGACAGCGGGCTGGCGGTGGTGCCGTTGGCCGATGAAATTCACTTCGACATCAGCTTTGTCCCTTCGCGCTTCGAGCCGCCGTCGCATGCGGCGCTGCATATGATGCGGGTGTTGCAGGGGCAGGCGCAGAAGCTGGGGCGGGCTGACTTTGCAGGCTTACGCGATCCCCTGGAGCGGCCTTGTGTCGCGATGGGGCGCGCAGCGGCCCCACACTTTCAGCTTCGCCGCTGAAACCGCCGGGGCCGCTTTGCGGCCCTTTCGCGACGCAAGGCCGCTCCTGCAGGGATCGCGCAAGCATTGGATTCACGTTTTCGCAGTGAATGAGCAAGGGCCTGCCTGCCGGGCTTAGAAACCGACTGTTGCCGACAGCAGGTAGGTGCGCGGCGTCGACAGGGTCAACCCCGGCTCGCTGTCATCCGATGCCCCCGCCGAGCTCCAGTAGCGATCATCCAGCACGTTCTCGACACTGGCACGCAAGGTCACTTCGGTAGCATCCACCTTGAACGCATACCGCGCCCCCACGTCATAGCGTTCCCAGCCATCGATCTGCTTGCTGTTGTTCTGGTCCAGGTATTGTGAGCTGGAGTGAATGGCGCGCGCCGTCAGGGTCAGGCCGTTAACCCCGGGCACGTCCCACTCGCCCCCCAGGTTGACGTTGTATTCAGGCGTGGCCGGCGCGCGGTTGCCGTCGTAGGCGCCGCCGACGGTGTCGGTCAGCTCACTGTCGATGTACATCACCCCGCCCAACACCCGCACGCCCTGGATGGGCTCACCGAATACGCTCAGCTCGATACCGCGGTTGTCACGCTTGCCGTTGGGGCCGAATACCCGCGACGTGGCGTTGGTCTCGTAGGCTGGCTGGCGAATGCGGAAGGCGCTGGCCGTAACAGCCACCTGGCCGAAGTCATATTTGGCCCCCACTTCCACCTGACGGCTGGTGAACGGCGGGAAGATCTGGTCTTCGTTGATCGAGGTCGACGGCGCGATCTTGCCCTGGCTCAGGCCTTCCATGTAGTTGGCGTACAACGACAGCTGGTCGGTGACCTTGAGCAATACACCACCTGAAGGCGAGACCTTTTCCTCGTCGTAGGCGGTATCGCCTTTGACGCCGTCGCTCCAGTCATCCACCTGCACCCGCTGCCAGCGCGCGCCCAGGGTCAGCAGCAGACGGTCGTCGAAGAAGCCCAGCGTATCGGCCAAGGCTACACCGGAGAAGCGGTTTTCCGTGTACACCTCGGGGTCGATGCGGGTGGGCGTGCCCGGCGTCGGCGAAACGACCGGATTGTAAAGGTTGCTGGGCGCCGAAGCATAGCGCGCACCGCCATTGGTGAAGTCCATGTAGAAGTAGCTGGCGGCGAGGTTCAGCTCGTGGCTGACCGGCCCGGTGTGAAACCAGTTGCGCAGGCCGGCCATGGCGGTACGCACCGACTCGTCGCGGGTGAAGTCGCGCGGCTGCACGGTGAAGTCGCCGGCATCGTTGATGATCGACACGTTATGGCGCAAAAAGTCGTGGTTGCTCTTGCGTGCGCCGACCGCGCCATAGGCCAGCAGCGACTCGCTGATATCGTACTCGGCATGCAGCGCACCGAAGGTGTCGTTGGTGCGCGCCTTGCTCCAGGCCTGGGCATAGTTGTGGCGCACGTCGCTGGCATCCGGCACCTTGGCATTGGCGCCGATCAGCACGCGCTCCTGTGGCGCATCGGTATCGCGCTCGGTGTGGCCCAGGTCCGCCGACAGGCGCAGGCGCTCGCCACGAAAATCCAGGCCCAGCACCGCCATTTCGCGGTCAACACTTTGATGGTCCCATTCGGTATCACCCGACTGTTTCACGCCATTGAAGCGCACACCAAACTGGTCGCCCTCACCAAAGCGGCGGCCAACGTCCACTGCGCCGCCGGCTTGGCTGCCGGAGGCAAAACTGCCGGTGAATTCGGTAATCGGCTTGTCGCCAGCCCGTTTCGGCTGCACATTGATACCGCCACCCACGCTGCCACGCGGCGAAATGCCATTGAGTAGCTGGCTGGGGCCTTTGATGATGTCGACCCGCTCGGCCATTTCCATGTCGATCGAATAGGTCGGCAGGATGCCGTACAGACCGTTGTAGGCCACGTCGCTGTTGAACAGGCTGAAGCCGCGAATGGTGAACTGCTCAAAGCGCCCACCGGCCGGGTTGGTGGCACGTACCGAAGGGTCACTGGCAATCAGCTCGCCCAGGGTGCGTGCTTGCTGGTTTTTGACCACATCACGCGTGTAGCTGGTGATGCTGAACGGGGTTTCCATGAAGTCACGCGAACCCAGCAGGCCTTGCGCGCCCTGCCGTGCCACCTGGCCACCGGCGTAGGGTGGCGCTTCATCACTGGCGGCGAGGCCGCCGACGATGCTGGTGGGGGCGATTTCCAGGGCGCCACCGGCCTGCGGCGCAGGCACCAGGGTGAAAGCGCCCTCACCCACCGGCAGCAGTTGCAGGCCGCTGCCGCGCAGCAGCTGGGCGAAACCTTCGTCGATGTTGTAAATGCCGGACAGGCCGTTGCTCTGCCGGCCTTGCACCAATGCCGGGTCCAGCGAAAGGCTGACACCGGCCTGATCGGCAAAATGGGTCAACGCGGCGCCCAGGCTGGCCGGTGCTACCTGAAAGGTGCGGCGCGCGGGCTCATCGGCCCAGGCCGGTGAACACAACAGCAGGCTCATGGCGAACAACGGGTGTGCGGCGCGCGCCAGTGGGCGCAGGCGGCAAGACTTTACTGCAGGCATTGAACAAGGCTCCCCTTTATTTTCTACTACCGGTAATGACCGGCGAGTGAAAAAAAGGGGACAGCCTCACACACGATTTTCTCGCACAGACAGGCTGACCCAGTAACGCGTGCGTGACTGCACTTGCAAAGGCAGGCTGGCAGCCAGCAACGCCAGCACCCGGTCGGTGTCGTCGAGGCGGAAGGTGCCCGTCACCCGCAGGCGCTCCAGCTCCGGCGCCCAACGCAACAGCCCGGGGCGATAGCGGCGCAGTTCGTGCAGCAGCTCACCCAAAGGGCGGTCGTCCAGCCGCAGCACACCTTCGCGCCAGCCCAGCGGCCATGCGTCCAGCGCGCTCGCAGGGCCGGCGCCGGTCACCTGCAAACGAGCCTGCTGCCCGGCCTGCAACCACATCGCCGGGCCCTTTGACGGCTGCAGCTTGGCTGCCCCATCGACCACCGACACCCGGCAGGCGTCATCGAACAGACGCAGACAGACCTCACCGTCATTGAGTGACACCTGGCCGAAAGGCAGCTGCACATTCAGGCTCAAGCCAGCAGGCACCTTGACCGCGACTTCGCCGCGCAGCAGGGTCAGGCGTCGGGCGCCAAGGTCGATATCAACCGCGCTGTCAGTGTTCAACTGCACGAAAGTGCCATCGCTCAGCAGCACCTGCCGGCGCTCGCCTACCGAGGTGCTCAGGTCGGCGGTCCAGGCTTGCAGCGGGAGTTCACGGCTGACCAGCCAGGCCGCCGGCAGCAGCGCCGCCACGCCCAGGGCCTGTTTGAGCAGCGCGCGGCGGCCGGCATCCGGGCGGTCGAGGGTGGCCATGGCCAACGCCCCGGGCAAGCCGGAAAAACGCGCACGCAAGCGTGATGCCTTTTGCCAGGCGTCCTCGTGCAGGCTGCTACTGGCCCGCCACTGTGCCAAACGCAGCAAGTCGCTTTCGCTGGCATCGCCAGCGTCCAGCAGCGCCAGCCAATGGGCAGCGGCACGCACCGCTTCGCGGGTTTCGGGGGAGTGCCTGGTCATGCCAGCTCGGCCAACAGGCAATGCTCGTAGGCTTGCGCCATATAGCGTTTGACCGAACGCTCGCAAACGCCCAGGCGCTTGCCGATTTCGGCATAACCCAGGCCCTCAAGCTGGCTCCAGAGAAAGGCCTTGCGCACGGGCGCCTTCAGGCCGTCGAGCAGTTCATCCAGTGCTTGCAAGGTTTCCAGCAGTATCCAGCGCTGCTCTGGCGAGGGCACGTGTTGCTCGGGCAGCTGTGCCAGGGCATCCAGGTAGGCTTGTTCCATTCTACGGCGCTGGTGGAAGTTGCTAAGCAGGCGCTTGCCCACGGTCAGCAGGTAGGCGCGCGGCTCACGAATGTCTGCCAGCGGCTGGGCACTGGCCAGTACGCGCAGGAAGGTATCCTGGCTGAGGTCGGCAGCATCCCAGGCATTGCCCATGCGCCGGCGCAGCCAGTTTTCCAGCCAACTGCGATGCTCCCGATACAGGGCAGGCAGGCTAGGATCGGTTGGCGGCGCGGCGTCGAACATGAGGAGGCCCTGCGGAGTAAATAGGATTAATTCTAATTTACATCGCATTGCAGCACCAAATGGAATGTGGTGTCGAGGGGCTTGGCTTGAATTTTGTAGTGCTGGTGAGATCGAGCGCCGCCTGCGCGGCGCTTCGCGGCGCAAGGCCGCCCCCACATCTATTTCTGGCCAATTACTCCTGTGCTTTTGGCGCGCGCACCCTGGGTGCATGGCTGTAGATTGATAAAGAACAGCAGCGTCCCCTTCGATATCGAAGGGAACAAACAAGGCGAACAGCGGCGGCCTTACAGGATGAACTGACCCGAAACAGATGTGGGAGCGGCCTTGCGCCGCGAAGCGCCGCGCGGGCGGCGCTCGATCTCACTCACAACACAAAGCCCAAGCCAGGCGCTTCAGGCCTTAATCAGGCAATTGCTGCGTCTACCAGCACCTGGGCTTCCTGGACCAGGCGCTGCAGGTGCGCCTCGTCGATGAAACTTTCGGCGTAGATCTTGTAGATGTCTTCGGTGCCCGACGGGCGTGCGGCGAACCAGCCATTGGCGGTCATCACTTTCAGCCCGCCGATTGCCTGGCCATTGCCCGGCGCGTGGCTGAGGATTTGCACGATCGGCTCACCGGCCAGTTCGGTCGACTTCACCTGCTCGGGCGCCAGCTTGCTCAGCAGGGCCTTTTGCCGTGCATCGGCCTTGGCCTCGACACGGGTGGCGAAGGGCTTGCCCAGTGCTTCGGTGAGGTCGGCGTAGGCCTGGCTCGGGTTGCGCCCGGTGCGGGCGGTCATTTCGGCGGCCAGCAAGGCCGGGATCAGCCCGTCCTTGTCGGTGGCCCAGACCGAGCCATCGCGGCGCAGGAACGAAGCACCGGCACTTTCTTCGCCTCCAAAGCCGAGCGAGCCGTCGAACAGGCCCTGGGCGAAGAACTTGAAGCCCACCGGCACTTCGTACAGCTCACGGCCCAGGCGCTGGGTGACGCGATCAATCAGGCCGCTGGACACCACGGTCTTGCCTACCGCGGCATCGCTGCGCCATTGCGGGCGGTGGCGGTACAGGTAGTCGATAGCCACGGCCAGGTAGTTGTTCGGCTGCAGCAGGCCGTCGGCGGTGACGATGCCGTGGCGGTCGTGGTCCGGGTCGCAGGCAAAGGCCACGTCGAAGCGCTCGCGCAGGCCGATCAGGCCCTGCATGGCGTACGGCGAGGATGGGTCCATGCGGATCTGGCCATCCCAGTCGACGGTCATGAAGCGGAAGGTCGGGTCGACTTCAGTGTTCACCACTTCCAGGTCAAGCTGATAATGCTTGGCAATTGCCGACCAGTAGCGCACCCCTGCCCCGCCCAACGGGTCGACGCCCAGGCGCAGCTTGGCATTGCGGATGACGTCGAAGTCGATGACGTTTTCCAGGTCGGCCACATAGTGGCTGACATAGTCGTGGCGCTGGGTAGTCGAGGCCAGCAGCGCCTGGGCGTGGTCCATGCGCTGGACACCCGCCAGGTTCGCCGCCAGCAGCTCGTTGGCCTTGGCCTCGACCCACTTGGTCACGTCGCTGTCGGCCGGGCCGCCATTGGGCGGGTTGTACTTGAAGCCACCGCTTTGCGGCGGGTTGTGCGACGGGGTGATGACGATGCCATCAGCCAGGCCCTGGGTGCGGCCACGGTTGTAGCAGAGAATGGCGTGGGACACGGCGGGTGTCGGCGTGTATTCGTCATCCTTGGACAGCATCACCTGCACGCCGTTGGCGGCCAGCACTTCCAGGGCGCTGGCGGTGGCCGGTGCCGACAATGCGTGGGTATCGGCGCCGATGAACAGCGGGCCGTCGATGCCTTTTTCCTGGCGGTACAGGCAGATGGCCTGGGTGATGGCCAGCACGTGGTACTCGTTGAAACTCAGTTCAAGCGAAGTGCCCCGGTGCCCCGAGGTGCCGAAGGCCACCCGCTGGGCCGCCACGGCAGCGTCGGGGCGGCCGGTGTAGTAGGCGGTGAGCAGCCGGGGAATGTCGACCAGCACACTGGCCGGAGCCGGCTTGCCTGCCAAAGGACTGAGCGTCATGCAAAAACCTCGAGTTCAACGGATGATGATGTTGGAGCGTGCAGTGTACTGAGAGTTGCAGGGGTGTGCGATGGGCGGCACAAAAGAAACCACAGACCACGCGAAACCCTTGTAGGAGCGGCCTTGTGTCGCGATCGGGGCGCGAAGCGGCCCCACTCTTTCAGCTTCGCAGCGAGCATTGCCGGGGCCGCGCTGCGGCCCTATCGCGACACAAGACCGCGCCTACAGGGACCGAGCATGCCGTTCATATGGAGAATGGCGAGCTAAAGTAGGAGCCATACCCCTGGACAGCGAGACCCCATGGCTTTCCACCGCCTGACACGCACCCACCCCCGCCTGAGCCTCGCCGCCGCCGTCGGCCTGCTGGGCGCCTGGCTCATCCCCGCTGGCGACAGCGTGCAGCACATCCTTGCCGGCTGGAACCTGGGCGTGTGGCTGTACCTGCTGCTGGTCTTGTACCTCAGCTACAGCGCCAGCCCGGAAAAGGTGCGCAAGGTCGCCCGGGTCGAAGACGAAAACGCCGGCCTGGTCCTGCTTACCGTGTGCATCGCCGCCATCGCCAGCCTTGCCGCTGTCACCTTGCAGCTGGTGTCCAGCCGCGGCCTGCAAGGCAGCGCGCTGGCCCTGCATTACCTCTACACCGGCCTCACCGTGGCCGGCTCATGGCTACTGATCGGCTGCATCTTCAGCCTGCACTACGCCCGGCTGTTCTACACCGGGCAAAACCATGAACCACCGCTGCGCTTCGCCGATGGCGAACGCAACCCCGATTACTGGGACTTCCACTACTTCTCCTACACCATCAGCGTAGCCGTGCAAACGTCCGACGTTGGCGTTGCCGGGCGGGGCCTGCGGCGGGTGGTGCTGGCGCACTCGCTGGTGGGCTTCGTGTTCAATACGGCGATTTTGGGGTTCACCATCAATATCGCTGCCGGGCTGCTGGGCTGAATGAGCCGTTCGTCTGAAAGCGCTGAGCTACGAACCGCTGAAAAACGGGGAAAATGACCGAGAAAACAGACGCCATCCTGCGAGGAAAACGTTTGCCATGCCCTTCCGCGAAAAAGCACGACGATGAAAAGGATGTGACCCTCGTCATGCATTAGTACATTTGTCGTATTTGCAACCGAGAATCGCGCGTGGCAGGTGCTATGTTTACCTTCCCGGCGGCCGCATCAATGCGGCCACCCGCTCACCACGTCCAGGTACGGACAAGGAGGCTGGCATGAACAAGATGACGTTCCCCAACGCCTGCCAGGTGATGCGCTGGCACTTCCATCCACTGGGCTTCGAGGCCAGCATGGATGCGCCACGCAGCATGGTCGCGCGGCTGTTCGACCGCGCCACCGGTGAAACCGTGCTGGCGATTGCCGGCATCCCCTGCGCGGCGATCATGGCCGCCGCCGATGTAGAACGCATCATTGAGGCCGTCGAGGCGGAGATGGACTGCTTTATCCCCGCCTTTACCTTACGCGACGCAGTCTAGCCCGCAGTGGTGTCTGCCTGGCCCATGGCCTGCAGCTTGCCCATGAACTGCTCGGCCGGCACCGGCTGGCCCAGCAGGTAGCCCTGCAGCGAATCACAGCCCAGACGCGTCAGGAAGTCTTGCTGCTTGTCGGTTTCCACCCCTTCGGCAACGATTCGCAGGCCCAGCGCCTGGCCCAGTGCGACGATGGCCGAAACAATCGCCGCATCGTCACTGTCCTGCTCCAGGTCGCGCACAAAGCCGCGGTCGATCTTCAGTTCGTTGGCCGGCAGGCGCTTGAGGTACATCAAGCTGGAGTAGCCGGTACCAAAGTCATCGATGGACAGGTCCACGCCCATGTCGGCCAGGCGCTGGAGCACGGCCAGGCTGGCGTCGGCGTCGTGCATGGCGGTGGTTTCGGTGATTTCCAGGGTCAGGCAGTTGGCCGGCAGGCCGTTCTGCTGCAGGGCTCGGGCCACGCTCTCGACCAGCCCGGCGTGGCAGAACTGGATAGCTGACAGGTTCACCGCCATGCGCCAGCCGTGATGGCCCTGGTCCAGCCACTGGCGCATTTGCCGGCAGGCTTCATCCAGCACCCACTCACCAATGGGAATGATCAGCCCGGTCTTTTCCGCCAGGCCAATGAAACGGTCGGGCAGCAACAGGCCTTGCTGCGGGTGCTCCCAGCGCAGCAACGCTTCCGCGCCGATCGGCTGGCAGGCCTGGGCGTCGAACTTGGGCTGGTAGTGCAGGCGGAACTGGCGTTGCTCCAGCGCTTGACGCAGGTCCTGCAGCAGTTGCAGTTGCTGGCGGGCGTTGCTGTTCATCGACACGTCGAAGAAGCTGTAGCCGTTCTTGCCGGCGCTCTTGGCGTGGTACATGGCGGCGTCGGCATTGCGCAGCAGCTCGTGCTGGTCCTGGCCATTGCCTGGGTAGACGACGATACCCAGGCTCGCCGACAGTTGCAGGTCGTGCTCAGCCACACGGAATGGCCGTGACACCAGGTTGACCTGCTTGACCGCCACATCCATGGCATCGTCCGGCTCTTGCAGTTCCACCAGCAGCACGAATTCGTCGCCACCGATGCGCGCCAAGGTGTCCTGGCTGTGCAGGTGGCCGCGCAGGCGGGCGGCCACGGCCTTGAGCAGCAGGTCGCCAATGTGATGGCCAAAGGCATCGTTGACCGGTTTGAAGCCGTCCAGGTCGATGAACATGAGGGCAAAGCAGCCGCCCTGCTCCGCCACCTTGGCGATGGCCTGCTCGATACGGTCGGCCAGCAGGGTACGGTTGGGCAGGTCCGTCAGGGTGTCGTGCAAGGCCAATTGGGTGAGTTCCTGGTTGGCCAGGGTCAGCGAACGGGCCAGCTCGGCGGTGCGTGCCTCCAGGCGGGCATCCAGCACTGAGGTCAGCAAGGCCACCGCCAATACCGCCAGGGTGGTGATCAGTACCAGGTAAATCAGGCCATCGCCTTGTAACCCACTGCCCAGCGCGCCACAGAAGCTGCCATCGGGGAAGTTTGCCGCGGCCATGCCGGTGTAATGCATGCCGACGATGGCAAACCCCATTACCACGGCTGCCAAACCGCGTATCTGCCGCACATAAGGGGTGTGCGCACGCAAGCGGAAGGCGATCCACAAGGCCGCCGCCGAGGCCCCTACCGCTATCAGCAACGAGGCGCCGAACAACGTTGGGTCATAGTCGATACCAGGCAGCATGCGCAGCGCAGCCATGCCGATGTAATGCATGCAGGCGATGCCGGCGCCCATGATCAGCGCGCCAAAGGCCAGCTGTAACGCCGGAAGGCTGGGCTGGCTGACCAGCCACAAGGCAAAGCCTGAGGACAGCACGGCAATCAGCAGTGAAAACGCGGTCAGGGCCAGGTCGTAGCCCAGGTCGATGGGCAGGCTGAAAGCGAGCATGCCAATAAAGTGCATCGACCACACCCCAATTCCCATGCCCAACGCACCACCGCCCATCCACAGGTAGGCAGCACGGCCTTTGGCCGTGGCGATGCGGCCAGTCAGGTCGAGGGCGGTATAGGACGCCAGGATCGCCACGCACAGCGAAATCAACACCAGCGAAGAGGAGTAGCTACCGGTCAGCATGGGAGGTTCCAGCATTGGGACGAAGGTCCCGGAAAAAGCTGACGATTGTACTCAAGCTTTGGCGAAACGCACGGGGTTTTTGCGAATGGGAATGGATCCAATAGTCAGACAGGTATCGGCCTTCACGCGGTCCCTGAGCGGCATTGCGTCGCGATCGGGCTGCGAAGCAGCCCCAAATTTTGGTTCTCAAGCGTAGACCGCTGGGGCCGCTTTGCGGCCCGATCGCGACGCAAGGCCGCTCCTACAGGGAGTTCGCCGTTGCAGGTGGAATTATTCCTGCTCGGCAAACGCCTGTTCAGCATCCCAGCCACCGCCCAGCGCGGCAACCAACTGCACACTGGCCACCAAGCGCCCTTGCAGCAGGTTCAGCACGCTGCGCTCATTGCTTAGCGCAGTGGTTTGCACGTTGACCACATCCAGGTAGCCAATCAAACCGGCACGGTACTGGTTCTCGGTCAGGCGCAGCGACTCGCGGGCGGCATCCAGGGCCTCCTGGCGCACCACCGCTTCATCGCCATATACCTTCAACTGCACCAGCAGGTTTTCCACTTCCTTGAAGCCGTCCAGCACGGTCTGCCGGTACTGCGCCACGGTCTGGTCATACACTGCCACCGTGCGGTCGACCTCGGCGCTGCGCTTGCCGGCGTCGAACAGGTTAAGCGCCAGTTGCGGGCCTACCGACCAGTAGCGGTTGGGCAGCTCGATCCAGTTGGTGAAACTGCTGCTGGAATAGCCACCGCTCATGCTCAGGCTTAGGTCGGGGAAGTACGCCGCCCGCGATACGCCGATATTGGCGTTGGCAGCCATGACGTTGCGTTCGGCCGAAGCGATGTCCGGGCGCCGTTCCAGCAACTGCGAAGGCAGCGACACCGGAATTTGCGGCAGCGCCGGAATGTCCTTGCTGTCGGCCAGGGCAAAGTCGGCCGGGGTCTTGCCCAGCAGTACGGCGATGGCGTTCTCGAACTGAGCGCGCTGCCAGATCAGGTCGATCAGGTCGGCCTGGGTGCTTTTCAGCTGGGTACGGGCCTGGGCCACCGCATCCGGGCCGGCGACACCGGCGCGGTACTGGTTTTCGTTCATCCGCAGCGAGCGTTCATAAGCCGCCACGGTGGCCTCCAGCAAGCGCTTCTGCTCGTCGATCACCCGCAGTTGCAGGTAGTTTTGCACCAGCTCCGACTGCTGGCTCAAACGGATAGAGGCAAGGTCGGCGAAGCTGGCTTCGGCGCTGGCCTCGTTGGCATTCAGGGTTTCCCGCAGCTTGCCCCACAGGTCGATTTCCCAGCTCACGCCCAACTGCGCGTTGTAGGTGTTGCGGATACCACTGCTGTTGTTCGACAGGCTGGAGCTGGAACTGCCAGTACCTTGCGCCGAGCGGTTTTTGCTGGCGGTGAGGTCGAGGCTGGGGAACAGCGCCGCACGGCTGCTGCGCACCAGCGCCTGGGCCTGACGGTACTGGGCCTCCGATTGCGCCACGGTCTGGTTGCTGCGGTTCAGCGCTTCGACCAGCGCATTAAGCCCGCTATCGCCGTAGATTTCCCACCAGGCGCCGCGGGCGATGGCGTCAGACGGCGTGGCCTGGGTCCAACCCTCGGCATGCTTGAACTGCGCCGCCTTGCTGGCCAGCTCGGGGCGATGATAGTCCGGGCTCAGGGTACAGGCACTGAGCAGCGCCACGCACAACCCGGCGCCAAGCAGGCGCGAGCCACGGCAACGGGTCAGCGCTTGCAGGGCACGATGAAGTGGGGTCTGGGCAAAAGTCATAGCGGGGTTTCCAGGGCGGCGTCGGTGCGCACGCCGCGCCAACGGTTGAAACGGTGGCGCAGGCGGTCGAGGTACAGGTAGACCACCGGCGTCGTATAAAGGGTAAGGACTTGGCTGAACACCAGGCCACCGATGATGGTCAGGCCCAGCGGCTGGCGCATTTCCGCGCCTTCGGCATGGCTCAGCAGCAGCGGCAAGGCACCAAGGATGGCCGCCAGGGTGGTCATCAGGATCGGCCGCAGGCGCAGCAGGCAGGCGCGGCGAATCGACTCTTCCGGCGACAGGCCCTGGTGGCGCTCCAGCTGCAGGGCCAGGTCGATCATCAGGATGGCGTTCTTCTTCACCACGCCAATCAACAGGAACAGCCCCAGCAGCGAAATCAGGCTGAACTCGCCACCGGTAACGTACAGCGCCAGCAAGGCACCGACGCCGGCCGAGGGCAGTGTCGAGAGAATGGTCAGCGGGTGAATGTAGCTTTCGTACAGGATGCCCAACACCAGGTACACCAGCAGCAGCGCACCGAGAATCATGAACGGCTGGCCCTGCTGGGTCTTGGCGAAGGCATCGGCAGTGCCGCCCAGTTTGGCGATCACTTCCTCGGGCAGGCCAAGCGTGGCCACTGCCCGCTCCACCGCCGCCAGGGCCTGGTCGGGGCTGTAGCCTTCGGCAACGTCGAAGGCGATGTCTTCGGCGGCGAACTGGCCTTCATGGCTGACCCGGTCGTTGGCCAGGCTGTTCTCGTAGTGGGCGATAGTCGACAACGGCACGCGCGCGCCGTCGGCGGTAATCACCTGCACCTGCTCCAGGGTGCTCGGGTCCCAGGCGTATTTCGGGTTGATCTCCAGCACCACCTGGTATTGGTTGAGGCTGTCGTAGATGGTGGAGATCTGCCGCTGGCTGTAGGCGTTGTTCAGCACCGTGGTGACCATGTCCATGTCGATGCCCAGGCGCTTGGCCTGGTCGCGGTCAACCACCAGCGTTACCTGCTGGGTGCCGGCACCGTCGCGGGCGTCGATGGCGGTCAGTTGTGGCAAGGCACGCAGGGCCGCAACTACCTTCGGGAACCACTCGCGCAACGCGGTCAGGTCGCCGCTTTGCAGGGTGTACAGGTACTGCGACGAGGTCTGGTCGCGCCCGCCGCCACCCAGTTGCAGGTCCTGGTCGGCCATCAGGAACAGCCGCCCGCCCGGCACCTTGGGCATTTCCTTGCGCAGGCGCTCGATCACTTTCTGCGCGTCCAGCTTGCGCTCGCTGATCGGTTTCAGGCGCACCAGCACCATGGCGTTGTTGGTGCCGCTGTTGCCGCCAATGAAGCCGGCAACGCTCTGCACGGCCGGGTCGGCGAGCAAGGCGCGGCGGTAGATTTCCATTTTCGGCTGCATCACGCTGAACGACAGGCCGTCATCACCACGGATAAAGCCCATCAGCTGGCCGGTGTCCTGCTGCGGCATCAGCGTCTTGGGTACCACCACGTACAGGGCAATGTTGATGCCGATGGTGGCCAGCAGGCTGAGCAGGGTCAGGCGCTTGTGGCGCAAGGCCCAGCCCAGGCTGCGGTCATAGGCGTCGACCATGCGCTGGTGCAGCTTGTCGCTCCAGCGCTGCAGGCGGGTCTGCTCGGCCTGGTGTGGCTTGAGCCAGCGGGCGCAGAGCATCGGCGTCAGGGTCAGCGACACCACCAGCGAGACGATGATCGCCGCCGCCAGGGTGATGGAAAATTCCTGGAACAGGTTGCGCACGATGCCACCCATGAACAGGATGGAAACGAACACCGCCACCAGCGACACGTTCATCGACAGCAAGGTAAAGCCCACTTCCTTGGCACCGAGGAAGGCCGCCTTCATCGGCGGCTGGCCGTCCTCGATGTGCCGGGAGATGTTCTCCAGCACCACGATGGCGTCATCCACCACCAGGCCGGTGGCGAGGATCAGCGCCATCAGCGACAGATTGTTGAGCGAGAAGCCACACAGGTACATGACCGCGAAGGTCCCCACCAGCGACACCGGCACCGCCAGGCTAGGGATCAGTGAGGCGCGCAGGCTGCCGAGGAACAGGTAGACCACCAGGATTACCAGCACCACCGCGATCAACAGGGTGTGCTCGGCCTCCTTCAAGCTGGCCTTGATCACGGGCGAGCGGTCCATGGCCACGTTCAGTTGCACGCTGGCGGGCAGCAGCGACTGCAAGGCCGGCAGTTGCGCCTTGATCTGGTCCACCGTCTCGATGATGTTGGCGCCGGTCTGGCGGTTGACCACCAGCAGCACGGCAGCCTGGTCGTTGAAGAAGCCACTGTTGTAGCGGTTCTCGACCCCGTCGGTGATGATGGCCACGTCGGACAGGCGCAGGATAGTGCCGTTCTGCTGGCGAATCACCACTGGCTCGTAGTCTTTTGCCGTTTCCAGCTGGTCATTGGCGCGCACTTGCCAGTTGCGCTCGGCATCCTCGACAAAGCCCATGGGCCGGCGCTGGTTGGCGTTGGACACGGCAGTGCGCACTTCATCCAGCGACAGGCCGTACTGGTTGAGCAGTTGCGGCTCGACGGCTATTCGTACTGCCGGCAACGAACTGCCGCCGATCTGCACCTCCCCTACCCCGGACACCTGGGCCAGGCTCTGAGACAGGATGGTATCGGCCAGGTCGTACAGCTGGCCTTTCTGCAGCACGTCCGAGGTCAGCGACAGCACCATGATCGGCGCCTGCGACGGGTTGATCTTCTTGTAGGTGGGCATGCTGCGCATGCCGCTGGGCAGCAGGTTGCGGGTGGCGTTGATTGCCGCCTGCACCTCGCGCGCCGCGCCGTCGATGTCACGGCCCATCTCGAAACCGATGATCACCCGGGTCGAGCCCTGGTTGGAGCTGCTGGTCAGCGTAGTGACGCCGGCGATGCTGCCCAGCTTGCGCTCCAGTGGCGTGGCCACGGTAGAGGCCATGACCTCGGGGCTGGCGCCAGACAGGTTGGCCGACACCACGATCACCGGGAAGTCCATTTCCGGCAGCGGCGCAACTGGCAGCAGCTTGAAGCTGACACCGCCCAGCAGCATGATCGCCAGGCTCAACAGCATCGTCGCTACCGGGCGACGAATGAAGGGTCCCGACAGGTTCATTTGTAGCTCCAAGCGGTAAGCTGCAAGCTACAAGTGGGAATGTGAACGTGCACGAACTCAGGGTACACACCCATCAGCTTGCAGCTTGCAGCTTGACGCTTGAGGCCACTCATGCAAGCTCCTCCGACAAGCCCTGTTTACCAAAACGACGTGCCAGGCGGTCGAAGTACAGGTAGATGACCGGGGTGGTGAACAGGGTCAGTACCTGGCTGACCAGCAGCCCACCGACCATCACCAGGCCCAGCGGCTGGCGCAGCTCGGCACCGGAGCCGGTGGCGAGCATCAGCGGCACTGCGCCAAACAGCGCGGCCAGGGTGGTCATCAGGATCGGCCGGAAGCGCAGCAGCGCCGCCTGGTAGATGGCATCACGCGGGCTCATGCCCTGGTGCCGCTCGGCCTCAAGGGCGAAGTCGATCATCATGATCGCGTTCTTCTTGACGATACCGATCAGCAAAATGATACCGATGATGGCGATCATGCCCAGGTCGTTACCGCTGATGAGCAAGGCCAACAAGGCGCCAACCGCTGCCGATGGCAAAGTCGAGAGAATGGTTACCGGGTGGATGTAGCTTTCGTACAGCACGCCCAGCACGATGTACATGGTCACCACCGCGGCCAGGATCAGCAGCAAGGTGCTCGACAACGAGGCCTGGAAGGCCTCTGCCGCACCCTGGAAGCGGGTCTGCACGCCCAGCGGCATGCCGATGTCCTTTTGTACCTGCTCGATCACTTGCACCGCCTCGCCCAGCGACGCGCCGTGGGCCAGGTTGAAGGACATGGTCACTGCCGGGAACTGGCCAATGTGGGAAATGGCCAGTTGCGCCTGGCGCTGCTCGATACGCGCCAGGGCCGACAGGCGCACCTGGCCGCCATCGGTGGCCTTGACGTGGATCGACTCCAGCGCTTGCGGGCCGATGACCGCTGCATCCTTGGCCTGCAGCACCACGCGGTACTGGCTGGCCTGGGTGTAAATGGTCGAGATCTGCCGCTGGCCAAAGGCGTCGTACAGGGCGTTGGTGATCTGCGCCACGGTAATGCCCAGGCGGCTGGCCATGTCACGGTCGACCACCAGGTACACCTGCAGGCCCTTGTCCTGCAGGTCGCTGGCCACGTCGGCCAGTTCCGGGCGCTGTTGTAGCGCCTGCACCAGCTTGCCGCTCCATTGCGCCAGCAGGTCGGCATCCGGCGACGACAGGCTGAACTGGTACTGGGTACGGCTGACGCGGTCTTCGATGCTAAGGTCCTGCACCGGTTGCATGAACAGGCGGATACCGACCAGCTTGTCGACCTGTGGCTGCAGGCGGCTGATGACTTCGCCGGCAGTGACATCGCGCTCGCCATGGGGCTTGAGGTTGATCAGCAGGCGGCCGCTGTTGAGCGTGGCGTTATCGCCATCCACACCGATGTAGGACGACAGGCTCTGTACCGCCGGGTCCTGCAGGATCACCTTGCTCAGCGCCTGCTGGCGCTCGCTCATGGCGGCGAACGAGGTGGACTGCGGGGCTTCGGAGATGCCCTGGATAACCCCGGTGTCCTGCACCGGGAAGAAGCCCTTGGGCACCACCATGTACAGGAATACCGTGAGCGCCAGGCTCGCCACTGCCACCATCAGGGTCAGTGGCTGGTGCTTGAGTACCCATTGCAGGGCGCTGCCGTAGTGCTTGATCAGCCAGTCGATCCAGGCGCCACTGGCGCGGTAGAAGCGGCCTTGTTCTTCTTCCTTGGGTTCACGCTTGAGCAGGCGCGCGCACATCATCGGCGTCAGGGTCAGCGACACCACCAGGGAAATCAGGATAGCCACCGCCAGGGTGATGGCGAATTCGCGGAACAGGCGGCCGACCACGTCGGCCATGAACAGCAGCGGGATCAGTACTGCAATCAGCGAGAAGGTCAGCGAAATCAGGGTGAAGCCGATCTGCCGGGCGCCCTTGAGCGCGGCCTGCATGGGCGTCTCGCCCTCTTCGATGTGGCGGGAAATGTTCTCCAGCATGACGATGGCGTCGTCGACCACAAAGCCGGTGGCGATGGTCAGGGCCATCAGCGTCAGGTTGTTGACCGAGAAACCGGCCAGGTACATCACCCCAAAGGTGCCGATCAGCGACAGCGGTACGGCAATCGACGGAATGAGGGTGGCGCTGAAGCGGCGCAGGAAGACGAACGTGACCATGACCACCAGGACGATGGCGATCAACAGTTCATGCTGCACGTCCTTCACTGCGGCGCGAATGGTCTGGGTGCGGTCGGTGAGTACCAAGACGTCAAGGCCGGCTGGCAGGTTGTCGGTGATCGACGGCAGCAGGTCCTTGATGCGGTCGACCACTTCGATCACATTGGCGCCGGGTTGGCGCTGGATGTTCAGCAGTACGGCGTGGTTTTCGTTGGCCCAGGCGGCCAGGCGCTCGTTCTCCGCGCCGTCGACGATTTCTGCCACGTCCTTCAGGCGCAGCGGTGCACCGTTGTTGTAGGCCAGGATCAGGTTGGCGTATTCCTCGGGGGAACGCAGCTGGTCGTTGGCATCGAGCATCGACACGCGGGTGGGGCCGTCGAAGTTGCCCTTGGGCTGGTTGACGTTGGAGGCGCCGATCAAGGTGCGCACGTCATCCAGGTTCAGGCCGTTGGCCGCCAGGGCATCGACGTTGACCTTGATCCGCACTGCCTGGCGCTGGCCACCGGCAATGCTGACCATGCCCACGCCACTGATCTGTGCGAGCTTCTGCGCCACGCGGGTGTCGACCAGATCGTTGAGTTTGGGCAGCGGCATGGTCTTGCTGGAGATGGCCAGGGTCAGCACCGGGGTATCGGCCGGGTTGACCTTGTTGTACACCGGTGGCGCCGGCAGGTCGCTGGGCAACAGGTTGCTGGCGGCGTTGATCGCGGCCTGCACCTGTTGCTCGGCCACGTCCATGTTCATGTCGAGGTTGAAGCGCAGGGTCAGCACCGACGCACCGCCGGAGCTGGTCGAGGCCATTTGCTCCAAGCCGGGCATCTGGCCGAACTGGCGTTCCAGCGGCGCGGTGACGGCGCTGGTCATTACCTGCGGGCTGGCGCCAGGGTACAAGGTCATGACGCGGATGGTCGGGTAATCCACCTGTGGCAAGGCGGACACCGGCAGCAGCTTGTAGGCGATCAGGCCGGCCAGGACGATGGCCAGCATGCTCAGCGTGGTGGCGACCGGCCGCAGGATGAACAGGCGCGAGAGGTTCATGCGCCCGCCTTGCCTGCTGCTTCACCGGTTTGCGCAGAGCCCTTGGCATCCTGGCCTTGCAGGTGCTGGCCGGGGGTGGTCGGCACTTGCGAGCTGTCTTCGACCACTTCCACCTTGGTACCTTCACGCAGGCGGTCGGTGCCTTCAAGCACCAGGCGGTCGCCGGCCTTCAGGCCGTCGAGTATGACACTGTTCTCGCCATCGCTGGCGCCGACCTTGAGCTTGCGCACGTTGACCGTGTTCTCGGCGTTGACCACGTAGGCGAAGGTGCCGTCGTTGCCGAACTGGATGGCCGCTGCCGGGGCCATGACCACTTGTTTGAGGGTATCGGCCAGCAAGCGCACATTGACGAACTGGTTGGGGAACAGCGCCTGGTCCTTGTTCTCGAAGCGGCCCTTGAACTTCAGGGTGCCGGTGGTTGTGTCGATCTGGTTGTCGATGCTACCCAACACACCGCTGGACTGCAGCTTGCTGTCGCTGCGGTCCCACGCCTCGACCGGCAGGCTGGCACCACTGCGGTAGCGTTCCAGCACGGTGCTCAGTTCGGTTTCCGGCAAGGTAAAGGCGACGCTGATCGGCTCGGTCTGGGTAATCACTACCAGGGCGGTAGTGTCGTTGGCAGCCACCAGGTTACCCAGGTCTAGTTGGCGCAGGCCCACGCGGCCATTGATCGGCGCGCGTATTTTGGTGAAGTCCAGATTGAGACGGGCGTCGTTGACCTGTGCCTGGTTAGTCTTGACCAGGCCCTGGAACTGCGCCACCTGCGCTTCAGCGGTGTCGAGGGTTTGCTTGGCGATGCTGTCTTCCGCGAACAGGCCTTTGTAACGGGCCAGGTCGACCTGGGCGTTTTTCAGTTGTGCCTGGTTCTGCGCCAGCGTGCCTTCTGCTTGCTGCAAGGCAATCTGGTAGGTACGTGGGTCGATTTCAGCGAGCAGGTCGCCAGCCTTGACCTGCTGGCCTTCCTTGAAGTGAATTTTCACCAGCTCGCCAGCCACGCGGCTGCGCACGTTGACCGTGTTGGTCGCCGTGACCGTGCCCAGGGCTTTGTAATACAGCGGGAAGTCGCCAACCTTTACCGGTTCGACGCGTACCGGCACCGGGTCGGTGGAGCCGCCGAAGCCCGGGCGGCCGCCCATGCCCATGCCTTTACCGCCGCGCCCGCCACTGGCTTCTTTATGCACAGGCGTCGCTGCAGGCCACAGCCACCAGGCGAGGGCCGCCACCAGCAGCAGGATCAGCAGGCCGACGAGCCAGCGACGGGGGGAACGGGAATTGGACGCTTGCATGGGTTGAACGAACCTTGTTCGAAATGACGACTTGGGAGGGTGAACGATAAGCACTGGCATCGTTTTAGCAAAGAGGCTTTACCAGAGGTTTACCTTTGCCTGACGTTGCCAAGACACGGAATTTTAAATGAAAACGGCCCGGAACGTGTTCCGGGCCGTTACAGGGTGTTGCTTGGAGCGGCGGAGGACTAAAAGGTTTCCGTTGCCTGTGCTGGCCCTATCGCCGGCAAGCCAGCTCCCACAAGTACATCACAGGTCTAGAGAATAGCGCTGTACCTGTGGGAGCTGGCTTGCCGGCGATAGGGCCGGCACAGGCTAAAGACGCCCGCCCTGCTCCACGCAACCCTTACTTCAGTACAGCCAGCGCCGCATCGTAGTTCGGCTCGTCAGCAATTTCGCCAACCAGTTCGCTGTGCAGCACCTTGTCATTCTCGTCCAGCACCACCACGGCGCGGGCGGCCAAGCCGGCCAGCGGGCCGTCGGCGATGGCTACGCCGTAGTTTTCGAGGAACTCGCGGCCACGCAGGGTCGACAGGTTCTTCACGTTTTCCAGGCCTTCAGCACCGCAGAAGCGGGCTTGGGCAAACGGCAGGTCAGCCGAGATGCACAGCACCACGGTGTTGGCGACATCGTTGGCCTGGGCGTTGAACTTGCGTACCGAAGTGGCGCAGGTCGGAGTGTCGACGCTTGGGAAGATGTTCAGCACCTTGCGCTTGCCGGCGTAGTCTTTCAGCGACTTGTCAGCCAGGCCTTCACCTACCAGGGAGAAAGCCGGAGCCTGGGCGCCGGCCTGTGGCAGGTTGCCGTTAACCTGGACCGGGTTGCCTTTGAGAGTCACTTGAGCCATGACGAAATCCTTATGCGAGGTTTGAAAAGGACACCGAGTTAAGCATGAAGGCGGCCGGGTGCCTATGGGGGAATTGAAATTGTTGCATTACCTGACAGTTTCTGTGGACAAAAAAATGCCCGAGTGGCTACAAGCAACCCGGGCACTCTTATAGAGAGCGGCGAATCAGCCTAGCAGGCCGTACACCACGGAGGTCAGCGCAACCAGGCCGACCACCACCACGAACACGTTGGACGCTGCACCGCTGTACTTGCGCATCGACGGTACACGGCGAATGGCGTACATCGGCATCAGGAACAGCAGCACCGCCAGAATCGGGCCGCCCAGCGACTCGATCATGCCGAGGATGCTCGGGTTCAGGGTGGCGACGATCCAGCACACCACCAGCATCAGCGCGGCAACCACGCGGTCCAGGGCCTTGGCACCCGGGCGCGCGCCGGTCTTGGCGATAATGCCCTTGAGGCCTTCGCTGGCACCAATGTAGTGGCCGAGGAACGACTTGGCGATGGCCACGAAGGCGATCAGCGGCGCGGCGAACGCGATGGTCGGGTTGCTGAAGTGGTTGGCCAGGTACGACAGGATCGACAGGTTCTGCGCCTTGGCTTCCGCCAGCTGGGCGCTGCTCAGGGTGAGCACGCAGCTGAACACGAAGAACAGCACCATCACCACCATCAGCAAGTGGGCACGGCGCAGGATCTGGCCGCTGCGCTCGTCGGCGTGCTCGCCGTAACGGCGCTTCTGGTCAACGGCAAAGGCCGAGATGATCGGCGAGTGGTTGAAGGAGAACACCATCACTGGAATGGCCAGCCATAGGGTGTGCAGGAAGGCCGAAGCCGGCGGCACCTGGGTGGCGCTGTCGAGGATGCCGCCGGTCCAGTGCGGCACCAGGTACAGGCCCAGCAGCGCCAGGGCGACGATGAACGGGTACACCAGCAGGCTCATGACCTTGACTGTGGCCTGCTCGCCGCAGCGCACGATGGCCAGCAGGCCGAGGATCAGCACGAACGACAGGATGATGCGTGGCGGCGGCTGCAGGTGCAGCTGGTGCTCGATGAAGCTGGACACCGTGTTGGTCAGCGCCACGCTGTAGATCAGCAGGATCGGGAAGATGGCGAAGAAGTACAGCACGGTGATCGCGGCACCGGCGTTGCTGCCGAAGTGCTCCTTGACCACCTCGGTGATGTCGCCGCCATTGCGCCCGGACAGGACGAAACGGGTCAGCCCGCGGTGGGCGAAATAGGTCATCGGGAAGGCCAGCGCGGCCAGGATCAGCAGCGGCCAGAAGCCGCCAAGGCCGGCGTTGATCGGCAGGAACAGCGTGCCGGCGCCGATGGCTGTGCCGAACAGGCCCAGCATCCAGGTGGTGTCGTGACGCGCCCAGCTGCCGAGGGTGGCGGGGGTCGATTCTGCAAAGCGTTGCTCAACGCTTGGGGCCTGCTCATTCATTCCGGGTGAAGCTCCACTCGCAAGACTGCAACAGGCTGAGAATGGCGAAATAGTGCGATCGCCCAACTCAACCGGAAAAGAGGGGCCGGATTGTGCACGGAAAGGTTGCACTTGCGAAGCCCTTTTCCGAGGGGCGGTTGCACTTGTCTTTACAAGCAGGTTGTCATTGGGGGCTGCTTTGCAGCCCAATCGCCGGCAAGCCGGCTCCCACACCGACCGCGACCACTTGGGCCATGCGCTGTTCCTGTGGGAGCTGGCTTGCCGGCGATTGGGCCGCAAAGCGGCCCCGCACGGTCTTACTTCTGAACGGCAGCGAATGCTTCGGCAACCCGTTGCAGGTTGGCCGGGCGCAGGCCGGACATGCAGACGCGGCCGCTGTCGATCAGGTACACGCCGAACTCGTCACGCAGGCGACGCACCTGCTCAACGCTGAAGCCGGTGTAGCTGAACATGCCGCGCTGGCGCAGGAAGAACTGGAAGTCCTGACCTGGCAGCAGCACGGCCAGGGCATCGACCAGCGCTTGGCGCATGTCGAGGATACGCTTGCGCATCACTTCGACTTCCTCGGCCCACTGGGCATTCAGGCCGGCATCGCCGAGCACGCCAGCCACCAGCTGAGCACCGAAGTTGGGCGGGCTGGAGTAGTTGCGGCGTACGGTGGCCTTGAGCTGGCCGAGCACGCTCTGCGCGGTGGCGGCGTCATCGCAGACCACCGACAGGCCGCCTACGCGTTCACCATACAGCGAGAAGATTTTCGAGAACGAGTTGCTGACCAGGCACGGCACGCCGGCGCGGGCCATTTCGCGGATGGCGTAGGCGTCTTCCACCAAGCCTTCGGCAAAGCCCTGGTAGGCGATGTCGAGGAACGGGATAAGTTGGCGGGCCTTGACCACTTCAACCACTTGTTGCCACTGGTGTTGTTCCAGGTCGGCGCCGGTGGGGTTGTGGCAGCAGGGGTGCAGCAGCACCACACTGTTGGCCGGCAGGGTCTGCAGGGTGGCCAGCATGCCGTCGAAGTCGACGCCACGGGTGGTCTGGTCGAAGTACGGGTAGGTGTGTACCTTGAAACCGGCACCTTCGAAGATGGCACGGTGGTTGTCCCAGGTCGGGTTGCTGACCCAGACTTCGGACTGCGGGAAGTAGCGCTTGAGGAAGTCGGCACCGACTTTCAGGGCGCCGGAGCCGCCCACGGTCTGTACGGTGGCAACACGGCCGCCGGTCACCGCCGGGTGGTCGGCACCGAACAGCAGCGCCTGGATCGCCTCGCGATAGCTGGCCAGGCCTTCCATCGGCAGGTACAGGGAGGCTTCATGGTCGTGACCTGCGATGCGTTTTTCTACCGCATCCACCGCTGCCAGTTGCGGCACCACGCCGGCTTCATCGTAATACAGGCCGATGCTCAGGTTGACCTTGTCGGCGCGCGGGTCGGCCTTGAAGGTTTCCATCAACGAGAGGATCGGGTCGCCGGCATAGGCATCGACATGTTTGAACACAGCGTGCAGCTCCTTGGATCAGGACGGTACGAAAAGTCAGCCCTGAGCATACCCGGAGAGCGGGCTCAGGAACATCCACTATTGTGCAAGGTTGTCTATGCAACATTGCATGGCCAGATTATCTGTAGCCTGCCTGGCCTTGTAGGAGCGGCCTTGTGTCGCGAAAGGGCTGCGCAGCAGCCCCAGCAACATGTGCACCTGCACTGAAATCCTGGGGCCGCTTTGCGGCCCATCGCGACACAAGGCCGCTCCTACACAGACCGCGCAGGGCTTCCAGGAGCGCATGGCAGTCAGCCAAGCAACGCTTTCAGGCCCTGCAACTCCTGCTCGGTCACTGCCACCCCCTCCTCCTCGGCCACTTCCCGCTCACGATAGCGCCGCTCACCCGGCATGCGCGTCAGCCCCACCGCCTGCATCTGCTCCACCAGCGCGCGGCTGCGCTGGGCAAAGCGCTCGCCCTCGGCCTTGCTCGGGTCGATGACGATGATCAACTGCCCGGTCCACGGCGTCTTCGCCCCCGGATGCCCGGACCAGTCGAACTCCCAGGAGAAATTACCGCCAGTCAGCGCTGCTGCCAGCAACTCGACCATCATCGATAGCGCCGAGCCCTTGTGCCCGCCAAATGGCAGCAAAGCGCCCCCTTCCAGAATCGCCTTGGGCTCGGTGGTCGGCTCACCATTGGCATCCACGCCCATGCCTTCCGGCAACTGCTGGCCGGCACGCGCGGCAATCTGTACGTCGCCGTGGGCCATGGCGCTGGTGGCCATGTCGAAGACGATCGGGTCATGTTCAGCGCAAGGCGCCGCAAAGGCGATCGGGTTGGTACCAAACAGCGGCTTGCGTGCCCCATGGGGCACTACGCAGGTCATGCTGTTGACCACGCTCAGTGCCACCAGGCCTTCATCGGCGAAGGGCTCCACATCCGGCCAAAGCGCCGCGAAGTGGTGCGAGTTATGGATCGCCAGCACGGCAATACCGGCATTGCGGGCCTTGGCTACCAGCAGGGCGCGGGCCGCAGCCAACGCTGGCTGGGCAAAGCCGCCGGCAGCGTCGACTGAAACATAGCCGGCAGCCACATCGCTGACTGTTGGCGTGGCCTTGCCATCGACCCAGCCGCTGGCCAGGGTCGAAACATAGCCGGGCATACGGAACACCCCATGGCTGTGGGCGCCATCACGCTGGGCGCTGGCGCAGTTGTAGGCCAGCACACGGGCCACGCTGTCGCTGCAACCATGGCGCTGGAAAATGGCCTGCAACAGGCCCTGCAGCTCGGTGAAAGGCACGCGCACGACGGTGCTGGTGGACGGTGCGGACATCTGAAGCTCCTTGTTGATTTTGGAGTGGCTGCAGCGTTGCAACGACAAAAACTTTCCTGCATGTGACAGCAATCTGTCAATTGTTGACTTGATGACAGAAAACATTCATTTTCTTCCCAAGCCTTACCTGGAGCCGCAGCATGAGCCAACCGATCAAGCAACGCCTGGAAAACAGCCTCGAAGGGGCCGCTGCCTCGGGCCGCAAGATCGCCACCTACATGCTCGCCAACCTGCACGAATTGCCGTTCCAGACATCGGCCAGCATTGCTGCCAAGCTGGGCGTCAGCGAATCCAGTGTCGGGCGCTTCTGCCGCTCACTGGGTTATGCCCATCTCAAGGCACTTAAGCAAGACCTGCAGAACGACCTGGGCGATGGCCCATGGCTGGTCGGTGACCGCTTGCAGGACTACCGCCAGAGCCAGGACGCCAGCGACAACGGGGGCAGCCTGGAACTGGAAATCGCCGCCCTGGTGCGCGTGCACGAATACCGCCAGAGCCCGGCCTGGCACAGCGTGGCGCAACGCCTGGCGAGCAAGCCGCGGGTGTTTGTCGCCGGTTTTCAGACCGAGCGCGGCGTGGCCATGTGCATGAGCCACCTGCTGCAGTACCTGCGCGATGGCGTGCAACGGGTCGACCTCAGTGCCGGGCACTTCGGCGAAGTGCTGCTGGGCCGCGCCGAAGACAGCGCCCTGGTGGTGTTCGAGGCACGCCGCTACTCCCGCCACGCCCTGATGCTGTGCCAGAAGGCGCGCGCGGCTGGCATTGCGGTCACCCTGGTGACCGATACCTTCTGTGACTGGGCCGATGCCAATGCCGACGAGGTGTTCCGCATCCCCACCGAGTTCAATCTGTTCTGGGAATCCACCTCGGCGATGCTGTCCTGGGTGCACCTGATGGTCAACGAGGTCTGCAAGAAGCTCGGACCGGATGTTGAAAAACGCTTGGAAGCGACTGCCGCTCTACATAACGAATTCGTCGGCTACACCTCGTGGTCGGCGGGCAAACAACAATAGCAAGAGTGCAATGAGGTGCGAGATGAACAAGTCCATGGCCTTGGTGGGTGCGTGCGCCCTGCTGCTGGCGGGTGCCGCCAGTGCCGAAACCCTGCGCTTCGCCACCGAGGGTGCCTACCCGCCCTTCAACTATGTCGATGCCAATAACCAGTTGCACGGCTTCGACATCGATATCACCCATGCCCTGTGCGAACAGATGAAAGTCGAGTGCACGCTGGTGGCCCAGGACTGGGAAGGTATCATCCCGGCGCTGATGGCGCGCAAATACGACGCAGTGGTGGCGTCGATGATCGACACCGAAGAGCGGCGCAAGAAAATCGCCTTCACCGACCATTACTACCGCACCCCGCTGACCGTTGCTGTGGCCAAGGACAGCAAGATCGACAGCGCCCAGACCGACTTTGTCGGCTACACCGTCGGCGCCCAGTCGTCGTCCACCCAAGCCATTTATGCCGAAGATGTGTACGGCAAGGCCGGTGCCGACGTGAAGCTGTACCCGACCATGGACGAAGCCAACGCCGACCTTGCCGCCGGCCGCCTGGACGGGGTGATTGCCGACAAGTTCCCGCTGCACGAATGGATGAGCAAGAACGGCGGCGACTGCTGCAAGATCCTCGGCGACGTGGCCGAGACCAAGGCCGATGCCGCCATTGCCGTACGCAAGGACGATGAAGCCCTGCGCCAGCGCCTGAATACCGCGCTGCAACAGATCGTGGCCAACGGCACCTACCAGAAGATCGCCAGCAAGTACTTTGCTTTCGATATCTACAACTGACCTTCTGGAAACTGCGCAATCCCTGTAGGAGCGGCCTTGTGTCGCGATAGGGTCGCAAAGCGGCCCCCTGCAATCTGTGCCGCGGCATACATCCTGGGGCTGCTCCGCACCCCAATCGCGACACAAGGCCGCTCCTACAAAGAGACCGCGTTGCCCATCTTAGGGGTTCGTCATGCTCGATCAATTGTCCTTGCTGTCCTTCGCCAGCGGAGGCTGGGGCCAGGCGTTGCTGGCCGGCGCGCTGGTTACCGTTTCGCTGGCCCTGGCCTGCCTACCCATCGGCCTGCCACTGGGCCTGCTGGTCGCCCTGGCGGCGCGCTCGCGCAAACGCCTGCCACGGGCCTGGGCCACCACCTTCTCCACCGTGTTCCGCGGCCTGCCAGAACTGCTGACGCTGCTGATCATCTATTACGGCTGCCAGATCGCCGCGCAGAAGATCCTTGCCGCCGTGGGCTATGAAGGTGAGTTCCTGATCAACACTTTCCTCGCTGCCATGATCGCCTTCAGCCTGGTGTTTGCCGCGTTCTCCAGCGAAATCTGGCTGGCGGCCTTCAAGACACTGCCCAAGGGCCAGCTGGAAGCCTGCTCGGCACTGGGCCTGAACAAGCGCACCGGCTTTTTCAAGGTTGTGCTGCCACAACTGACCCGCATCGCCCTGCCCGGCCTGTCCAACAACTGGCTGTCGCTGCTCAAGGACACTTCGCTGGTGTCGACCATTTCGCTGGTCGACCTGATGCGCCAGACCAACCTGGCGGTCAGCGTGACCAAAGAGCCAATGTTCTTCTATGGCGTCGCCTGCCTGGGCTACCTGCTGTTCGCCGCGCTGTCAGGGCGCGTGTTCGCCTACATCGAGCGACGCAGTAACCGCCACCTGCAAGGAGCACGCGCATGAGCCTCGATCAACTGCTGGCGCTGGTGCTCGACCCCGACCTGCTGGAGCGCTACGGCCCGCGCTTCCTCGACGGCCTGCTGGTAACCGCCAAGCTGGTGGCCATTTCCTTCAGCCTGGGGGCAGTGCTCGGCCTGTTGCTGGCCCTAGCGCGCATGTCACGCAGCGTGCTGCTGCAGCGCATGGCCGCGGGCTACGTGTATTTCTTCCGTGGCTCGCCGCTGCTGGCCCAACTGTTTCTGCTGTACTACGGCCTGGGCTCGCTGAAAGGCTTTTGGCAGGACGTCGGCCTGTGGTGGTTCTTCCGCGAGGCGTGGTTCTGCACCTTGCTGGCGTTCACCCTGAACACCGCGGCCTACCAGGCCGAGATCTTCCGCGGCAGCCTGATGGCCGTTGCCCCAGGCCAGCATGAAGCGGCGCGGGCACTGAACCTGAAGCGTTCGACCACCTTCTTCAAGGTGATCCTGCCGCAGTCGCTGCTGGTAGCGATTGGCCCGCTGGGCAACGAACTGATCCTGATGATCAAGGCCAGCGCGATTGCTTCGCTGGTGACCATCTACGACCTGATGGGCGTAACCAAACTGGCCTTCTCGCGCAGCTTCGACTTCCAGATCTACCTGTGGGCCGCCGTGCTCTACCTGGTGATCGTCGAGCTGGTGCGGCGCCTGCTGAAACACCTGGAAGCCCGCCTGGGCCGCCACCTGAACTGACCGAAGGATACGTTCCATGCATTGCCAGACCCTTGTCCTCGGCGCCGGCATCGTCGGCGTCAGCACCGCCCTGCACCTGCAGGCCCGCGGGCGCCAGGTAACCCTGATCGACCGCGATGAACCGGGCAGCGGCACCAGCCACGGTAACGCCGGGCTGATCGAGCGCTCCAGCGTTATCCCCTATGCCTTCCCGCGGCAATTCGGTGCGCTGCTGCGCTACGGCCTGAACCGCCAGCCTGATGTGCGCTACAACCTCGCGCACCTGCCCAAGGCCGCCCCCTGGTTGTGGCGCTACTGGCGTCAATCGGCCCCCGGGCGCCTGGCCGGCGCTGCCGCCGACATGCTGCCGCTGGTGCAGCGCTGCGTCGAAGAACACGACGCATTGATTGCGGCGGCTGGCCTTGAAGGGCTGGTGCAGGCCAAAGGCTGGATCGAGGTATTCCGCGACCCGGCGCTGTTCGAGCAGGCCAAGGTCGATGCCAAGGGCCTGAGCCGCTACGGCCTGCAGTTTGAGATTCTGGAATGCGGGCAACTGCAGGCCCGTGAGCATCAGCTGGACGCCACCGTGGTCGGCGGCATTCACTGGCTCGACCCAAAGACCGTGAACAACCCCGGCGCCCTCACCCGCGGCTATGCGGCCCTGTTCCAGCAACGCGGCGGGCAATTCCTGCATGGTGATGCACGCAGCCTGCGCCAGGTTGACGGCAAATGGCAGGTCGACAGCCGCCGTGGCCCGATCACTGCCGACGACGTCGTGGCCTGCCTTGGCCCGCAATCGGCCGACCTGTTCAGCGGCTTGGGTTATCAGATCCCGCTGGCGATCAAGCGCGGCTACCACATGCACTACAGCACCCGTGACGGCGCGCAGCTGGAGCACTCGATCTGCGACACCCAGGGCGGCTACGTGCTGGCGCCGATGGCGCGCGGTGTGCGCCTGACCACAGGCATCGAGTTCGACACCGCCAGCGCGCCGGGCAACCAGATTCAGCTGGGCCGCTGCGAGGCCTTGGCGCGCAAGCTGTTCCCGGCCCTGGGTGAACGCCTGGACGACACGCCATGGTTGGGCCGCCGCCCGTGCCTGCCCGACATGCGCCCTGTGATCGGCCCGGCGCCGCGCCACCCGGGGCTGTGGTTCAACTTCGGCCATGCCCATCACGGCCTCACCCTGGGCCCGGTCAGCGGCCGCCTGCTGGCCGAGTTGGTCACCGGCGAACGCCCCTTCACCGACCCCGCGCCCTACAGCGCGACCCGTTTCGACTGAACCCACGCGGGAGAACAACAAGATGACCGCACCACTGAGCCTTGCCACCCTTGCCCCCGAACCCGACCCGCGCCCGGTGCTGATCCGCATCGAAGGCCTGAACAAGCACTACGGCGCGTTCCACGTGCTGCGCGACATCGACTTGCAGGTGCGCGAAGGCGAACGCATCGTACTGTGCGGGCCGTCCGGCTCGGGCAAGTCGACGCTGATCCGCTGCATCAACCGCCTGGAAATCGCCCAACAGGGCAGTATCCAGGTAGACGGCATCGACCTGGCGGCCACCAGCCGCGAGGCGGCGCAGGTGCGCAGCGACATCGGCATGGTGTTCCAGCACTTCAACCTGTTCCCGCACATGAGCGTGCTCGACAACTGCCTGCTGGCCCCTACCAGCGTGCGCGGGCTGTCGCGCAAGGACGCCGAGGAGCGGGCGCGCATGTACCTGAAGAAGGTGGGCATCGAAAGCCAGGCGCACAAATACCCCAGCCAGCTTTCCGGTGGCCAGCAGCAGCGCGTGGCGATTGCCCGGGCACTCTGCATGAAGCCGCGGATCATGCTGTTTGACGAACCGACTTCGGCGTTGGACCCGGAAATGGTCGCCGAGGTGCTGGATGTGCTGGTGCAACTGGCCGGCACGGGCATGACCATGCTCTGCGTTACTCATGAAATGGGCTTTGCCCGGCAGGTGGCCGAGCGGGTGTTGTTCCTTGAGGGCGGGCAGATCATCGAGGACAGCCCGCCGCAGGTGTTCTTCAACCAGCCGCGGACCGAGCGGGCCAAGGGGTTCCTGGCGCAGATACTGCATTGAAACCTGTGCCGGCCTCTTCGCGGCGGTTCATCGAAGCGTCGAACCGCCGCGAAGAGGCCAGCACAGGCACCTCTTCATTGCACCGCTGCAAACACCCAACTGCATCGTTAAATATTATTGACCTTACCCCCCGCCAAACCCACGCCGCCACAGGCCCGCATCGGTTTAACGCCCCATAAACCGGCGCATTCTCCGCTATAAAGTCCGCTTGCGTCGTTTGACATATCGAACGGCTCTGGCAAGCTATCTACAGGCCCCGACCGGAATCGTCACCTCGACGAGCCGGCAGTGCTCGGGGCTACAGGCAGCACTCAAGGCCCCGCGCCGTGCGCCTGCACAACAACGACAGGCTGAACCTGTCCCAAGGTGACATATGTCCAACAGCAACATTGGCAACAAGCAACCTTCCCTGCGCAAACCCGTCGTCCTGATGACCATGGGCAGCCAAGAGCGCAAAGGCCATGACTATCAGGTCATGACCCACAAATACATTACCCCGCTGGTCGAGTTCTCCGATTGCGTCCCGGTGCTGGTGCCCACCTGCTGTGGCACTGAAGACCTCGAGACCTATCTGGACATGGCCGACGGTGTCTACCTGACCGGCGCTGGCAGCAACATCGACCCAGCCCTTTACGGCCAGGAAAACCAGACCCCAGGCAAAGGCCAGGACCAGGACCGCGACCTGTTCGATATTCCGCTGGTCAAGGCGGCGCTCAAGCGTGGCCTGCCTATCTTCGGTATTTGCCGTGGCATGCAGGAAATCAACGTGGCGCTGGGTGGCGACATCTACCAGAAGGTCTACGCCGAGCCAGGTTTCAACGACCACCGGGAAAACCCGGAAGACCCGGTCGAGGTGCAGTACGCACAGGTACACAGCGTGAAGATCAAGCCGGGCAGCTGGCTGCGTGAGACCCTGGGTACCGACGAGATCCGCGTCAACTCGCTGCATGGCCAGGGCCTGCACAAGCTCGGTGCCGGCATCGAGGCCATTGCCCACGCCGAAGATGGCCTGGTCGAAGCCATTCACGCCCCAAGCATCTCGCCGTTCCTGTTCGCCGTGCAGTGGCACCCCGAGTGGCAAGCCGCGAAGAACCCGGATTCGATCAGGATCTTCCAGGCATTCGGCGATGCCTGCCGCGCCCAGGTACGCAAGGCGCAGATCAAGCGCGCTGCCTGACGCTCAGTGTCCTCTGCTTTGATCGCGGGGCGGCGCAAGGCCGCCCCCGTTTCCCCGGTCACCCTCTGCTGGTCCCAGAACACTTCCCGTGGAATCGGGCGGCGGGTTTGTGCCTGTCTCCGCGATCGTTTTTTTCCTTTCCCTCAAGAGATACGATGACTTCCGAGTGGTTGTCGTTAGATTTTCTGCGCCTGTGAGATCGAGCGCCGCCCGCGCGGCGCTTCGCGGCACAAGGCCGCTCCCACATCTGTTTCGGGCCAGTCCATCCTGGAACTTCACCTCTGTCCGCCTTGTTTGTTCCCTTCGATATCGAGGGTTGTACACCTGCTGTTCCTCAATCTGCTGCCGTACACCAAGGGTGCGCGCGCCTATGCCACAGGAATAATTGGCCTGAAACAGATGTGGGAGCGGCCTTGTGCCGCGAAGCGCCGCGCGGGCGGCGCTCGATATCTGCACCAACACAAACCTTGAACCGATCACCTGTGCGCCCACACAAAAATTTTCGGCAAGGGGACTAGTCATCGCACAAGTTGTACGATAACTTACCTCCAACGCAAGACAACACCCTTCACCCAAGCGCCACAGGATGCCAAGAACAATGAATCCACAAGAACTCAAATCCATCCTCTCCCACGGCCTGCTGTCTTTCCCGGTCACCGACTTCAATGCCCAGGGCGACTTCAACCAGGCTGGCTATATCAAGCGCCTGGAATGGCTGGCCCCGTATGGCGCCAGCGCCCTGTTCGCCGCCGGTGGCACCGGTGAGTTCTTCTCCCTGGCCGCCAGTGAATACAGCCAGGTCATCAAGACCGCCGTCGACACCTGCGCCACCTCGGTACCGATCCTCGCCGGCGTGGGTGGTTCCACCCGCCAGGCCATCGAATATGCACAAGAAGCCGAGCGCCTGGGTGCCAAGGGCCTGCTGCTGCTGCCGCACTACCTGACCGAAGCCAGCCAGGACGGTGTTGCCGCCCACGTTGAAGCCGTGTGCAAATCGGTGAAGATCGGCGTGGTGGTGTACAACCGCAACGTCTGCCGCCTGAACGCCGACCTGCTGGAAAAACTGGCCGAACGCTGCCCTAACCTGATCGGCTACAAGGACGGCCTGGGTGATATCGAGCTGATGGTGTCTATCCGCCGCCGCCTGGGCGATCGCTTCAGCTACCTGGGTGGCCTGCCAACCGCCGAAGTGTATGCTGCTGCCTACAAGGCCCTGGGCGTACCGGTCTATTCCTCGGCGGTGTTCAACTTCGTACCGAAGACTGCCATGGACTTCTACAACGCCATCGCCCGCGACGACCACGCTGCCGTGGCCAAGCTGATCGACGATTTCTTCCTGCCATACCTGGACATCCGCAACCGCAAGGCTGGCTATGCCGTGAGCATCGTCAAGGCCGGCGCCAAGCTTGCCGGTTACGACGCAGGCCCGGTGCGTACCCCGCTGACCGACCTCACCGCCGAAGAGTACGAAATGCTCGCCGCGCTGATGGACAAGATGGGCCCGCAGTAAGCGCTGCCCGCGGCCTGCCACATGCCGCGCCCGGAGTGGGCCTGCCCCACTCCGGTTACAATTCGTGAGCCCGCACAAAAATAACTAGTGGGAGTACAACCAGCATGCAAGCGACTAAAAAGACGCATGTGCGCTACCTGATCCTGTTCATGCTGTTTCTGGTGACCACGATCAACTATGCCGACCGCGCTACCATCGCCATCGCAGGCTCCAGCCTGCAGAAAGACCTCGGCATTGACGCCGTAACCCTCGGTTATATCTTCTCCGCCTTCGGATGGGCTTACGTGGCTGGCCAGATTCCTGGTGGCTGGCTGCTCGATCGCTTCGGTTCCAAGAACGTCTACGCCTTCAGCATCTTCACCTGGTCGCTGTTCACCCTGTTGCAGGGGTTTGTCGGCGGCCTTCCGGTAGCTTGGGCAGTCGTGACCCTGTTCACCCTGCGCTTCCTCGTCGGCTTTGCCGAAGCCCCGTCGTTCCCGGGTAACGCCCGTATCGTCGCGGCCTGGTTCCCGACTCAGGAGCGCGGCACCGCCTCGGCCATCTTCAACTCCGCGCAATACTTTGCCACCGCCCTGTTCGCACCGATCATGGGCTGGATCGTGTTCAGCTTCGGCTGGGAGCACGTGTTCGTGGTGATGGGCGCACTGGGCATCATTTTCTCGATGGTGTGGCTGAAGACCATCTACAACCCGCGCCAGCACCCACGCATCAGCCAGGACGAACTCGAACATATCGAGCAGAACGGCGGCCTGGTCGACATGGACCAGAAGCGCGGCAACGATGGCCCGAAATGGGGGTACATCAAGCAACTGCTGACCAGCCGCATGCTGCTGGGCGTATACCTGGGCCAGTACTGCATCAACGCCATCACCTACTTCTTCCTCACCTGGTTCCCGGTGTACCTGGTGCAGGAACGCGGCATGACCATTCTCAAGGCCGGCTTCATCGCCTCGCTGCCGGCGGTATGCGGCTTTATCGGCGGCGTGCTGGGCGGGGTAATCTCGGACTGGCTGCTGCGCCGTGGCAACTCGCTGACGTTTTCGCGCAAGCTGCCGATCGTGTGCGGCCTGATGTTGTCGACCACCATGGTGTTCTGCAACTACGTCGACGCCGAGTGGATGGTGGTCGGTTTCATGACCCTGGCCTTCTTCGGCAAAGGCATCGGCGCGCTGGGCTGGGCGGTAGTGGCAGACACCTCGCCGAAGCAGATCGCCGGCCTTTCGGGCGGCCTGTTCAACACCTTCGGCAACATCGCCTCGATTACCACGCCTATCGTCATCGGCTACATCATCAGCGCCACCGGCTCGTTCAAGTGGGCACTGGTCTATGTAGGCGCCAACGCCCTGGTAGCGGTGTTCAGCTACCTGGTGATCGTCGGCCCGATCAAGCGTATCGAACTGCGCGACGACCCAAAGCCACAGCCTGAGCCTGCCGCCAACGGCGAACTGGCCAGCTCGCGTCACTGAGTGAACACGCCCGCGCCGGCTCGTCCGGTGCGGGCGGATGTACAAAAAGCCTGAGAACCTGACAAGTAGGGCCCAAACATGCAGTTGATCGAACATTCCGACTCGCCCCGCTACGTCCGCCTGCACGACGAAGACAACGTTGTGGTAGTGGTCAACGACGGCGGCCTGGGCGAAGGCGCCCGCTTTGCCGACGGCCTGACCCTGGTCGAAGGCGTGCCGCAAAGCCACAAGGTTGCCACCGTGACCATCGCCAAGGGCGAGCCGGTGCGCCGCTACGGGCAAATCATCGGTTATGCGCTGGAAGACCTGCGCCAGGGCAGCTGGGTACAGGAAAGCCAACTGGCGATGCCCGCTGCCCCGGAGCTGGACAGCCTGCCGCGCTGCGATGCTGTGCCACAGCCACTGCCGCCACTGGAAGGTTTCACCTTCGAAGGCTACCGCAACGCCGACGGCACGGTCGGCACGCGCAATATCCTCGGCATCACCACCACTGTACAGTGCGTGACCGGCGTGCTGGAACACGCGGTCAAGCGCATCCGCAGCGAACTGCTGCCCAAATACCCCAACGTCGATGACGTGGTAGCCATCACCCACAGCTACGGCTGCGGCGTGGCCATCAATGCCCGCGACGCCTATATCCCGATCCGAACCGTGCGCAACCTGGCGCGAAACCCCAACCTGGGCGGCGAAGCGCTGGTCATCAGCCTGGGCTGCGAAAAGCTGCAGGCCGGCCAGGTGATGCACGACAACGACCCGTCGGTAGATCTCAGTGACCCGTGGCTGTACCGCCTGCAGGACGCCAGCCTGGGCTTTGTGGAAATGATCGAGCAGATCATGGAGCTGGCCGAAACCCGCCTGAAGAAACTCGACCAGCGTCGCCGCGAAAGCGTGCCGGCCAGCGAGCTGATCCTCGGCATGCAATGCGGTGGCAGCGACGCCTTTTCGGGCATTACCGCCAACCCGGCGCTGGGGTATGCCGCCGACCTGCTGGTGCGTGCCGGTGCCACCGTACTGTTCTCGGAAGTGACCGAGGTTCGCGACGCCATCTACATGCTGACTTCGCGCGCGGAAAACCAGGCGGTGGCCGACGCGCTGGTACGCGAAATGGACTGGTACGACCGCTACCTGCAGCAAGGCGCCGCCGACCGCAGCGCCAACACCACGCCGGGCAACAAGAAAGGCGGCCTGTCGAACATCGTCGAAAAGTCGCTGGGTTCGATCGTCAAGTCCGGCAGTGGTGCCATCCAGGGCGTACTCGGCCCGGGCGAGCGGGTCAACCGCAAAGGCCTGATCTTCTGCGCGACCCCGGCCAGCGACTTTGTCTGCGGCACCCTGCAGCTGGCTGCCGGCATGAACCTGCACGTGTTCACCACTGGCCGCGGCACGCCATACGGCCTGGCCATGGCGCCAGTGGTCAAGGTATGCACCCGCAGCGAACTGGCCCAGCGCTGGCCTGACCTGATCGACATCGACGCCGGGCGCATCGCCAGCGGCCGCTCGAGCATCGAAGAGCTGGGCTGGGAGCTGTTCCACTACTACCTGGACGTGGCCAGCGGCCGCAAGCAGACCTGGGCCGAACAGCACCGGCTGCATAACGACATCACCCTGTTCAACCCGGCACCGATTACCTGATGCCGGGGGCTTGCCCGATTTTCAAGCGTGTCGCAATCCCTGTGGGAGCGGGTTTACCCGCGAAGCAGGCGACTCGGTGGTTGGCACCGGCTTTGCCGGTGTTCGCGGCGGTTCGACGCCTCGATGAACCCGCTCCCACAGGGTTCGCGCAAGCCCGCTGATAAAGCATTCATCCTTCACCTACCTCTACAGGAGCACCCCATGCCTGAAATCCTCGGCCACAACTTCATCGCCGGCCAGCGCAGTGCCGCTGGCGCACAGCGCCTGCAGAGCCTGGACGCCAGCACCGGCGAAGCCCTGCCTTACAGCTTTGCCCAGGCCACCGAAAGCGAAGTGGACCAGGCCGCCAAGGCGGCTGCCAGCGCCTTCGCCGCGTTCCGCGCGCTGGCCCCGGCGCGCCGCGCCGAGTTCCTCGATGCCATCGCCGCCGAGCTGGACGAACTGGACGATGCTTTCGTCGCCATCGTCTGCCGTGAAACCGCCCTGCCCGCTGCCCGTATCCAGGGCGAGCGCGGCCGCACCAGCGGCCAGATGCGCCTGTTCGCCCAGGTGCTGCGCCGTGGCGACTACCTAGGTGCGCGCATTGACCTGGCCCTGCCTGAGCGCCAACCGCTGCCCCGCGTAGACCTGCGCCAGATGCGCATTGGCGTCGGCCCGGTCGCGGTGTTCGGTGCCAGCAACTTCCCGCTGGCCTTCTCCACTGCCGGTGGCGATACCGCTGCTGCACTGGCCGCCGGTTGCCCGGTCGTGTTCAAGGCGCACAGCGGCCACATGGCCACTGCCGACCTGGTTGGCTGCGCCATCGTGCGTGCCGCCGAGCGTACCGGCATGCCCAACGGTGTGTTCAACATGGTGTTCGGTGGCGGCGTGGGCGAGTGGCTGGTCAAGCACCCGGCCATCCAGGCGGTTGGTTTCACCGGTTCGTTGAAAGGCGGCGATGCCCTGTGCCGCATGGCCGCCGAGCGCCCCCAGCCGATCCCGGTGTTCGCCGAGATGTCCAGCATCAACCCGGTGATCATCCTGCCCGGCGCACTGGCCAAGCGTGGCGAGGCCATTGGCCGTGAGCTGGCCGGGTCGGTGTGCATGGGTGCCGGGCAATTCTGCACCAACCCGGGCCTGGTGATCGGCCTGCAATCGCCCCAGTACAGCCAGCTACTGAGCGAGCTGGGCCAACACCTGAACCAACAGGCCGGCCAGACCATGCTCAATGCCGGCGGCCTGCGCAGCTACGTGGGTGGGCTGGCGCATCTGCACGGTCATGCCGGTATCGAGCACTTGGCCGGCCAGGCTCAGGAAGGCAGCCAGGCCCGTGCCCAGTTGTTCAAGGCCGATGCCCGTTTGCTGATCGAGGCTGATCCGCTGCTGCAGGAAGAGGTATTCGGCCCCACCACCGTGGCCGTGGAAGTGCAGGACAACGATCAATTGCGCGCCGCCTTGCTCGGCCTGCGTGGCCAGTTGACCGCTACCCTGATCGGCGAGCCTGAGGACCTTGAGGCTTTCGCCTGGCTGGTGCCGCTGCTGGAAGAGAAAGTCGGGCGGATTCTGGTCAATGGTTACCCGACCGGTGTGGAAGTGTGTGACGCCATGGTCCACGGCGGCCCGTATCCGGCAACCTCCGATGCGCGTGGCACCTCGGTCGGCACCCTGGCCATCGACCGCTTCCTGCGCCCGGTGTGCTACCAGAACTACCCTCAGGCGCTGCTGCCTGAGGCGCTGCGCGACGGCAACCCGCTGGGGCTGCGGCGGTTGGTGAATGGGCAGTGGAGTGAAAGCGCTCTCTGAGTACGAAAAAGGCTCTGCATACAGGGCCTTTTTTGTCTGTCTCGAGGCATGCGTCGCCTATGAGATCGAGCGCCGCGCGGGCGGCGCTCGATTTATGCCTCACCGCAATAGTCACGGCATGAACCCCTAGGCCCAACCTCAGGCCCCTTGCGCCTCAGCCTCTTCGTGCGCCTGGCGCAAGCGCTCGCGGCTGTTGCTCAGGTGCATGCGCATGGCCATTTTCGCCCCTTCACTGTCACGCCGGGCGATGGCTTCGTAGATTGCTTCATGCTCATGCATCAACCGGCCCATGTAATGCGCCTGGTCATCATGTGCCAACCGCGCAGAATTCAGCCGGGTACGCGGGATGATGCTGGTACCCAGATGGTTGATGATGTCGGCGAAGTAGTGGTTGCCACTGGCCTGAGCGATGCGCAGGTGGAACTGGAAGTCCGCCGACACCGCATCGGTGGCGTGCGCCGCACCTTCGTTGAGCTCGTCCAGCGCCGCACGCATGCCGGCCAGCGCTTCATCACTGCGCCGCTGTGCCGCCAGGCCGGCCGATTCGATCTCCAGGGCAATGCGCAACTCCAGCACCGCCAACACTTCACGCAGGGTGACCACGGTCGCCGGGTCGATACGGAAGCCCCCGGTAGCCGGCGCATCCAGCACGAAGGTACCGATGCCATGACGGGTCTCGACCTGCCCGGCGGCCTGCAGCCGCGAGATCGCCTCACGCACCACCGTGCGGCTGACGCCCTCTTCGGCCATGATCTGCGATTCGGTCGGCAGCTTGTCGCCGCGCTTGAGCTGGCCACTGCGAATACGCTCGGTCAGCACCGTGACCAGTTCCTGGGCCAGACTGCGCGGCTTGCGCCGGGTCCTTGCCTGTACCTGCTGCTCTGTCATTGCCCTGTATTTCACCTTGGAAGACAGCGCTCATCATAGCGCAAGCAGTTGTACGATCACATACTCTCGGTACGGTATTTATCAACCACCCTGAGGTGCCGGGCACGCCCGCGCTGGCCGGCCATCACGGCGTTGCGCATGGCCATGACCTGAGGGCAAATTGCTGGCCCCCAACCGCTGAAAGCGAAGGCAAACTCCGTTTTTCTTCAAATGCTTAGGACAGCAACATGCGCGTACTTCTAGCAACGACGACCGGCTGCCTGCTGGCCACGCTCGCTTTCGGCGCCCAGGCCAGGGCACTGAGCCAGAACGATCGCCACACCTGCGGCTGGGGTGCGCAGATAGCCAGTGAAGCCCAGCAGGCCAAGCTATCCGGGGTAACCCTGTATGCCACACGCAAGAAGCTACAGGTGCGCAAATTCCCCAAGCCATGGATGCGCATGACGGCGTTCGGGATTACCGAGCAGACGTATAACAGCCGTTCAAGGCTGAAGCCTGCGGCGATCAAGCAGACGTACTATGAACAGTGTGTGCAGCATGCGGTAGCCAAACGTTAATTTCTTATTATTCATGACGTTAAAGAAAATAATTAAAGTCAGTTGGAAACTAGTGCATCAGGGCCGCCAAGGGGCGCCGGCCTTGAACCGCGCTTCCAGCCAGGCTTTGAACGCCGCCAATGCGGCCGTGTTGAGACGCGCGGTGGGCCGTACCAGGTAAATGCCCGCCGCAACGTCCAATTGCCATTGCGGCAGCACCCGCACTAAGCGGCCACTGGCCAGGTCCTCGCCCATCAGCCAGTCACCCCCGGCCAGAATCCCTACACCACGGCGCGCCGCTTCCAGCAGCGCTTCGTTGTCGTTGCTTCGCAGGCTGCCCGCCACTTTCACGCTCACCTGTTGCCCGGCACTCATCAGTCGCCATTCAGGAAACGAACGCAAGCCACTGAAACCCAAGCAGTTATGGCTAGTCAAATCGACAGGTTTTACAGGCGTTCCCTGCCGGGCCAGGTAATCAGGCGACGCACACAGGATTCGCACGTGTTCGCACAACTTGCCGGCCACCAACCGATTGTCTGTCAGCTCACCGATACGGATGGCGGCATCGAACCCTTCGCCAATCAGGTCGACAAAGCGGTCTGCATACTCAGCCTCCACCGTCACCTGCGGGTAAGCCAGCACGAAATCTGCCAGCATCCCGCTCAGCCAGCGCCGGCCCATGGCCCCCGGCAACGCCAGGCGCAAGCGCCCGCGCACCGTAACGGCCCCTTCTGTAGCTTCCTGCTCCGCTTCGGCAATCAGCCGGTTAGCCTCGCGCACCTTGGCCACCAACCGCTCGCCCTCATCGGTAAAGCGCAGTTGCCGTGTGCTGCGTTCCACCAGGCGAATACCCAGGCGCGCCTCCAGTGCGCTCAGGCGCTTCGACAGCACCGTGGGGTGACGCTCCAGTTGCCGCCCGGCAGCAGCAAACGAGCCCTGCTCATGCAAGGCCAGCAACGTGGCAAGTTCATCGGCGCGGCGGCTGTCGAAGGCATCCATGGCAAGGCTCGGCAGTGGGATGGGGTATCAGGCAGTGAGGACCAGCGCGCCCTCCGACAGCCCTAGTTCCAGGTCCCCGTGGGCCCTGGCCGCTTCGGCCAGCGGGTAGCGACGCCAGACCCGTGGCTGGATGATACCTTCAGCGACCGCTGCCAGCACATCGGCGGCGCGCTGCTGGTATTCCTTATCTGTGCGGGTGTGCGCCGCCAGCGACGGCCGGGTCAGGTACAGCGAGCCCTTGGCATTGAGCGTGGCGACCTCGATGGCCGCCGGTGCACCGGAGGTGCCGCCGAACGACACCAGCAGACCACGCACCCGCAGGCTGTCCAGCGAGGCCTGCAACGACACCCTGCCCACGCAGTCGTACACCACGTCTACCCCCTGCCCCTGGGTCAGCTCGCGCACCTGGCTGGCCAAGGTTGCCGCGTCAAACACCCGTACATGATGGCAGCCCGCTGCCAGTGCCCGCGCCACGCTTTGCGGGCGCGACACCACACCGATCACCGTCGCCCCCAAGTGACGCGCCCAAGGCGCCATCAGTTGGCCCAAGGCACCGGCCGCGCCGTACAGCAGGACCTGGGTGCCCGGCCCTACCGCATAGGTGGTTTTCAACAGGTACTGCGCCGTGATGCCCTTGAACAGCACCGCTGCGGCGGCCTCGTCATCCAATTGTGGCGGCAGCCTGACCAGGCGCTCGGCCGGGAACAAGCGGCCACTGGCGTAGGCACCGACTGGCCCCATCGCATAAGCGACCCGGTCGCCCACCTGCACACTGTGTACCCCTTCGCCAATCGCCGTAACCCGGCCTGCACCTTCCAGGCCCAGGCCGGACGGCAAAGCCAGCGGTGCGCCGCCCTTGCGTTGCAACACGTCCAGCGGGTTCACGCCCATGGCGGTCTGCTCCAGCCAGACCTGGCCCGGCCCTGGAGGCTGTACTTGTAGGTGTTCAAGCTGCATGACAGCGGCGGTGCCGGTGCTGTCGAGAATGATGCGGGTAGCCATGATCGAATCCTGCTGGATGGTGTTCCAGTCAGGCTAATCAGGTAGAAGAAACTGAACAATCAGACGGGATGCAGATGATTCCTGCACCCCTTGCAGCTATCAGCCTCAGCAGCCGGTCAACACCGCAGGGCGTCGCTCACCCGCAAAAAACAGCGGTCGCAGGCGCACGCCAATCAGGTTGCCTGCATAGGCTGCCACCAGCCACAACCAGCCATGCACACTACCCGAGGCGATGCCGCTGAAGTACGCACCAATGTTGCAGCCATAGGCCAAGCGCGAACCGTAGCCCAGCAGCAGGCCGCCGATCACCGCCGCTACCAGCGACGGCAGCGGGATCTTCAGGCTTGGCGCAAAGCGCCCGGCCAGGCCAGCCGCCAGCAGCGCGCCGAGCACGATGCCCAGGTCCATGACCGTGGTGATGTCCAGCCACAGCGGCGCGGCCAGGGCCTTGGCATTGGCCGGTGCCTGCCAGAATACCCAGCTGCCGACCTCCACACCCAGGCTGTTGAGGGCCTTCGCGCCCCACAAGGCGAAAGCCGAAGTAATGCCCCATGGTCGCCCTGCCAGTGCCAGCGTCGCGTAGTTCAGCAGCGCCAGGGCGATGGCGCCCCACAGCAACGGCCAAGGGCCACGCAAGAAGCGGCGCAGGCCCTGGTGCGCGCTGTCAACCGGCGCCTCCAGCGTGCCATGCCGGCGCTTCTCCAGCATCACAGTGGCCCAGGTGATCAGGCCGAACACGGCCAGGTTCACCAGCAGTGCCGGGCCCACGCCCCAGGCCTGCACGATCGAGGTGGCCGGGAACGACGGCAAGGCGAACCACCAGTCGGCATGATGGGTCGCGCTGACCGAGCCGATGATGAAGAACAGCAGGGTTACCAGCATGCGCGCATTACCCCCGCCTACGGTGAATAGCGTACCCGAGGCACAGCCACCACCCAGTTGCATGCCGATGCCGAATATGAACGCGCCAAACACCACCGAAACACCGGCCGGGGCCACCAGGCCGGTAACCGGGTTGCCGAACAGGCTCCCTGCCGACAGCGCCGGGAAGAACAGCAGCACAGCCAGGGCCAGCATGACCATTTGCGCGCGCAGGCCCGCGCCACGGCGTTCGTTTATAAACACCCGCCAGGCCGACGTGAAGCCGAACGCAGCGTGGTACAAGGTCAGGCCAAGTGCAGCGCCGACCAGTAGCAGCAAGACCTGCTTGAAGCCGGCATTGAGGTTGAGGAACCCGGCACCCGCCAGCAGCAAGGCCAGGGCGATCAGGGGCGCGCCGAGACGACGCGGTTCAGGTGTGGCAGTTGCAGAAAGACCCATCGGACTACTCGGATAACAGTGAAACGGGTGGGGAGTATACCCACAACACCCGACGCGGTCCCTGTGGGAGATCACGCAGAGAATCCTGCCCGCAAGCCTGCCGCATTCGATGTGGGAGCCGCGCTTGCCGGCGATGGGCTGCGCAGCGGCCCCAAAGTCTCAAATCAATCACAATCCTTCAGAATAGTGTGGCCTGTATTGGGGCCGCCCTGCGGCCCATCGCCGGCAAGCCAGGCTCCCACAGATTGGGCGGGGCCAAATCTGTTCCATGAGAGCGGTCCATTGAGCCACAAGGTCGCACCACAAGGACCGCGCAAGGCGAATGCATTTGATAAGCTGATCAATAACAGCAAAAGTGCCCAAGGCCATTCACCCGATGGATGAACTGCGCAAGATCGACCTCAACCTGCTGCTCGCCCTGCATGCCCTGCTCAGCGAAAAGCACGTGACCCGCGCCGCACTGCGCCTGCACCGCAGCCAACCCGCGGTCAGCCATGCCTTGGCACAACTGCGTAAACACTTCGACGACCCTTTGCTGGTACGCCAAGGCGGCAGCATGGTCCTCACCACGCGTGCTCAGGCGCTGGCCCAACCGCTGCAGGATGCCCTCGGCAACCTCAACAACCTGCTGTCGGCCCCACAATTTGAGCCAGCCATGGCCCAACGCCGGTTCCGTCTGTCGCTGTCCGATTACTCCTCGCGCATCATCCTGCCACCCCTGCTGCGCCACGTGCGTCAGGTTGCGCCCGGAATCGACCTGGCCGTCAGCCAGGCCAGCCGCGAAACCATGCTGGCGCAGTTGCTCGACGGCGAACTGGACCTGGCCCTGGGGCTATTCCCCGATCTACCGCAGGACATTACTGCCCAGCCGCTGTTCTCCGACAGCTTCATCAGCGTGGCCGACCGCCAAGTGCTGCCTGCCAGCGGCGGGCTGGCCCTGGATGACTGGCTGGCACGCCCGCACGTATTGATGGCCATGCGCCCCGACGCTTTCGATGAAATCGAGCGGGCGCTGGCCGCCCAAGGCTTGCGCCGCCGTATCGCCCTGGCCTTGCCACACTGGAGCGCAGCCGTCGAGGTGCTGGCCGGTACCGATCTGGTCCTGACAGTGGCCAGTCGCGCAGTGGGATCGTTGCACCAGCACCCCACCCTGCGCCAGTTCACTCCGCCATTGGCCATTCCTTCGTTCGATTACCAGCAGGCCTGGCACAACCGCAAGGACAGCGACCCTGGGCACCACTGGCTACGCGAAACCGTGTGGGCCTGTAGCCAGCCGGGGCGCTGATCAGCCTTCAGGCTGTTTCGCGGCCACTGCGGTGCTGGCCGGCGCCGGTGTCGCCCAGCCCCCTTGCACCAACAACACCCCACACAAGATCAGCGCCACGCCTGCCAGCCGGGCGAGGTTGAGCGGTTTGCCGCCCAGCCCCATCAGCCCGAAGTGGTCGGCGAGTACTGCCGTGATGATTTGCCCCGCCACTACCAGCACCAGAAAACCCGCTGCGCCCAGTTTAGGCGTAAGCGCCGCCGCGCCGGCCACGTACATTGCCCCCAGTACCCCGCCAATCCACAGCCACCAAGGCCCCTGCAGGACCTTGCTCACATCTGGCACTGGCACCCGGAGTATCAGCAGCGCAGCAATCACCACCAGCGAGCTCACCGCCAGCGAAGTGAACGCACCCCACAACCAATGCCCCAGCTCTCGCCCGACCGCGGCATTACCCGCGGCCTGGAACGGCAGTACCGCCCCCGCAAGCAACGCCAGGGCAAAGGGAAGTGCCATAAGGCACAGGGTTTTGCTGAACATGGCATTCCTCCTTCCATTCGACCATTCAGGCAAGCTTCTGAAATTCTCGGCACTTATGGAAATCGAAAGCATGCACGCGCGTTATTCGCCATGCGGATAGGCCACGCGGGTAAAGCAGGCATGGATGCTCCGGCCGAAGCCGACAAGCAATCAGCGCGAGGTTTCGACGCGCAGCACTTCGGTGTAGATCGCATCGACCGTCTGGCCGACTTTAAGATTCTGCATGCGGGCCTGCAAGTCAGGGTTCTCGACCTTGACCACCTGCAGTTTGCCTTCTGGCGGCAGCAGGCTTACCTCATGCGTCTTGAGGTCGATCTTCTTGATCTGCGAAGTCACCCTGACCTGGCGGAACGCCTCGCCGCCCGGGTTGGGGTTTTCTGCTGTGGCACGGATGGTACCGGACTCTTCGCTTGCCTTCGGCGCCCCGCCAACGTCAGTGTTGAGCACGTAGGCCACGGCACGGGTGACATAGATGTCGACCTGGTCACCGACCTTCAGGTTGGGCAGCGCCTTGGCTTTCTCGGTCAGCTGGAACGTCACATCCTTCTTGTCATCCGGGCCCTTCACCGTGACCTGGCGGTTGGCCAGGTCGATAGCAGTGACTTGCGTGGTGACGTGGCTTTCCAGCGCTTCGCTGCCAATGGGGATATCGGCAGCCTGCACCGCAAAGCTGGCTGTAGAGGCCAGCGTGGCAAGGGCGACAGCACGAGCGAGAGTACGAATCGGGTTCATAGGCCTGCTTCCATGTGATCAAGTCCGAATAGGCGCGTGAAATGCTCACGCGCTAACAAGCATAGCCTTTGCCGGCTACCTTGCCGGCCCTTCCTCTACGTCGTATTTCGTCGTCTTTTCGCCACCCAGAGCCTTGTAATAGCAAATGCGAACTCTTTACACTTGCTTTACATTTACAAATCATTACTATTCGTGACCTTCAAAAACAACAAAGAGTCACCTGTAATGGCAAAAAGGTCTGTTGCCCCAGCATCCATTTCCATGCTGGGCCTGCTGGTTGTGCCTGCTGTTCACGCTGCCGTTCAAACCCAGGCGCAAGGCGCCCTCGCCCTGCCCGCCACCGCCGTCACCAGTGCCTACGAGCAGCAAAGCTACAAGGCCACTGAAAGCCGCAGCGCCATGAAGATCGACGCGCCGTTGCGCGATATCCCGCAAACCGTCAACGTCGTCCCCGAAAGCGTGATCAAGGACCAAGGCGCGCAGTCGATGGAAGCCGTGCTGAAGAATGTGCCCGGCATTGGCCTGTCCAACGGCGACGGCCAGCGCGACCAGGTGACCATCCGCGGTTTCAGCGCCATTGGCGACATGTACATTGATGGCGTGCGTGACGACGCCCTGTACTTCCGCGACCTGTCCAACGTCGAGCGGGTCGAAGTCATCAAGGGCCCGGCTGCCGTGCTGTATGGCCGTGGTTCTTCCGGCGGGCTGATCAACAGCATCAGCAAGAAGCCAAGCTTCACGCCCAAGCGCGAGGTCGGCATGAGCGTTGACAGCGAAGGCAAGCGCCGCACCCAGTTCGACAGCGGTTGGGCCGACCCGCAAGGCAACCAGGCCTACCGCGTGACCGGGGCCTTCGAAGACAGCGACACCTTCCGCGACGATGGCTACATCGACCGCAAGGCCATTGCCCCGTCGGCCTACTTCCGCCTGTCCGACGACCTGGAACTGAACCTGGGCGCCACCTACCTGTACGACAAACGCCTGATCGACTTCGGCATTCCGGCGCTGGGCAACCGCCCGGTGGATGTGGACCGCGACAAACGTTTTGGCTCGGGTGACGCCGACCAGGACTACGCCCGCAGCGAGGTATTCTCGCTGACCGCCAGCCTGGACTACCGCATCAACGACAACTTCACCCTGAACAACACCAGCCGTTACTACCGCTACGACCTGGACCGCAACAACACCCTGGCCGACAGCAGCCCGACGCGCTTCGTCACTGCACCCAATGGCGAACTGCTGGTCAAGCTCAACCGCGGCAACGTCGCCCGCGACGAATACGGTGTATTCAACCAGACCGAACTCAAGCAACAGGCGCAGTTGGCCGGCCTGCAGCACAACCTGTTGTATGGCGTGGAAGTAGGCTTCCAGGACAAGTACCAGCGCGTATTCAGCCAGAACAACGTGGCCCAGGTGCCGGTGTACCGCGACGCCCTGGTGCCGGTACCGGAGCATGCCGCCAACCTGTCGTCCAAGGGCACCAACTTCCAGCAGACCACCGGCCTGTACCTGCAGGACATGATCGAGCTGAACGAACACTGGAAGGCGCTGGTGGGTGTGCGTTACGACATCTTTGGCCAGGAGTACGACGACGACCGTGTGCAGAACGTCGATCTCGACCGCACTGACAAGACCTGGAGCCCACGTGCCGGCCTGGTCTATCAACCCGATGCAATCCAGTCCTACTACGTGTCGGTCAGCCGCAGTTACCAGCCTTCGGGTGAAGTGTTCGCAGTCAGTCCAACCAACCAGCACCTGGAGCCGGAAGAAACCACCAACTACGAAATCGGCGCCAAATGGGACCTGCTCGACAGCCGCCTGTCGCTGACCGCCGCAGTGTTCCGCCTAGAACGCACCAACATGAAGACCGCCGACCCGGCCAACCCGAACCTGACCGTGCTGGCGGGCGAGCAGCGTACCGATGGGTTCGAAGCCACCGTCAGCGGACAGCTCACGGACAAGTGGCAGATCTATGCGGGTTATGCCTATCTGGACGCCGAAATCACCCAGTCCAACAGCAAGACCAACGGCGTGGACAACGAAGGCCAGACTCCCACCTTGACGCCGCGCAACAGCGCCAACGTCTGGCTGGTGCGTACCCTGACCCCACAATGGCGCGTTGCCGCGGGTGCCAACTACGTCGACGAGCGCTACACCGCACTCGACAACGTGGTGGTAATGCCCGGCTACACCACCTTCGACGCCGCGCTGCTGTACAGCGTGCCGCAGTGGGACGCCGCGCTGCGCCTGAAGAACGTGTTCGACCGTGACTACTACGCCTCGGCGCACGGTTCGGTGGACCTGGTTACCCCAGGGGCACCGCGCACGCTGGAGGCCAGCTTCAACTACCGCTTCTGATCAAAGGCAAGTCTTGCGCTGCCTGCACTGGCCTCATCGCCGGCAAGCCAGCGCCCACAGGTATGGCACGAGGTTCAAGCGCCGCTGTACCTGTGTGCGGCTGTCTTGTTCAGGATCTGAAAGCTTGCGCACACTTTTGTGGGAGCTGGCTTGCCGGCGATAGGGCCAGCCCAGGCAACACACTGCGTTTTCCGCCACGGCGCTCAACGGTTACGCGTCACCCGCCAAACCGTATTGGCCAAATCATCGGCAATAATCAGCGCCCCACGCGGGTCCACCGTCACCCCCACTGGCCGCCCTCGGGTCTTGCCATCCTCACTACGAAAGCCCGTGGCAAAGTCGATCGGCTCCCCCGCCGGCTTGCCATTGCTGAACGGCACAAAGATCACCTTGTACCCCACCGGGTTGGGTCGGTTCCAGCTGCCGTGCTCACCCACGAATACGCCGTCGGCGAAACGCTCGCCCATGGCCGGGAGCGAGAAGTCGACACCCAATGCCGCCACATGCGAGCCCAGGCTGTAGTCCGGCTTGATCGCCGCCGCTACCTTGTCCGGGTTCTGCGGCCGCACCCGCTCATCCACGTTTTGCCCCCAGTAGCTATACGGCCAGCCATAGAACCCACCTTCACGTACAGAAGTGAGATAGTCCGGCACCAAGTCAGGCCCCAGTTCATCGCGCTCGTTGACGACCGTCCACAGCTGCCCGGTCTGCGGCTGTATAGTCAGAGCCGTCGGGTTGCGCAGGCCAGTGGCATAAGGCCGGTGCGCGCCGGTTTCGGCATCCACCTGCCAGACCATGGCCCGGTCAATCTCCACTTCCAGCCCGCGCTCGGTGATGTTGCTGTTCGAACCGATGCCCACATACAAGTAGCGACCGTCCTCGCTAACCGTCAGTGCCTTGGTCCAGTGATGGTTGATCTGCGCCGGCAAGTCGGTGACCTTGGTTGGCGGGCCGTCGGCCTGGGTCTGGCCTTCTTTATAGTCAAAGCGCACCAGCGCATCCTGGTTGGCCACATACAGCTTGCCGTTGGCAAAGGCCAGGCCGTAGGGCGCGTTGAGGTTTTCTGCGAACACGGTCTGCACCTCATAGGTGCCATCGCCGTCAGCATCACGCAGCAAGGTCAGGCGGTTGCCGCCCTTGACCTGGGTGTTGCCCTTGGCCTTGATCTGGCTGGCGATCACATCTTTGGGCTTGAGCTTTGCCGCACTGCCACCCCTGCCCTCGGCCACCACGATGTCGCCGTTGGGCAGCACCAGGCTCTGCCGCGGAATCTTCAGGTTGGTGGCGATGGCCTTGACACTGAAGCCCTCAGGCACCGTCGGCGTCTGCTCCCCCCAGGCAACCGGCTGAGCAATCTTCATGCTCGGCAGCAGACCGCGCTGCGGCTCGGGCAACTTCGGGTCCGGCCCGTGGGCCTGGGTTGGCTCGCCATCGCCACCACAAGCGCTCAGCAACAGCGCCATGCTCAACAGGCTCAATGCATACAAAGGCTTCATGCCGCACCTCCTGCACGCAGGTTACTCAAGCCGGTCCAGGCAGCGGCTACCGCGAGCACGGTCACGATCACCGACAGCACCAGCCCCGACGGCATCACCGCCCAGGCATCCTTTGCGTGTTCGAAGGCATTAATCAACCCAAGCACCCAGGTCACCAGCAGCAGCACGAAGTACAACGTCGGTCGCCCACCCTTGCGCTCGGCGCGGATCAGGTTGGCCAGCGCGAACAACAGCGCCAGGCCGCAGAACACCAGGCCACCTGCAATCAACCAGGCGGCGAAGTTGCTCCACTGGATCTGGTAGCTGTTGTAGTAGGCGATGTCGCTCAACAGTGCGCCGAGGAACAACGGCACACCGCCGGCCAGCAACAACGCGTGCAGCGGGCTGGGCGTACAGCGGTAGAGGGTACGGTCAGATGCGGTCACGGTGCCTCCTTTTCATTCAGTGACCCAGGCTGATGGGCTATTGCCATCAGACGAGCGCGGGGTGCGCCTAGCAAAGGAGCCCCTTGACGACGCGATAGTTCACCGCTTCGCTCGAATGAAATATCCTGCAAGGCATTAGCCTCGAAGGCCGTCGCTATTCCTTGTGGGAGCGGGTTCACCCGCGAAGGGCGCAACACGCTGCATGGGCACCGGCTACGCCGGTGTTCGCGAGTGAACTCGCTCCTACACAAGACCGCGCTACTGGTACGAAGGAGACAACACATGGGCAGCAAACCGATCCCCGCTTACACACCCTGGGCGCTGACCACCCTGCTCGCCCTCAGCCTGGCACTCACTGCGGGCTGCTCCAGCAAAGCCGGCAAGGCCCGCTATGCCACACCGGCGGTAGGCTCCAACTGCTTCGCCAAAGCCGTCCCCACCACCGGTGAAGGCGGCCTGGCCTGGGGCAATACCCTGAGCATTGCCCGGCAGAAATCCATGAACAACTGCATACGCTACGCCAGCCGCTCTGGTGGCGCGCCGAGAACTTGTCAAGTAGTAATGTCCAAGTGCAAAAACTGAATGTAGATAAACAAAGCAATAAGAAAGAAATTTCCTACAAGTAAATTTCAACTTTCAACAGATGAAATGCATATTCACAACCACGCAAGATAACTCAAATAAAATCTTACACTTTCTGTCTCGACCCTAACGTTGAAAACGAGGCATCGTCTTTCAATCGAAAGCCGACAAGCGCATAACGCTCTCAGCACACACGTAAGCTTTACGCTTCGGCGCGGAACACATAATGAAAGCCAAACTTCAGCAACGCTGAATAAGTTTCAGCCGACCAATATTTCAGTCTTTTCAGCACTGGAACAGGCACCTCTACGCCTGAAGTTCGAAGAGTCTGTTCTTTGAGCAAGGAGCTCGCATGAGCAACGCCTCCGTCAGCAGCGCCACCTCCGGCCCCGCCTGCAGCGCACGTATCCCCATCCTGCCGATACGCTATGCCATCGTGCCGCGCACCGGCGACATGCCCGC
>NZ_JBJDNB010000048.1:0-46563 GCF_044900445.1 Pseudomonas sp. NPDC089407
CACCCAGGGTGCGAGTGCGCAGGTGGCAGGAGTAACTGGCCCGAAACAGATGTGGGAGCGGCCTTGTGCCGCGAAGCGCCGCGCGGGCGGCGCGCTATCGAATAGGCGCTGCTAAAAGCATGGAGAACACCCTGTCTTTTCTTAACTGACCGGCATTAGGGCATGCCCGCTCCCACAGAGATTGCGCAAACTTTCTTGAACAAGACAGTTGCCCCCACAGGTAGGGCGCCCCCCTCAGGCATTGTGGGATCCCTGTAGGAGCGGCTTTAGCCGCGAACACGGGCGCAGCCCGTGCCATCCCGCACCCGCCTTACCAGCTATAACTCAACTTGGCCGTAACCTCACGCCCCGGGTTGTAGTAGTTCGCCGTCCCCGACCCCACCACATGCTGCTCGTCAAACAGGTTGCTGACATTCAGCGCAAGGTCGGTGCCCTTGGCAATCTTGTAGTTCAGCGCTGCGTCAAACAGTGTAGTGCCATCGCTTTTCTTGGTGTTGGCGGCATCCATGTAGTAACCCCCCACGTAGCGGGCACCCAGGCCAACGCTCACGTCCGTGTCGGGGATGTCGTAGTAGCTCCACAGCGAGGCCGTATGCTTCGGTGCCACGGTGAATTCCTTGCCCTTGAGTGAAGTGCCGTCATACAGCGCACCGCGCAGCACTTCAGTCTCCATGTAGGAATAGGCACCGATCAGGCTCAGGTTTTGCGTGACTTGCGCCTTGGCTTCCAGGTCCAGGCCGCGGGCACGGGACTCGCCCACCGTCTGCTGCTCGATGATGCCGCTCGGCAACACCACGGCGATGGTGACGTTTTCCTGGGTCAGGTCATAAACGGCGGCAGAGAACAGCGCATCCATGCCCATGGGCGAGTACTTCACGCCCACTTCGTACTGCCTGCCGGTCTGCGGGGTGACGCCTACCTGCGGCGGCGAAACCGACTCCACCATGCTCACGTAAGTAGAAACTTCATCGTTGACGATGTAAGTCAGCGCGCCACGGTACGAGGTTTCAGAGAAGTTGTCGCTTTGCTTGTTCACCCCGCCAACGTACTCCGTGCTGGACAGGTCCATGGAGTCATTACGCACACCCGCGGTTGCAATCAGGCGGTCATAGAAAGACAGGTTCTGCTGCAGGAACACGGCCTTGGTGGTGGCGTCGTTTTTCTTGCGGGTATACGGCGTAACACCACCGGGAACACCCGTGAATACCGGGTTGGCGATGTCGATGGAAGGTGCCGTGCTGTACACCGAACTTTGCCGGGTGGTCGAGTCGAGATACTCCACACCCACCAGGGTACTGCTGTCGATGTGCTCGAACTGGGCATCGTACTGCAGCATCAGGTTACCGTTGAGCTGATCGGCATCGCTGTCGGTGCCGAACACGTAGCGCGGGATGGTGGTCCCCACCCGCGAAGCGCTGTCGCTCAGGTAGACATAGCCAAAGTCATCGCTCAGCTCGCTATAGCGCAGGTTGCCGCGCAGCGTGAAGCCGTTGTCGAAGTCGTGGGTAATGTTGCCGCTGAGGCTGGTGCGCTCGACATCGTGAAAGTTGTAGCCGGGCTCGCCGTAGAAATCCTCTCGGTCGTATTCCTTGTCCAGCGGGTAGCCACCGCTGTTCGGCGAGCTGTTGGTCTTCAGGTAATCCAGGATTACCGTGGCTGAGGTGAAGTCGGTGGGTGCCCAGGTCAGGCCGCCCATCACGAAGCGGTTGTCGTCCTGCGAGTGGTCGTACTCGCGGTCGCTGTTCTGCATTTTAGCCGTGAAACGGCCGGCCAAGGTCTGTTCGTCGTTCAGCGCGTCGCCCACATCGATACCGGTCTCGGCATGATCATAGGAGCCATAGGTCACGTAGCCTTGCCCGAACTTTTCGAAGCGTGGCTGCTTGGTCACGAAGTTCACCGAGCCACCCGGGTCTGCCGGGCCGAACAGGGTGGAGTTGGCGCCACGCAGAATCTCGATGCGCTCGTAGGCATACGGGTCTTCGCGCACACCGCGCATCGAGCTCAAGGTCAGGCCGTCCCGGTAGGTGGTGGCCTGGAACCCGCGGATCTGAAAGTAATCGTTACGGTCATCCGAGCCGTAGAAGTCGCTGACCACACCCGGGGTATATTGCAGCGCCTCTTCCGTAGTGCTGACGCTACGCTGCTGCATTTCCTTGTTGGTAACCACAGACACAGAAGCTGGCGTGTTGAGGATGCTGGTCGCTACCTTGCCACCGACCCACAGTTCCTTGGCAACCATCGAGTTCGTGTCATCGTCGGCACTGGCTTTGACCTTGGCATTGATGATGACCGGCGCCAGCCGATAGTCCTCGGTCGCGCCTAGCTCCAGCGGGCCGGCGGGCTTTGGCTGCGGCACTACCAGGTACGCACTCGGGCCTTGCTGCTCAGCCTGAAGCTCGGTCCCCTGCAACAATGACGAGAGTGCAGCCGTGGTCCCCAACGTGCCCTGCACACCCGCCGTGTTGCGGTTGGCTACGCTCTGTGCATCGAAGGACAGGCTGATACCCGCCTGCCGGGCAAAATGGTCCAGCGCCGGGGCCAACGGACCGCCCGGGATGTTCCACTGCTGCAGCTGATTATTGCGATCAGCGCCCAAGGGTTGCGCAAGCGACGGCAATGCGTAGCTGCTGACAACCAAGCCCAGAATCGCTGCGTGCAAGGCACGATTCAGGGGATGGCGCTGTGGAACCGGTGTCGAACTCATTTTCTCGCTCCGTAGAGGGTCGGCGGCTGGCCTGTATTCCGGCCTTCCCTACAAGCCGAACGAGAATGAGAAAACACCTCATTTATTTTTCAATCAGTTGTGCGTACTCAGCCATCGCCATCAATGCAACGGCGCTGAACCCGCCTCGGCACGGGTAGCGTTCAGTTGAAGAATGTGGTCCCTGATTGCAAAGCCCACGCATTGGTAAAACTCGATGCAGAACGCTTCGCCCCGCTCCAGCAAGGGCGAGCTGCGCAAAAAATCGTCTGCTGCCTTCGCCGCGACCCCACCGGCATCTTGAGCCAACTCGGCGATGTTACTCGCGCGCAGGGCGGCATCATCTAACGGCTGCAGGTAATGGAAGGGGATCAAACACTCGACCGCGCTACTGTTAAAACCTTTCGCCAAATACTTCTTCAACTCGACCAGGCTGTTGCGCGTCTGATCGCTTTCGATATTGTGGCCTTGAAGCAGCGCTTCAATGGGCCCTGAGCCAACCACCACTAAATCGTCGACCGCATAACCTGCCAGCGGAGGCAACACGTTTGGGGTAAGTTCAAAGGGTGTATTCGGCACTTCATCCGAATACCCATCGCGCACCCGTTCCGCCTTCTTGCCCATTAAGTCTGCAGGGTTCATGAGCGCTTTATCATTCAGCTTGACGATATGGTCATGTATGCCCCACGCGGCTTTGTCGGTGAACGCTGCCACGACATCGTCCCCCGCGTTCAACAGTGGCGAGCCCTCTAACGATTGGTACGCCGACCGCTTTACAAAGTTGCCCACATCCAACGCCATGTTGCTGACGTTGCGCGCGCGCGTAGCCGCGTCCGCGTACGGCGTCTGGTACCAGGTCGAAATCTGGTACTCGATGCCCATCCGCTGCAGGTCGGCCCACAAGCGGCTGACCAGCGCGATGCTGGTTTCACGAATGAAACCGGGGTCAACTCCCAGCGATTCAAGGAAAGCTTCGACGGGTTCATTTACAACTACCAGGAGATCTTCGTGCGTATACCCAGGCATCGGCGGGAATACGCCATTCGGTAGTTCGATAGCTTGCTGGGATGCGCCATTGGTTTTGGTCTGATCGTGCACCTGAAACTCCATTTTCCTGAACAACATAAGCTGAAATCAAAATGGCATTATTTTAGAGATGCCGTTTTAATTAAGGGGCTGGCAATATTATCCATTCGTCAAATCACGTGCAAAAACCTCAACCTTTGTCCAACGCCTGTCGCACTTTTCCGAGCAACTCCGCCAACTGAAAGGGTTTTAACAACATATCCATACCCTCCCCCAGAAATGCCTGACGGTCGACTGCCGCAACCGCGTACCCGGTCATGAACACCACCGGCAGTTCCGGCCGGTACCCCCTCGCCAGGTCGGCCAGTTCACGCCCGCTCAATGTCGGCAAGCCAACGTCCGTCAACATCATGTCCAGGCTCGGGTCGGTCTGCAACAAAGCCAGCGCTTCGTCTGTGGTAGCGGCCAGGGTGCAGCGATAACCTGCATCGGTCAGCGCCTCGGCTACAGAAAGGCGCACGGAGGTCATGTCCTCAACCACCAGCACATGCTCGCCATTGCCCTGCACAGCCTGGCCGCTTTCGCGGTGCACGGGCATGGCCGCCTCGGCACTGGCGGGCAGCATCAACGTCACTTCGGTCCCTTGCCCGACCACGCTACTCAGTAGCACGTGCCCACGTGACTGTCGGGCGAACCCGTAGATGGTCGACAAGCCCAGGCCGGTGCCTTGCCCCACAGGCTTGGTAGTGAAAAACGGGTCGAAGACCTTCTCCAGCAGCTCGGGCTGGATGCCGCTGCCATTGTCCCGCACGCACACGGCGATATAAGGGCCATCCAGCAAATTGGGGTTGCCGTGGGACCAGGTAGCGGCGGTGTTGACCCATATTTGCCCGCCCTTGGGCAGCGCATCGCGGGCGTTGATAACCAGATTGAGCACGGCACTTTCCAGTTGCACAGGGTCAACCAGGGCAATGGCTGGGTCTGTGGACAAGTCCAAGGTCAGCAGAACGCGCTCGCCAATGGTGCGCGTCAGTAAATCTTCAAGCGAACGCACGTGCCGGTTGACGTCCACCGGGCGGGTGTCGAGCGGTTGCTGGCGGGCAAAGGCAAGCAGGCGGTGGGTCAGAGACGCGGCGCTGGTGGCGGAACTAAGCGCTGCTTCGGTGTACTTGGGCACCATCTCGGTACGGTTTTGCGCCACGCGCTTGCGGATCAGCTCCAGGCTGGTGATGATGCCGGTGAGCAGGTTATTGAAATCGTGAGCGATACCGCCAGTAAGGCTGCCCAAGGCGTCCATTTTCTGCAGCTGCAGCAGCTGCGCCTCGGTACGCTCGCGTTCAGCCACTTCTCGAGCCAGCTGGCTGGTGGCAACATCCAGGCGGGCCAGGTGCGAGCGCTCGCGGTGGCGGTGTTCGGTGACATCTTCGATGAACACCAGGCACAGCCCTGGCGCCTGGTAGGGCGACAGCTGCCATTCGGTTTCGCGCAAGTGTCCACGCAGTTGCATGCTTAGCGTGCCTTTCCAGCGTTCGCCTGCAAACAGGTGCCGGCGCAGCGCATCCAGAGCTGCCTCCTGCCCGTCGGCAAAACACTCACGAAGCTGCGCAGGGTCGCGGTTGTCCTGGCTCAGATTGCTGAACGCCTGGTTGCATTCATGCACCTTCAATTGCGCATCGAGCACGGCGATCGGGGCCGATACGCTACTGAAGATCTCACGGAAGCGCGCCTCGCTCTCACGCAGCGCGCGCTCGGCATCGCGAACGCGCAGCAAGGTACGCAGGGTAGCGAGCAACACATCCGGGTCGACGGGATGGACCAGGTAGGCATCAGCGCCAGCGTTCAGGCCGGTGATGATATCGTCGCTCAGGATCGACGCCGCTGATACGTGAATGACAGGCAGCAACGCAGTGCGCGCTTCCTCGCGCAACAGCCTGACGATATCGAAACCGCTCATGTCCGGCAGGTTCACATCCAGAATCAATGCGTCCACCTGCTGATCGCGGATCAGTGCCAGCCCCTCGCCGCCTGTGCCCGCCTCCATCACGTCGTAACCGTGCACCGCGAGGCGCCGCCGCAGGGCATAGCGGGTTGCGACGTTGTCGTCGACGATCAGCAGGCGCACATCAGCTTTCATCGACGTTCTCCTGGGCAAGAGCCAGCGGAATGATCACGAAGAAGGAAGAACCAACCCCTGGCTCACTGTGCACGCCCACTTCGCCACCCAAAAGGCTCGCGAAGCGCTTGCACAGCGACAGGCCCAGACCGGTGCCGCGCAGGCGTTTCTGCAGGGGCGAATCAACCTGGGCAAAGTCCTCGAACAAAGTGCCCAACAGCTCCTGCGCAATGCCGATACCGGTATCGCTGACCGCAAAGCGGATCATGTCGTTGCCCTGCAACTGGGCTGAAACGCGCACTTCGCCACGGGTGGTGAACTTCAGCGCATTGGAAATAAAGTTTCGCAGAATTTGCGCAAGCTTCTTGTCATCGGTGTACAGCCGCGGCAGCCCGACCGGCTCTTCGAAAATCAGGTCTACTGCAGTGGCGTCCACAATCGGGCGGAACATGCCGCGCAATGCCGCGAACAGGTCGAACATGTCGAACCAGGCCGGCGAAATGGTAATGCGCCCGGCTTCGATCTTGGCCAGGTCGAGCAGGTCATCGACCATGTCGGACAGCTCGCGGGAAGCAGTGCTGATGAACGTGACCTGGCGGTGCTGCTCTTGCGACAGCGGGCCGTCGAGTTCGTCGGTAAGCAGGCCGGTGATGCTCAGGATCGAACCGAGCGGCGTGCGGAACTCATGGCTCATGTAGGACAGGAAGCGGCTTTTCAAGTCCGAAGCCTGGCGCAGTTGCTCGGCCTGGATGTCCAGCTCGGCGTACAAGGCGAGCACGCCCTGATTGGTTTCCTCGAGCTCGGCGCGCAAGGCATCGTTTTCGGCCTGGAGCCTGGCAATCAGCTGGGTATCAGGCATGTGCGGCCTCCAAATCTACGACGAGTACAGTCACATCATCGCGACCACGACAGAAGTCGCGGTGCAACACGGCGGCGATCACGGCTGGGTGACGATGCACCAGGCCCGGGTAATCCTGAAGGTTCCAACGCGATTGCAGGCCATCGCTGTACATGATCAACAACTTTCCATTTGCTTGAGCGTAGTCAAAGACCTGGGCCTTTCTGAATTGCCCGCCAACGATGCCGGGCAACGACGCCAGGCCACGCGCCTGGCTACCGGCGATAAGGCTGGCGCCGATGTTGCCAACGCCGATAAAAGCCAGGTTGTCATTGGCGCCGTCATACTGCGCCAGCGCTGCCGCCCCACCACGGCTGCCGAGCATCGCCTGGTGCATGGCATGCAACAGTTGCACGGGGTCGGCGAACGGTGCTTCAGCAAATGCCGCCGCCCCCGCGCGTGCGGCCACCTCGGCATCGGCGCCGTGGCCCAGGCCGTCGATCACAATCGCACTGATATGCTGGCCATCGATCGCCAGGTGCCAGGTATCACCACAGGCAGGGTCGCCATACAGCGCGTGCTGGCTAATGCCCACCCGCAGATCCGCTGCGCCCGCGCCCGGCTCATACAGCCGCGCCAACACTACGGCGCCACGCGAATCGGCGTAGACATCAAACACCTGCGCCATACGCGCCAAGGCGCCCATGCCGATACCTTGCGTGCCGGATGTCGAATAGCCATCAGCCAGGCACGTCGGGGGATCGAAGCCCTGCGCACGGTCCACGGTCAGCAACTCGATGATGTAGCCGCCCCCGTTACGCGGCAATACCCGCAAGTGCAGCTCACCGCGGCCCGCATGCTTGATGACATTACTGCACAGTTCGGTAGCCAGCAGCGCAACACGCCCGGCGCATTCCTCGTCAAAGCCGTGTTGCTCGGCCAGCTTGCATGCCGTGCGGCGGGCATGGCCAACATCGCTTTGCTCATCAAGGCCGATCACCTGGGTCTGGCTGGCGAAAATGCTCAGGTCCATCGGGTAATCGTTACACGCGTGCCCTGCCCAGGCGCGGTGTCCAGTTCGAATTCGTCAACCAGGCGCCGCGCGCCGGTCAGGCCTAACCCCAGGCCGCTGCCCGAAGTCCAGCCATCGGTCAATGCCAGCTTGATGTCGGGTATGCCAGGCCCTTCGTCGCGGAACAGCAGGCGCAACCCGGTTCGTGCGCCGTCGTCCAGAACGGACCAATCCATATCGCCACCGCCGCCATACACCACGGTGTTGCGGGCCAGTTCACTGACTGCCGTCACCAGCTTGGTCAAGTCCACCAAGCGCATGCCGCACTCGCCGGCCAACTTGCGCGCCAACTGTCGCGCCAGCACCACATCCTGCTCAATGCGTACCGGTTGGCTGCCGCTTTCGCGCACATTCATTTTCGCTTCACACGTTGACGCAGCACTTGCATGCCGCGCTCCACATTGAGTGCCGTGCTCACGCCCGGCAGGGTAAGGCCAAGTTCGACCAAGGTTATGGCCACTGCCGGCTGCATGCCGACCACCATGGTCTCGGCATCCATGATGCGTGACAGGCCAGAGATGCTCGCAATCATCCGGCCGATGAAGGAATCGACCATGTCCAGTGCGGAAATGTCGATCAGCACGCCCCGCGCCGACGTGCGGCTGATGCGCTCGGTCAGGTCCTCTTGCAAGGTCAACGCCAGCTGGTCATGCATGTCCACCTGGATGGTCACCAACAGGAATTCACCCATTTGCAGGATCGGAATACGCTCCATACGCTTACACCCGCTGGCTGATATCGCTGCCCAGGCGAGAGAGGGCAAGCTTGAGGGCGTCTGCCAGGTTGGCCTTGGTGGTCAGCGAGCCGAGGTCCAGCCCAAGGTGCACGATGGTCTGGGCGATTTGAGGGCGCACACCGCTGATGATGCAGTCAGCCCCCATCAGGCGGATGGCGGTGACGGTTTTCAGCAAGTGCTGGGCGACCAAGGTGTCGACGGTGGGCACGCCGGTAATGTCGATGATGGCAATTTCCGAGCCTGTGTCGACGATGCGTTGCAGCAGCGATTCCATCACGGTCTGGCTGCGTTGCGAGTCCAGCGTGCCGATCAGCGGCAACGCCAGCACACCTTCCCACAGTTTGACCACCGGGGTGGACAACTCCAGCAACTCCTCCTGCTGGCGCTTGATTACCTCCTCGCGGGACTTCTGGAAGGTGCGGATGGTGTGCATGCCCATACCGTCGAGCAGTTCGGAAACGACCCACAACTGCTCGGCCAGGCGTGCCGGTTCATTATTGAAGTGCGACTGCAACAAGCCGAACAAAGGCCCCTTCAGTGCAAAGATGAAGTACACGGTCTGATGAGAGTCATGGCCCAGCTGAGCGCGCGACGACGAGAGTTTTTCCAGAAACCGGCGCACGCCTTCCCAGCCCGGAACGGCCAGATTGCTGCCGCTTTCGCTTTGCAGGCCGTCGACCAGCAGCTGCAAGAATTCGCGTGTTTCCTGCGCCAGTGCCTGTTCCTTGATGTTGCGCGTTGCGCCGTTGGCTTCCAGGCCAGAAACCCACTCCCCTAGCAATTGCGCCTGGTTGTTCTTGATTGCTTCCAACGTGCTGCCGTGCAGTGCTGCCATTTGCCTTCGCTCCTGTGATGAAGGCCGGCGTCCCCATTAATGGCCGGCCTGCTGTGAGTGACACTTGCCGGGTGAAATAGTTGTGCGCGAGAGAAAGATAATTGCAATGGGCCACCTCACGTTAGCTTATCCGGCCTCTCCTGGCGCGTACTCTGCGCCACGCAGCACCACCGGCGGGCGAGAAAGCAGGACGCCGACAAGCACGGCGAAGACCAGCGCAGCTACCCCGGCGCTGTACAACACCGTCTCGAATCCCCCGACAAATGCCTGCCGAGCCAATGGCGCAAGCCCATCGCGCAGGCTTGGATCGACCAGGGCCAATGCCGACGCTAAGTCTCCAGCGGCGACCCGAGTGGCCATCGCCCCGATCTGGCCCAGCTCCCCAGGCGCTGCTGCGGCCATGGCTTCGTACAGCAATTGCTCAGTGCGAGTGGCCAGCACGCCCCCAAGCACACCAATGGCCAGCACGATCGCGCCGAACCGCGTGGTGGTACTCAGGCCCGAAGCCATGCCGGTGCGCTCACGCGGCACACAGGCCATGATGTTTTTCTGCGTGTCGCCATTGAGCAACCCCGCGCCAGCGCCCAGCACCAGGCTGGCCAGCGCGAAGGCGCCATAGCCGCCGTGACGCGTAGCCCAGGCACACAGCAGGTTGCCCGCGCCCACCAGCACCAGCCCCAACGCAAACACCTGCGCGGGGCTCAAGCGGGTGGCCAGGCGCATGCCCACCCGCGGTGTCAGCAGCATGGTCATGGCAAACGGCAGCATACCGGCCCCAGCGGCCTGGGCTGACAGTTGCAAGCCGTTCTGCAAGTACAGCGGCAACAACGTCATCATCACCTGGGCGCAGGCGGCATAGGCGAACATGCCCAGCAAGGCCCCCACGAAACGCCCGCTGCGCATCAGTTGCAGGTCGATCATGGGGCGCTCCTGGCTGCGCTCGACCATGACGAACAGGCCGAACAGCAAGGCGCTGATTACCAGCCGACCGAGGGTTTGCGCGCTGCCCCAGCCCACCTGGTTGGCATCGATCATCGCCCAGATCAGGTAGCCCAGGCTGCCGGCGAACGTCAGGCTGCCCCAAGGGTCGAGCCGTGCCGCTGCACTGTCGCGTGACGCCTCGACACTGCGCATGACCATGATTGCCAGCAGCGCCACCAGCGGCAGATTGATGTAGAAAATCCAGCGCCAGCCCAAGGTGCTGGCAATTACCCCGCCGAGCAGTGGCGCGGAGGTGATGGTGGCGCCCATGCAGGCGCCCCAGAAAGCCCAGGCACGCATGCGCTCCTGCGGCTGGTGGAAACGGTTGCCGATCACGGCCAGGGCCGAGGTCAGCAGCAAGGCAGCGCCAACGCCCTTGGCCGCCCTGGCCAGGTCGAGGAAAACCAGGCTGGGGGCCGCACCGCAGGCCAGCGAGGCGAGGCCGAACAGCACCAGCCCCAGCAACAGCATGCGCCGCCGGCCGAAACGGTCGGCCAGGCTGCCGGCAGGTAGCAGGCAAGCGGCAAAGGCCAGCAGGTAGGCGCTGACCACCCATTCGATATCGGCGAACGACCCGGACAGGTCACGGGCAATGCTGGGCAGGCTGACCGCGACAATGTTGGTGTCGAGGATGATCAGGGCGCAGACCAGCGAGGCGGTGAGCAGGGTGAAACGTGCAGAGGGCATGGTGGGGCTCCAGGTGCGGAGCTGGTTGGCTTGAGGGCGGAGTCTATCTGCGAGATCGCCGGGGCTGCTTTGCAGCCCATCGCCGGCAAGCCAGCTCCCACAGGTACTGCAGCGGCTGCAAGGCTTGCGCAATACCTGTGGGAGCTGGCTTGCCGGCGATGGACCGCAAAGCGGTCCCCTGCAATTCCACAGGCAAACTTTGCCCCCAAGCCACCAGCCTTGTAGTGTTGGCTTCACCATAACCCCGCCAACTGCAAGCCTTGTTAGCCCTGGCGGCCTGCGTCATTACCCTGCAGGTAACACCCATGGAAATCCGCCATTTCCGCTACTTCCTCTGCGTCGCCCGCCACGGCCATTTCACCCGGGCCGCCGAGCAACTGGGCATCGCCCCGCCCACCCTCAGCCGGCAGATTCAGGACATGGAGCGCGAGCTGGGCGTGCGCCTGTTCGAACGCAACCAGCGCGAGGTCAACCTCACGGCCGCCGGCCAAGCCCTGTTTATTGAAGCCGAACATGCCGTGCGCCAGTTCGACGCCGCGCAACTGGGCGCACAACGGGCCGCCCGTGGCGAAAGCGGGCGTATCGAACTGGGCTACGTCGCCTCTGCCGGCTACTCAGGCATACTCCAGCAGCAAGTCACTCGCTACAGCGAAACCTGCCCCGGCGTGCGCCTGAACATCCGTGAACTGCCAATGGCCGAACTGCCCGGTATGGTCCGCGATGGCTTGCTCGACCTGGCCTATGTGCGCTCGCCAATGGAATTACCTGAAGAGCTCGAAGCCATCGCGCTGCACCAGGAAGGCTTCGTCCTTGCCCTGCCCGCCAGCTCGCGGATCAATGAAGTGCCACAGATCCCCGCCTCGCGCCTGGCCAATGAAACCTTCATCCTGCCCGAGCAGATCTCCGGCACGCTGGAGGTGGCGGCGCAAGGCGGCTTCGTCCCGCGCCTGGGCCCGCAGCCCGGCAGCCTGGTGGCGGTGATTACCCTGGTATCACTCGGCCAGGGCATCGCCGTGGTGCCAGAATCGGTGGTGCAGCGCATCAACCTGCCGCAGGTGAATTACCGGCGCATCGTCGACAGCCAGGCCAGTTCGTGGCTGAGCCTGATCCACCGGCGCTTCGAGAAAGCGCCGGCAGTGGTGAGGTACATCGAGATGATCAAGTCCTGAGCATTCACATTTGTCTCACCGGTGGTGAGACTTTTCTCCATTGAACATTGTGCCAGCGGCGCTGACACTTTTTAGATAACGCTGATTATGGCTGCGATGTGCTTGTCGTGGGACAGGGTGAAGGCGACAAGGTGCCTGACCTAAGCTTTGAGCTGGTGCGCAAATCGAGCGCCGCCCGCGCGGCGCTCGATCTCATAGACGATAAAAATCTTGCGGCAAGCACCTTTAGCCCAGACGCATTTTTGAAAGCAAAAAAACAAAGGGCACCCATCCACAGGTGCCCTCTGCCCTACCGCCAGGTGACCTCGATCACCCCATCGTACGCGCCCCCACCGGTTGCGCATGGCCCCGCGAAGTCACGATGCCCAGGAAGGAAATCACAATCGCCAGGCCCAGTGTCGAACTCACTTCCGCCCGGTGCTCAGGCGTGTACATCATCACCGCCAACGCCCCGGCAATGAAGATGATCACCGCCCAGGTCAGGTACGGGAACAGCCACATGCGGAACTTCAGCTCGGTGTTCTCCCGCTCCAGGCGGCGGCGCATGCGCAGCTGCGAAATAGCGATGACCATGTACACCAGCAAGGCGATGGCGCCGGAGCTGGCCAGCAGGAACTCGAACACGCCCTTCGGCGCGAAGTAGTTGAGCACAGCAATGGCTGCGCCGATCAGGGTGCTGCCGAACACCGCCGCACGCGGCACGCCGACCTTGGAGGTCTTGTTGAGGAAGGCCGGGGCGTCACCGCGTTTGGCCAGTGAGTACATCATCCGCGAAGCGATATAGATCGACGAGTTCATGCAACTGGTCACCGCCACCAGCACCACCAGGTCGACCATGAACGCCGCATTGGGAATGTTCATGATTTCCAGCGCGCGCTGGTACGAGCCCACCACGGCAAGCTGTGGGTCATTCCACGGCACCACCGAGATGATCACGAAGATCGAGAGTATGTAGAAGGTGCTGATGCGCCAGATCACCGAGCGGGTGGCTTTGGCAATGTTGCGCGACGGGTCGCTGGACTCGGACGCAGCGATGGTCACCGCCTCGGTACCGATGAAGCTGAACATGACGGTGATGAACGCGCCAACCACTGCCGACCAGCCCTTCGGTGCAAAGCCGCCGTATTCGGCGATCAGCCCGCTCAGGCCGCTGACCTCAAGGTTGGGCAGCCAGCCCATCAGCGCGGCAAAGCCCAGGCCGATGAAACCGAGAATGGCGGTGACTTTGAGAATGGCGAACCAGAATTCGAACTCGCCGTACTTGGCCACGCTGAACAGGTTGGTGCAGGCCAGCAGCAGCACCGAGGCCAGGGCGAAGATCCAGCTGTCCACCTGCGGGAACCAGGCGTTCAGTACATGCCCGGCGGCCAATGCTTCGATAGGGATCACCAGCACCCAGAACCACCAGTACAACCAGCCGATGGTGTACCCGGCCCAGCGGCCGATGGCCTGGTCGGCGTAGGTGGAAAACGATCCGGTGTCAGGGTGCGCCACGGCCATTTCGCCGAGCATGCGCATGACCAGTACCACCAGGGTCCCGGCCACGAAATAGGAAATTATGGTTGCTGGCCCGGCCGCCGCGATGGCGTGACCCGAGCCTACGAAAAGTCCGGCGCCGATGATGCCGGCGATGGACAGCATCGTTACATGACGTGGCTTGAAACCTTGTGCAAGGTTGCCATCAGATCCCACGGTGTTCATTGATGTTGTTCTCTTTTTGCTGACACAAGGATGGGGGCAGGCGTAGGCGAAAATATCTCCTTTGAAATCAATAAGTCGACAGGTTGCTGGTGCTCTGTTGTTGATCTTTGCTGCGCATCACAGAGCAACGTGCCGGTGCGGTTCGGGGTTCATTTAAGCCCCGCATGGCTGTGGGTAATTACACGAGAACGCCACGGAACTGTTTGATCACGACAGGGCAATTCCATTCGCGGCAGATGTCGCGAATGGCATGTCCGATCACGCCATCGGGCCATCTGGCGCTTTTGTTTTTCATTTGGATGTGTTTCGCCTGTGTCGGCCTCTTCGCGGGTAAACCCGCTCCCACAGGTCCTCCACAGGTCCTGAGGCTTATGCAGTTCCTGGGAGCGGGCAAGCCCGCGAAGAGGCCTTGGAACTAAACCACGCGATTCGGCGGCACCTCGCCCCGAAAGCACGCCTGCAGGTTGAGCAAGACCATGCGCCCCATCTCCAACCGGGTCTGCAGCGTGGCGCTGCCCCGGTGCGGTTGCAGGCTGACCTGGTTGAGGTCACGCAAGGCCGGCGGCACATGCGGCTCATCGACAAACACATCCAGCCCGGCCCCAGCGATACGCTGTTCGCGCAAGGCCTCGACCAGCGCGTCTTCATCCACCAACTTGCCGCGCGCAACGTTGACCAGGTAACCCTGCGGCCCCAGTGCCTCAAGCACCTCGGCCGTCACCAGCACCTGCCCGCCATCGGCGGCAGCGGCGACCACCAGCACATCCACGGAGCGCGCCAGCGCAACCAGGTCCGCTTCAGATCCATCAGTGCGTTGGACAGGCCCTTCGCGCCCCCCGTGACAACGCCACGAATACGCGGGCTGGCTTCGGCGAGCAGCTGCGGCGGGTAAACCCGCTCCCACAAGGTTTGCACAAATTTTGCGCGATATGCAGTACCTGTGGGAGCAGGTTCATCGGGGCGCCGAACCGCCGCGAAAGGGCCCGAAGCCTTAACGCACCAGGCAAGGCCGCTTGTTATCGAAACTCCACCCCGGCATCAGGAACTGCATCGCCACGCTGTCATCGCGCGCCCCCAGCCCCATGTTGCGGTAGCACTCATGGGCCTTGGCCAGCTGGTCTTCATCCAGTTCCACACCCAACCCCGGCCGTGCCGGCACCCGCACATGGCCACCGACAATGCGCAGCGGCTCGCGGGTCAGGCGCTGGCCGTCCTGCCAGATCCAGTGGGTGTCGATCGCCGTGATCTCACCTGGCGCTGCAGCCGCCACCTGGGTGAACATCGCCAGCGAAATATCGAAGTGGTTGTTCGAGTGCGAACCCCAGGTCAGCCCCCAGTCATTGCACATCTGCGCCACCCGCACCGAGCCCTGCAAGGTCCAGAAGTGCGGGTCGGCCAGCGGAATGTCCACCGACTGCAGCTGGATCGCATGGCCCATCTGCCGCCAGTCGGTGGCGATCATGTTGGTAGCCGTGGGCAAACCCGTAGCGCGACGGAACTCGGCCATCACCTCGCGGCCCGAGTAGCCGTTCTCGGCGCCGCACGGGTCTTCGGCATAGGCCAGCACATCGTGTTTGTCGCGGCACAAGGCGATGGCTTCCTTGAGTGACCAGGCGCCGTTGGGGTCCAGGGTGATGCGTGCTTCGGGGAAGCGTTCGGCCAGTGCCGTCACCGCTTCCATTTCTTCTTCACCTCGCAGCACGCCACCCTTGAGCTTGAAGTCGCTGAAGCCATAACGCTGCTTGGCCGCTTCGGCCAGGCGCACAACCGCCTCGGGGGTCAGGGCCTTTTCGTGGCGCACACGGAACCAGTCGTCATCGCTATCCGCTTCGCTGCGGTAGGCCAGGTCGGTCTGCTGGCGGTCGCCGATATAGAACAGGTAGCCCAGCATTTTCACTGCATCACGTTGCTGGCCTTCGCCCAGCAGTGCCGCCATCGGCACGTTCAGGTGCTGGCCGAGCAGGTCGAGCAGTGCCGACTCGATGGCGGTTACCGCATGCACGGTAATGCGCAGGTCGAAGGTCTGCAGGCCGCGGCCGGCAGAGTCGCGGTTGGCGAAAGTCTGGCGCATGGCATTGAGCACGCGCTGGTAATGACCGATCGGCTGGCCGACCACCAGGCTGCGGGCTTCTTCCAGCGTCTGGCGAATGTTCTCGCCGCCGGGCACCTCGCCCAGGCCGGTGTTGCCGCCACTGTCGCGCAGCACCACCACGTTGCGGGTGAAGTAGGGCCCATGGGCGCCACTGAGGTTGAGCAGCATGCTGTCGTGGCCGGCAACTGGGATCACGCGCAAGTCGGTAACCACCGGGGGGTTGGTATGAACGGCGGGGTTGGTCTGCATGTTCATGATTGTTTTCTCGCAGTCGTCAGTGGGTGTGGCCCAGGGCCGAAGGGGCCTTGAGGTCATCGGAAGAGGCGCCCTTGGGGCGTATACGCACGAAGAAGATGGCAATTGCCGCCAACACCGAAGTCACCGCCAGGCCATACAGCCCACCCTGGATCGAGCCGGTCTGCTGCTCCAGCAGGCCGAACGTGGTAGGGGCGACGAAGCCGCCGAGGTTGCCGATCGAGTTGATCAGCGCAATCACCGCTGCGGCGATACGGGCGTCCAGGTAACCCTGGGGGATCGGCCAGAACAGTGCCGAGGCCGACTTGAAACCAATCGCCGCGAAGCACACGGCAACAAAGGCGAACACCGGCCCGCCGGTGGTGGACATGAACATGCCGATGGCAGCAATCACCAGGGCACCCGCCACCCAGGCCTGCTGGAACTTCCAGCGTGCAGAACCGGCAGCGAAGGCATACATGGCCAGGATCGAGATCAGCCACGGGATCGAGTTGAAGAAGCCCACCTGCACGTCGCTGAGGTCGCCCATGCGCTTGATGATGCTTGGCAGCCAGAAGGTGGCGGCATAGATGGTCAGTTGGATGCAGAAGTAGATCAGGCAGAACAGCACGATCTGGCGATCCTTGAGCAGGCTCCAGGCCGACGGCTTGACCGCACCGAGCGCCTCGCGCGCTTGCTGCTCACGGTCGATGGTAGCGACCAGCGCGTCCTGCTCGGCCTGGTTCAGCCACTTGGCGTCCTGGGGTTTGGAGTCGAGCCAGAAGAACACGAAGAAGCACAACGCCACCGAGGCCATGCCTTCGATGAACAACATCCACTGCCAACCGTGCAGGCCAAGGCCCTGGATCTGCATCAACGCCCCGGCCAGCGGGCCGGAGATCAGTGAAGCCAGGGCCGAGCCACTTAGGAAAATGGCAATCGCCTTGCCGCGTTCCGCCGCCGGCAGCCAACGGGTGAAGTAGTAGATCACCCCGGGGAAGAAACCCGCTTCAGCCACCCCGAGCAGAAAGCGCAGCACGTAGAACTGGGTCTCGTTCTGCACGAAGGCCATGGCCGTGGCCACCAGCCCCCAGGTGAACATGATGCGGGTCAGCCACAGGCGGGCCCCCACCTTTTGCAGCAGCATGTTCGAAGGCACTTCGAACAGTGCGTAGCCGATGAAGAAAAGCCCGGCACCAAAGCCAAAGGCCGCAGCGCTGATGCCCAGGTCGCTTTCCAGGTGCGGCCGGACGAAGCCGATGTTGACGCGGTCGAGGTAGTTGACGATGAACATGATGACGAACAGCGGCAGGACGTGGCGCTTGACCTTGGCCACGGCGCTGGCCAATGCGTCGCCATCATTCCGGGCAGGCGGAGCGAGGGTGTCGTTCACTTGCGGATCTCCCACTAATTGTTTTTGTGCGGGTCGGGGTTGTCTGACAGGGCAGTGGGGACGAGCTTATGCGCAGGGAAGTTGTACGACAAGATCATTAATGTCGGCAAAACAGCAAAATACAAGCTGTCATAACACCAATATGCTACGAACATTCAAAAACAGAACAGCTACGTGTTGGCTTGAACACTGGAAAAATCGGCAAAAAATATTTTTATCGATTAACTTGTCGTACAAGTACAACAAGAACCGGATCACACCATGCAACCCGACCACGCCCGCAAACGCGGCCACAGCCGCGCCCATGACCTGGTTTCCAGCCTGACCCAGCAGATTCTGCTGGGCACCTTCAAGCCGGGCGACAAACTGCCCTCGGAGAACACCTTGGTGCGCGAGCACGGGGTCAGCCGCACGGTGGTTCGCGAAGCCTTGTCGAAGTTGCAGGCCTCGGGGCTGGTGGAGCCGCGCCACGGTATCGGTACATTCGTGATGGAGCGCCAGGCCCAGGCCGGGTTGCGTGTTGCGGCGGAAAGCGCGGCGAATGTGCGCGACCTGCTGGAGCTGCGAATCGGTCTGGAGGGCCAAGCCGCCGCGCTGGCGGCACTGCGCCGGGATGAGGGGCATTTGGCGCGCATGCGCCAAGCGTTGGATGACTACCAGGACCTGGCAGCGGCAGGTGACAGCTGCATCGAGGCCGACCGGCGTTTTCACCTGCTGATTGCCGAGGCTACCGGCAACCTGTATTTCACCGAGATGCTGCTGCAGCTGGGCAACGGCCTGATACCGCGCAACCGCATGGCCGCAGCCGAACGCAGCGGGGCCAAGCTCGCGCGGCAGGCGTACCTGGCCAACCTGGAGCACGAGGCGATTCTCAATGCCATCCGCCGGCATGACCCAGATGCAGCGCGCGCGGCGGTGTGCCTGCACCTGTCCAACAGCCGGGACCGGTTGTTGCCCTAGGGCCCATCGATTACCAAGTCAGGCAGATCTTGCCGAAGTGCCGGTTGCTCTCCTGGTAACGGAACGCCTCGACGATCTGCTCCAGTTCGAAATGCTTGTCCACCACCGGCCGCAAAGCGTTGGCATCAATGGCCCGCACCATTGCCTGCTGCTGCGCGCGGCTGCCCACCAGCACCCCTTGCAGGCGAATCTGCCGTACCAGCGCCTGCACCAGCGGCAGTTGCCCGGCCACCCCGGTAAGAATGCCGATCAGCGACACATGCCCACCAATGCGTGCAGCAATCATCGATTGCTCCAGGGTCGCCGGGCCGCCCACTTCGATCACATGATCAACGCCACGGTTGCCGGTCAGCTCGCGCACTTTCTCGCCCCAGGCTGGGGTGCTTTTGTAGTTGATCAGGTGGTCGGCCCCCAGGGCCTTCAGGCGCTCCAGCTTGGCGTCGCTGGACGAGGTGGCGATCACCGTGGCACCGGCCAGCTTGGCGAACTGCAGGGCGAAGATCGACACACCACCGGTGCCCTGCACCAGCACCGTGTCGCCGGGCTTGAGGTGATCATCGCTCATCAGCGCACGCCACGCAGTCAGGCCGGCGGTGGTCAGGGTAGCCGCCTCGGCGTGGCTGAAGCCCTTGGGCGCCAGCGTGAACGCCGTAGCGCGGGCGGTTACCTGCTCGCGGGCGTAGCCATCGATGCCGTCACCCGGTACCCGGGCAAAGCCCTCGACATTGGCCTGGCCATCGAGCCAGTCGGGGAAGAAGGTGCTGACCACGTTGTCGCCGACCTGGAACTCTGAAACGCCAGCCCCCACTGCGACCACTTCGCCAGCGCCATCGGCCATGGGAATGCGCCGCTCGCTCGGGCCCCACATGCCGCTGACCACGGCGAAATCGTGGTAATTGAGGGAGCTGGCGTGCAGGCGCACGGTGATCTCACCGGCCCGGGGTGCAGCCGCCTCGCAGGTGCCGACTTCGACCTTGTCGTAGCCGCCGCCGGGTTGAACGTAGATGGCCTTGCTGGTCATGGGTGGGTCTCCGTATCAGCGTGAAGAATGGGGTTCAGCATAGACAGGTCTGGCCCTATCGCCGGCAAGCCAGCTCCCACAGATAAACCACAGGGCCTGAAAACGTGTGCGATACCTGTGGGAGCTGGCTTGCCGGCGATAGGGCCCACATTGCCAATACAAAAATCAGCCAAGCATCAGCTTCAACGCCCGGCAATCCGCCGCATGCCAATCCACCAGCTCCGGCCAGGGATTGTCCGGCAAATTCACCAACACTGTCCGCGCCCCCGCCGCTCGACCACAGTCCAAGTCAAAGCGGTAGTCCCCCACCATCACCAGCTCGCTCGGCGCCACGCCCCAGGCACTGGCAATCTTCAGCAACCCATCCGGGCTCGGCTTCGGCGCCGCCTCGTCACGCCCAAGAATGTGCTCCACCGCAAAGCAGTCCGCCAGGCCGATGGCCTTCAGCGTCACATGCGCCAACTCACGCGCATTGCGGGTCAGGATGCCCAGCCGGCAACCGCGTTCGGCCAGTTCGCGTACCAGTTCCACGGCCCCGGCGGCCGCGGTGGAGGCAATCGCCAGGTCACGCTCGTGCTCCAGCAACCAGGCATGCTTGGCCGCCGCTTCGTTCGCCGGCAAGGCGGCCAGGTGAGTCAGGATGTCATCCTCGGCCGGGATATCCAGTGCCACGCGGATGGCGGCAAAATCGTGCACCGCCACGGTCAGCGTGCCGTCCATGTCGAACACCCAATTGCGAACCTCGCCCAGGCTCATGCCCAGTCCTTGCGATGGCGAATCAGGCCTTCCTGGCTCGACGATGCCACCAGTTGCCCGGCCTGGTTGAAGATGCTGCCACGGCAGAAGCCACGGGAATTACCGGCCCAAGGGCTGTCGGTGGCGTAAAGCAGCCACTCGTCGGCACGCAGGTTGCCGTGGAACCACAGCGAGTGGTCGAGGCTGGCGATCTGCATGTCGCGTTGCCACACCGACTTGCCGTGCGGCAGCAACGCCGTGGTCAGCAGGCCGAAGTCCGAGGCGTAGGCCAGCAGGTACTTGTGCAGGGCTGGTACATCGGGCAGGTTGCCGTCGGCGCGGAACCAGGCGTATTTGACCGGGTCGCCGGGTTTGGGGTTGAACGGGTCACGCTCGGTAACCGGGCGGATCTCGATCGGCTTGGCGCACAGCACTTTGTCACGAATGCGCTCAGGCAGCTGGTCGGCCATGGCCCGCGCCAGTTCCACTTCGGTAGGCAGGTTTTCCGGGCCGACCACGTCAGGCATCTGCGCCTGGTGCTCGAAGCCTTCCTCGTCGTACTGGAACGAGGCGCTGCAAGTAAAGATGGTCTGGCCTTTCTGGATCGCCGTCACCCGCCGGGTGCTGAAACTGCCGCCATCACGCACGCGGTCTACCGAGTACACCACCGGCAGGCTGGCATCGCCCGGACGCAGGAAGTAACCATGCAGCGAGTGCACATGGCGCGCGTCCTCGACCGTCTGGCTGGCCGCCGACAACGACTGCCCCAGCACTTGCCCGCCGTACAGCTGGCGAAAGCCCAGGTCCTGGCTGCGCCCACGGAACAGGTTCTCCTCGATGGACTCGAGGCTCAACAGATCGACCAGGTCGTCCAACACATGACTCATCGGGGCTTCTCCTAGCAAGGCAACACGTCTCTACAGCACTCTTTATGAAGGCAAATAATACAGGGTTTGTCATTCGCGCCGGGCATGGCCGTGCATTCAAGCGCGCAGGGTGCGTTCCCAGTGTGCGCGGTCGATGCGGTACAGCACATGCGGGCGCAGCGGGTGGCCCTCGGGCAGGCGGGGGTGCTCGAAGCTGCCGGCCAGGTCCTGCTGCATGCCGATGGCTTGCATGACCTTCTGCGAGGGCAGGTTGCTCTCGCTAGTGAACGACACCACCTCTTCCAGGCGCAATTGGGCGAAAGCACAACGCAGGCAGGTCCACGCCGCCTCACTGGCAAAGCCCAGGCCCCAGTGGCGGCGGGCCAGGCGCCAGCCAATTTCCACGGCTGGGGCGAAATCGGCGTCAAAGCCCACGTGCAGCAAGCCGGTCATGCCAATGAACGCACCGCTGTCCTTGCGCTCCAGCGCCCACAAGCCAAAACCGTATTCGTTGAAGTGCCCGCGCATCCGGCCAATCAGCGCAGCGGCCTCCAGGCGCGTCAGCGGGGCGGGAAAGTAACGCATCACCTGTGGGTCGGCGCACAGCGCAGCGAACTCACGCAGGTCGTCGTCGTGCCATTGGCGCAGCACCAGCCGTGCGCTTTCCAGTTCAAGGATGGGGGTCATCAGGCCTGCTCCGGTTTTGCCGTATTGCAGTTTACAGCGTAGGCGCGGGCACGGGTTTCACCCAGGCGGCACAGCGAATGCAATTTTCACACGCCCTTCACCGGCCCCCGAAGCGGTATTGAATGGCTGGCGCTTGCCTTAGGATTTTGGTTGCCTGTGCGATCGAGCGCCGCCCACGCGGCGCTTCGCGGCACAAGGCCGCTCCCACATCTGTTTCGGGCCAGTCCCTCCTGTTAAGTCACCTCTGTCCGCCTTGGTTGTTCCCTTCGATATCGAAAGTGACACAGTTGCTCTTTATCAATCTCCAGCCATGCCCCTAGGGTGCGAGCGCAGAGGAGGCAGAAATAACTGGCCCGAAACAGATGTGGGAGCGGCCTTGTGCCGCGAAGCGCCGCGCGGGCGGCGCTCGATCGCATAGGCGCCAGACATCTCAAGACAAGCACCAGTCAGCCCACACCCAAGCGCCTGCTTCGCGGGCGCCCCTCTCCCACAAGGGCCTGCGACACTCCACAATCAGGTGCTCCCATTGCAGTCCCCGGCCATGGCAAGATCAGCACTGGCCCTGACTGCGACCCCCACCCATGCCGTTGCCGCTGATCTACCACGAAGACTACAGCCCGGAGTTCCCCGCCGAACACCGCTTCCCGATGGACAAGTTCCGCCTGCTGCACGACCACCTGATCGACAGCGGCCTGACCACCGACAAGGCCCTGTTGCGCCCGGAAATCTGCCCCAATGACATCCTCGCCCTGGCCCACGACCGCGGCTATATCGAGCGCTACATGAACGGCGCGCTGTCACGCGAGGACCAGCGCCGCCTAGGCCTGCCCTGGAGCGAGGCCCTGGCCCGGCGTACCGTGCGCGCCGTCGGTGGCTCGCTGCTGACCGCCGAACTGGCGCTGCAGCACGGCATTGCCTGCCACTTGGCCGGTGGCACCCACCACGCCCATTACGACCACCCCGCCGGCTTCTGTATCTTTAATGACCTGGCCGTGATCAGCCACTACCTGCTGGAGGCCGGCCGGGTACACCGGGTGCTGATCTTCGACTGTGACGTGCACCAGGGCGACGGCACCGCACGCATCCTTCACGACACCCCAGAGGCAATCACCGTTTCACTGCACTGCGAGCAGAACTTCCCGGCGCGCAAGGCCCACAGTGATTGGGACATCCCCCTGCCACGGGGTATGGGCGACCACGCCTACCTGAAGGTGGTGGATGACACCCTCAACTATCTGCTACCGCTGTATCAGCCCGACCTGGTGTTGTATGACGCCGGTGTCGATGTGCACAAGGATGACGCCCTGGGCTACCTGCAATTGAGCGACGCAGGCGTAGCCGCCCGTGACGAAGCCGTGCTGCGTCACTGCCTGGGCCGCGATATCCCGGTGATGGGCGTGATCGGCGGCGGCTACAGCAAGGACCGCGTCGCCTTGGCCAAACGCCACGGCATCCTTCACCACAGCGCGGCACGTGTCATGGGTTGTTCACAATGACTGTGGAACCGCTTGTGGATAACCTGCGCGAAAGACGCTGTAGCCCTTGGCCCACAAGGCCTGCAGAGAGCTGATCAATTTTTGACCAGTGCTTCCATGGGCAGCGCTGCGCTAGAATGCGCATCTTTTCCACAGCCCGCTGCCGACCATGCCCGATCTGACTCCCACTGCCCCTCCCCTCGCCGTCGTCATCGGTGGCGGCCCCGCCGGCCTGATGGCCGCCGAAGCCCTGGCCCAGGCGGGCCTAGCGGTCGAGGTGTTCGATGCCATGCCATCGGTAGGGCGCAAGTTCCTGCTGGCAGGTGTCGGCGGCATGAACATCACCCATTCCGAGCCCTCCCCGGCGTTCACCGCCCGCTATGCCGAGCGCCAGAACGAAATCGACGCCCTGTTGCGCGACTTCGACGCCGAAGCCTTGCGACAATGGATTCACGGGTTGGGTATCGAAACCTTCGTCGGCACCTCGGGCCGGGTGTTCCCCACCGACATGAAAGCCGCGCCGCTGCTGCGCGCCTGGCTCAAGCGCCTGCGTGACAGTGGCGTAGTTATCCACACCCGTCATCGCTGGTTGGGCTGGACCGCCGATGGCGCCTTGCGGATCGCTTATCCACAGGGCGAACGCGCCGTTAACGCCGCCGTGGTGGTGCTGGCATTGGGTGGCGGCAGCTGGGCGCGCTTGGGCTCCGACGGCAGCTGGCAAGCGTTGCTGGCCGAGCGGGCTGTGGATATCTCACCGTTGCAGCCAAGCAACTGTGGTTTTGAAGTGGCGGGCTGGAGCGCACTGCTCAAGGATAAATTCGCCGGTGCACCGCTGAAGAACATTGCCCTCAGCGTGCCCGGCAGCGCGCCGCGCAAGGGCGAGTTCATCCTCACAGCGCAAGGTGTGGAGGGCAGCCTGGTGTATGCCTGGTCGGCGCCCGTGCGCGAAGCCATCAACCGCGAAGGCCGTGGTGTGCTGTTGCTCGACCTGCTGCCGGACAAGCCTGTGGACAAGATTGCCCAGGCCCTGACCAAGCCGCGTGGTTCGCGCTCCATGGCCAAGCACCTGCACAGCCAGTTGGGCATTGATGGGGTGAAGGCTGCGCTGCTACGCGAACTGACCGATCAGGCGACCTTTGCCGACCCTGATGCGTTGGCGCGGGCGATCAAGGCGCTGCCCATCACACTGGTGCGCACGCGGCCACTGGATGAGGCGATCAGCAGTGCGGGTGGGGTGCGGTTCGAGGGGTTGGATGAAGGGTTGATGGTCAAGGGCATGCCGGGCGTGTTCTGTGCCGGCGAGATGCTGGACTGGGAGGCGCCGACCGGGGGGTATCTGCTGACGGCTTGCTTTGCCAGCGGGCTGCGCGCAGGGCGGGCTGCGGCGGATTGGGTTACGCGAGTTTCCTGACAGATTGCCGGGGCTGCTTTGCAGCCCATCGCCGGCAAGCCAGGCTCCCACAGGTACGGTGCATGGCTTGAGTTCAATGCGGTCTGGGTGGGAGCTGGCTTGCCGGCGATGGGCCGCAACGCGGCCCCAAAAATCTCAAGGTTTACGCTTACGCGGCCCACCATTGAAACTCGGCACCTTGCGCACCGCTTTCACTGCCGGCTCGGCATTGCCTGCCTCAGTGCTGTCCATCCAGCGCCCCAAGCCACGCTTGGCGCTGTTCTCTTTCGGCTTCTTGGGTTTCTTCGGCTTCTTGACCACCTGGCCACTGGCATCGGTCATCGGCACCCGATGGTCAGGGATGAAGTCCGGCTCTTCATGGCGCGGCAAGGTCTGCCGGGTCAGCACTTCAATTGCCGACAGCAACTGCACTTCATCCGCACACACCAACGAAATCGCCTCGCCCTTGTTACCCGCTCGCCCGGTACGACCGATGCGATGCACGTAATCCTCGGCAACGATTGGCAGGTCGAGGTTGACCACCAAGGGCAGGTCATCGATGTCCAGGCCACGGGCCGCCACATCGGTAGCGACCAGCACCTGGATCTCACGGGCCTTGAAGCTGTCCAGCGCGCGCTGGCGGGTGGCCTGCGGGCGGTCACCGTGGATGCCGTCGGCATTCACGCCTTCGGCCAGCAAGCGCTCTACCAGCTGGTCGACACCATTACGGGTCTTGGCGAACACCAGCACCTGCTTCCAGCGCTGCTTGCGCATCAGGTGGCAGAACAGGTCTTCCTTGCGTTTTTTATCCACAGGCACCAGCCACTGCTTGACGCTGCTGGCCGTGGCGTTGCGCGGGCTGACTTCGATGCTCAGCGGGTCATTCAGTGCCAACCCCGCCAACAGGCGGATCTGCTCGGAGAAGGTGGCGGAAAACAGCAGCGTCTGGCGCTTGCGTGGCAGCGCGGCGTACACCGACTGCAGCTCTTCGGCAAAGCCCAGGTCGAGCATGCGGTCGGCTTCGTCCAGCACCAGGGTCTGCACCTGGTTGAACTTCACCGCGTTCTGCCGGAACAGGTCGAGCAGGCGGCCAGGGGTGGCCACCAGCAGGTCGACGCCACGGCGCAGGCGCATCATCTGCGGGTTGATGCTGACCCCGCCGTACACCGCATAGGTGCTCAGCGGCAGGTTCTCGGCGTACTCGCGCACGTTGTTGTGCACCTGCTCGGCCAGCTCACGGGTGGGCACCAGCACCAGCGCACGGATCGAGTTGCTGGCCACCTTCTCGCCTTCCAGCGCCAGGCGCTGCAGCACAGGCAGGGCAAAACCTGCGGTCTTGCCAGTGCCGGTCTGGGCAGCGGCCATCAGGTCGCGGCCGGCCAGCACGGCGGGGATGGCCTTGGCCTGCACCGGGGTCGGGGTGGTGTAGTCCAGCTGCTGCAGGGTGCGCAGCAGCGGTTCGATCAGGCCGAGTTTGGCGAAATTCATGGCAATACCGTCAGGGGGTTCAGCGAAGGCGGCAAGTTTACCGCATCGCCCCTGCCTACTTGCAGATTTCGCCTTTCAACGGCTGCGTGGGCTGGGGCGCCTTGCGCCACTGCGGCAGGCCGATCAGCACCACCGCGCCAATAATCACCGCCATCGCCACGCACTCTTCAGCACCAATCTGTTCACCGGCAAACACGATACCCAACAGCACCGCCACCGCCGGGTTGACGTAGGCATAGCTGGTGGCAGCCGCCGGGCGCACGTGCTTGAGCAGGTACATGTAGGCACTGAACGCCAGGATCGAACCGAAGAACACCAGGTAGGCCAACGCGCCCCAACCGGCAGCGGTCGGCATTTGCACCATGCGTTCACCCGACAGCACACTGCCCAGCAACAGCACTGCGCCACCGACCAGCATTTCCGCGGCGCTGGCCATCGGCCCCTGCGGCAGCGGCAAGCTCTTGCTCCACACCGAGCCAAACGCCCACGACGCCGCCGCAAAGATGATCAGCGCCGCGCCAACCGGGCTCGCCTGCAGGTTGGAGCCCAGGTTCAGCAGGCCGATACCCACCAGCCCGAGGGCAATGCCCGCCCACTCCAGCTTCGAGTTGCGGTACCCGAACAACAGGCCGAACAACAAGGTAAACAGCGGCACCGTCGCCACCGCCAGTGCCGCCACACCCGACGCCACGCCGGCATGCTCGGCTACGGTCACGCCACCGTTGCCACAGCTAAGCAGCAGAAAGCCGATTGCGCCTGCCGCCCGCCATTGCGGCCAGGTCGGCGCCGGTGCACCACGCCAGCGCAGAAAGCCGTACAGCAGGCCACCGGCAATCAGAAAGCGCACCCCGGCCATGAGCATCGGCGGCCAGCTTTCGACACCAATACGAATGAACAGATAGGTGGAGCCCCAGACCAGGTACAGGGCCAGAAAGGCACCGATCAGCAACAAGGGAAAGCGACGGGAGGCAGGCATGGGGAAAACTCGAAATCCGTTTACGGGTGGTTCAGTTTAAGGGCCTGCCTGGGGGAACATAAGTTACAAAATCGTGCGAAATGAGCGGCACACTTTTGGTGCGTTCGGCTTTGAGAGTTGTGGCGCCTGGGAGATCGAGCGCCGCCCGCGCGGCGCTTCGCGGCACAAGGCCGCTCCCACATCTGTTTCAGGCCAGTCAATTCTGTGAGGCCACCGCTGTCCGCCTTGTTTGTTCCCTTCAATATTGAAGGGGACGCCGCTGTTTTTCATCAATCTCCAGCCATGCGCCCAGGGTGCGCGCGGCAAAGGCACAGGAAAAATTGGCCCGAAACAGATGTGGGAGCGGCCTTGTGCCGCGAAGCGCCGCGCGGGCGGCGCTCGATCTCACAGGCGACACATCATTCACGCCAAGCGCCTGTCAGCCCTCAACAAAACTTCGCCAACGCCTCGCGAAGCTTCGCCGCCGGTGTTTTCTGCAACCGGCACAGCAGCGTATGCGAAAGCTGTTGCACCCCATGGTCCTGGCGCAACACGCCAGCCAGGTGTTGCAACAGGTTGGCCGCCATTTCGGCATCGGCCATGGCCCGGTGCGCCGTACCGGTATCCGGTAGCCCCGCCCAGCGGGTCAGGGTGCCCAACTTGTGGTTCGGCGCTGCCGGCAGCAAGCGCCGCGACAACAACAGCGAACAGGCGAATGATTGGCTGCGGCTACGGCCGATGCGGCTCAGTTCATAGTCCCAGAACTTTTGGTCGAAAGCGGCATTGTGTGCCAGCAGCGGGGTGCTGCCGACGAACTCGGCCACTTCGTTCATCACCTTGTCCACCGGCGGCGCGCTGCGCAGCATGGCCGTGGTGATGCCGGTCAGCCCGGCGACGAACGCAGGCACCGCTACACCGGCATTCATCAGGCTCTGGTAGCGCTCGACGATGCGCCCGCCTTCCAGCATCACCACCGCTACCTCGGTGGCACGGCAGCCGGTACCGGGGGATATGCCGGTGGTTTCAAAGTCGATGACAGCGATACGTTCCACGAAAAACCTCAGTGCTTGAGCAACAGCTTGCCCTCGATGGGCACATAGCGGGTGGCGGCGCGGATCAGTGACAGTGCCGTCAGCCCGGGCACACCATACACCACTGCCTCTGTGCCATGGCGCTGGATTACCCGCTCAAGCAGCAGGTCGAAATCGCCATCGCCAGAGGCCAGCACCACCTGGTCGACCCGGCTGGCCGCGTCGATCACATCCAGGGTAATGCCCACATCCCAGTCGCCTTTGGCTGAGCCGTCGCTGCGCTGGATGAACGGTTTGAGGCGCACGTCGAAACCGAGGTTGCGCAAGATCTGCTGGAACTGCTGCTGCTTGCTGTCGCCGCGATCGATGGCGTAGGCCACGGCCTCGACGATCTGGCCTTCACGGCTAACGTCGGACCACAGGGCGGTGTAGTTGAAATGGCAGCCATGGGCCTGGCGCACGGTGTAATAGAGGTTCTGCACATCGGCGAACAGCGCGATCTTTTTCACCTGGGAACCTCGTGTCTGGGCTGGGAATGCTGGGGCTGCTATGCAGCCCTTTCGCGACACAAGGCCGCTCCTACAGGAATTTGCGTACCCATGTAGGAGCGGCCTTGCGTCGCGAAAGGGGCGCACAGCGCCCCCAGAAATGCCAGCAGTATGCCAGACCTGTCAAACGTACGAATCGTCGTCCGAGAAGAACCCGCCACCATCACTGCCGTAATCGCTGTCGGCATAACCGCCCTGGTCACTGCCCCAGCCACCGTTGTCAGCCACCTGCTGCTGCCCGCCCTGGTCGTTCCAGCCACCCGTGTCGCTGGCCGGCGTCGGCTCTTCCTTGATTACCTCGACCACCTCTTCAGGCTGCGAGTTGTGGTTGAACAGGCTGCTGATGCCCTGTGCCAGCAACACGCCACCCGCCACACCCGCTGCAGTCTGCATCGCCCCACCGAGGAAACTGCTGGCACCACCGCGTGCTGGCGCGGCGCCAAACCCTGGCTGCGGCTGCGCTTGCGGTTGGGAGAAGCTCGGTGCCGAGGGCTCACGCCAGCCACCACCAGACGCGACAGGGGCCGCCGAAGGCCGCTGCGGCTGCACCGCCGGGGCCGCATTGCGCCCACCCGAACCAAAGATGCTGGACAGGAAACCACCCCCGCCATTGCTCGGCGCGTTGTTGGCGGCTTGTGCTGCCTGGGCCTGGGCACGGGCCTGCTGCAGCTCGGCTTCCAGCTGCTTGTTCTGTTCGTCGAGGCGCTTGATCGCGGCCTCCTGCACCAGGATCGCCTGGGCCATGTAGTAAGGCGCCGCCGGCTGCTGGCGCAGGTGTTGCTCGATGCACGCCTGGGCCTGCGGATCACGCGGCTGGCTTGGGTCTTCGGCTTGCTTGATGCGGCCGAACAGGCCGTCGATCAGGGTTTGTTCTTCAGTGTTCATGGGGCGACCTCGTGGGGTAGCAGGACAACGGACAGCGTCAAAGATGGGGCGTTACGGCGCGGGATTCAATCATTGGCGCGGTGAAACTTTTTTCAGCAAGTGACAGCCGCGGGTTCACTTTGGGCTAAAGTGATGCCCTTGTTTTTACTGCCATGCGATGTTGACCGATGAATCCGCTGAGCGTCCTGCGCGACTCCCTGTACTTCTTCCGCCGCCACCTGCCAAACATCCTCCAGTTGTGCCTGCCGCTGGTGGTGGCAGAGGCCTTGCTCACCCAGTTGCTGTACCGCCAGCTGGGCGATCAGGCCTCACCGGCCTACGGCATGTTGGTCAGTCTGCTGTTCTACCCGCTGTACAGCGCCGCGCTGATTCTCTACCTCGACACCCGCAGCAAGGGCCAGGACATTGCCAAGCGCGATCTGTTTGCCCGCGCCTTGCAGCTGTGGCCGCAACTGGCCCTGCTCATCCTGATCAGCTCGCTGCTGATCATGGCCGGCCTGGCGCTGTTCGTCTTCCCGGGCGTGTGGATCATGATCAACCTGGTGTTCGCCGAGTACCTGCTGGTGCTGCGCGGCCGGCCGGTGATGCTGGCGATGCGCGAAAGTGCCAGCATGACCACCGGGCACTTCATGCGCATCATGGTCTGCGTGGTCGCGGTGCTGGCACCGATCTGGCTGATCGACGGGCTGCTGCTAATGGCCTTCCCCGAACCCTCCCCCGGCATGGAGCTGGCCATGGACAGCCTCAGTGGCTTCCTGCAGTTGTTCAGCACCGTGGTGCTGTACCGCCTGTTCATGTTGCTGGAAGGTGAAGCCAGCGCCTGACGCAACAAGGGAAAGTTTTCGATCTGCCTACGTCTCCATGCGTGGCATTAGGGTGCAGAACCTTCAATGCCATTCAAGGAGCACGCCATAGACGAAGACATCCAGGCGCAGTACGCCAGGTCGTTTCGCGGCAAGTTGTACATGCTTGCCGCCAACCGGGATATCCCGCTGCGCCTAAGCAGCAGCAGCGACAAGTTCACATGGGGCTTTATCCCCGAAGATGACTGGCTGCAGGCCGGGGGGCGGCACGACTCGCCAGCGATGGACTTTCAATTCAACTCGCGCACCGAGGACCGTCTGCATTATCACATCAGTATCCCAGGGCGCCCACAGACCAAGAAGCTGGGCGTCAGCCGCAATGGCTATCTGGGTTTCTACTGGAATGCCGAAGTCACCAACTACTGGAAGATCGAACCGCTGGAGGTGACCGACGAAGGCCTGGTCTGCTATCTACGCGATCACCGTGGCCATCGGGTGGGCGCCATCAAGGACGATCCGCACCGCAGCGGTGACTGGGTAGCCTGCCTCAACGTGGAGGAAGGCGATGTATTCACCTTCCTGCTCAAGCAGGTCAACTGACCAGTCGGCACGTCCGCTTAGGTGCCCCGCGGCTTGGCCCGAGCCGTGGCCTCGGCCACTAGCGGGTCATCGGGCCAATAGTGCTTCGGATATCGCCCTTTCAGGTCCTTCTTTACCTCGGCGTAAGTGGTACGCCAGAAATTGGCCAGGTCCTGAGTGACCTGCACCGGCCGCCGCGCCGGCGACAGCAGGTGCAGCTTGACCTGCTGCCGACCATTGGCAATGCGCGGCGTGTCGGCCAGGCCGAACAGCTCTTGCAGGCGCACGGCAAGAATCGGCGGGTTTTCGCTGTAGTCCAGACGGATATTGGAACCGGAAGGCACGGCCAGGTGTGTCGGGGCCTGCTCATCCAGGCGCTGCGGCAGTGGCCAGGGCAACAGGTTGCGCAGCAGCGATGACAGGTCCAGAGCGGCGAAATGACTAAGCCGCGACACCTTGCCCAGATAAGGCTGCAACCAGTCTTCCAGGCTGGCGAGCAACGCCTCGTCGCCCAAGTCGGGCCATTCGCTGTGCCCCGTCTTGTCCAGGTCCAGCTGCCGCAACAGCGCCACGCGCGCCTGCCACTGGCGCAGTTCCGGTGTCCAGGTCAGCAGGTTAAGGCCCTTGCGCCGAACCAAGCCAAGCAGCGCCCGCGCCCTGGCGTCATCATCCAGGCCAGGCAGTGGCTCGCGGCTGAGCACCAGTTCGCCAACCTTGACCTGGCGCTCGGCGCGCAATACCTGCTCGCGTTCATCCCAATCGAGGATATCGACCCGCTCGACCTGCTCGGCCAGCACGCCATCAAGCAAGGTCGAGTCGAATTCGGCTGCCAGGTAGATGCGTTCCTCACGCTGCCCTTGGCGGCTGCCCAAGTCAGCGATCACCAACCATGGGCACTTCATCAGCGCATCAACCTCGGCAAACAGCGCCGCACGGCCGTTGGCCAGCCGGTATTCCGCCCCACCCTCGCGGCGCTGCTGGGCGACACGGTCAGGGTAGGCCAGCGCCAGCAGTGCGCCCAGCCAGCGCGGGTGGCCCGGGTCGGCGACCGGCGCGCCGGCTTTGCCACGCAGCAGGCCACGGTACTGACGGGACAGTTGCCGGGCACGCTGCACACCACCCTGGCCAGCGCGCGTGGCCCTGCTCTCGCCGCTGACCAGCGCCAGCCGGCTGTGCAGGTCGGCGCCGCCGCCGCGCTGGATATCCCGCTCACCCAGTAGGGCGGCGACATCACAAGCCATCTGCGCCAGGCCCAGGTCCTGCCCGCGCAGCAACAAATGCGCGATACGTGGATGCGCCGGCAGTTCAGCCATGGCCTGGCCATGCTCGCTGAGGTTGTCGCGGCTGCCGGGCTTGAAGGCATTAAGCCGCGCCAGCAGTTCCTGGGCCTGGGCAAAGGCCGCCGTCGGTGGCTGGTCAAGCCAGCGCAACTGCTCGGGGGTAACGCCCCAACGTGCCAGCTGAAGGGACAGCCCGGCCAGGTCGGCCTGAAGGATTTCGGCGCTGCCGTGGGCAGCCAACTGGTCATGCTGGGCCTCGGACCACAGCCGGTAGCACACGCCAGGCTCCAGGCGGCCGGCGCGGCCTGCACGCTGGGTGGCACTGGCGCGGGAAATGCGCTGAGTGTCCAGGCGAGTCATGCCGCTGCCCGGATCGAAGCGCGGCACCCGGGCCAGGCCGGCATCGATCACCACACGCACGCCGTCGATGGTCAGGCTGGTTTCGGCGATGTTGGTCGCCAGCACCACTTTGCGCAGGCCTTTGCCCGGTGGGTCGATGGCGGCGCGCTGGGCGTCGAGGTCAAGCTCGCCATGCAGCGGGCACAGCAGAATCTCGGGGCGTTCGCCCAAGGCTTCCTGCAGGCTCTGGTGCACCCGGCGGATCTCGGCCTGGCCGGGCAGGAACACCAGTACACTGCCCGTTTGGTCGGCCAACGCCTGCAGCACACTGTCCACTACCCGCGGTTCGATGAACTCGCCAGGCTGGAAGGGCCGCCCCCAGTGGATATCCACCGGGTGCATGCGCCCTTCGCTGCTCACCACCGGGGCATCGCCCAGCAACCGCGACAGGCGCTCGCCTTCCAGGGTGGCCGACATCAGCAGAATCTTCAGTGGCGGGTCGTCACGCAGCAATTCGCGGCCATTGAGGCTCAGCGCCAGGGCCAGGTCAGCATCCAGGCTACGTTCGTGATATTCGTCAAAAATAAGCAAACCCACGCCTTCCAGCGCCGGGTCGGCCTGCAGGCGACGGGTAAGGATACCTTCGGTGACCACCTCGATACGGGTTTTTGGCCCGACCTTGCTGTCCAGGCGAATGCGGTAACCCACCGTTTCCCCGACCTTTTCCCCCAGTTCACTGGCCAGCCGTTCGGCCGCTGCACGCGCCGCCAGGCGCCTGGGTTCTAGCATCAGGATGGTCTGCCCGGCCAGCCACGGCTCGTGCAGCAGCGCCAGCGGCACACGGGTAGTCTTGCCGGCGCCGGGCGGCGCCTCGAGCACCGCTTCGTCACGGTTTTCCAGGGCTTGGCGCAACGCCGGCAAAACTGCATCAATGGGTAATGGAATCATGGTGGTCCTCGAACAGTCTGGCGAGTATAACGGCGAACCCAGCCTGCTCTATCATGGTCTTAGCATCAGGTGCAGGCGCTTCGCTTGCCCTGCTGAATACCTTCTCGGAGATTTACATGCGCATCCCAACCCGCGTCATCGGTGGCGCTATCATCGTCACCCTGCTGACCCAACTGACCGCCTGCGGCACCATTTTCTACCCGGACCGGCGCGGCCAGATTGGCGGCAAGATCGACCCTGTGGTTGCCGCAATGGACGCTATCGGCATCCTGTTCTACGTAATCCCGGGGCTGATCGCCTTCGGCATCGACTTCGCCACGGGTGCCATCTACTACCCGGGTGGCCGCACAGCCCAGGTCGACCCGGCCAAGCTGCAAGAAGCGGTCAGCCCTGATGGCAAGGTCGACAACCTGAAACTGCAGGCCATTCTCGAAAGCGAACTGGGCCAGCGCCTGCCGCTGGACGACCCGCGGCTGATCCAGCACCGCGGCAGCAGCGAGCAACTGGCCAGTCTGGGCCTGGTTCCGGCAGCCTGAGCCACAAGGACACTGACCACGGATGATCACCACCCCGGCTGAACACCAGCGCCTGCTGCGCCTGGCTACGCGCGCGTCTCTGGCGGTGGCCAGCATCCTGGTGCTGAGCAAGGCGCTGGCCTGGTGGCTGAGCGGTTCGGTGAGCCTGCTGGCCGGGCTGACCGACTCGGCACTGGATGCCGTGGCCTCGTTCCTTAACCTGCTGGCGGTGCACTACGCCTTGCGCCCGGCCGACGATGACCACCGCTACGGCCATGGCAAGGCCGAAGCGCTGGCCGGCATGGCGCAGGCGCTGTTCATCGGCGTCAGTGCGGTGCTGATCGGGGTACAGGCGGTCGAGCGCCTGTATACGCCACAAGCGCTGGGTGGCACCGGCATCGGCATCGGGGTAATGGTACTTTCGCTGGTATTGACCGTTGCCTTGCTGGCGCTGCAGTACAAGGTCATCCGCCTGACCGGCTCCACGGCGGTGCGGGCCGACTCCCTGCACTACCGCTCGGACTTGCTGCTGAACAGCAGCATCCTGCTGGCTGTGCTGCTCGCACGCTTCGGCTGGCCGCAGCTGGACGCGCTGTTCGGTCTGGGTATCGCTTTCTACATTCTCTGGAGCGCGTTGCAGATCGCCCGCGAAAGTACGGCCATCCTGATGGACAAGGAACTGCCCGGCGATGTGGGCGAGGACATGGCCGCGCTGGTACTGGCCATTCCCGGGGTGAAAGGTGTGCATGACCTGCGTACGCGGGTGTCGGGTAATCAGTGGTTCGTGCAACTGCACCTTGAATTGCCGGGGCAGTTGCCGCTGGATCAGGCGCATGGGCTGTGCGTCGAGGCTTCGCGCGTGATTCGCCAGCGTTATCCACAGGCGGATGTGATGGTGCATGCCGACCCGGTATGAATCTCTCAAGCCCTACGCGATCGTTGTAGGAGCGGCCTTGTGTCGCGAAAGGGCCGCAAAGCGGCCCCAAATTTCTGCTTTAGCTCAAATATTGCTGGGGCTGCTTCGCAGCCCTTTCCGACCGGTCCGGCGCCCCGGCAAGGCCGCTCCTACAGGGGGCCGCGCTGGCTTCAGTTGATGCTGTAGCCTCGGCCATTGAAGCAAGCCCCCAGCGCCCGCTGGTAAATGCTCAGCACATTGGCCGGCGGCGCGTGGGTCGCCGTCGCCGGGTCAAACCCTGACTGGCTCACCGCCCAGCGGTGGCACTGGTAACGGTCCTGTTCCTGCTGCTCCTGGCCCTGGCCATGCATCGGGTACGCGACCACGTCATAACCACCATTCGATGGCGCCATCGGTGCCGGCGCCGGCACGCCGACCGGCGGGTTGACCACCACATACTCCTGGCTGTCGGCCAGGTACTGGTAATAGGTATCAGCCACCAGAAAGAACAGCGCGCCACCCAACCATACTTCCTGTGCATAAGGCGGCAGATAGTTGACCCGCACACCATAAGGCGGGGTCACCACGATGTAACTGCCGCCATGCGGGCGGTACCAGTAGCCGCCAGAGTAGAAGTACTCATTACCGCGATAAGGCACTTTCCAGTAGCGATCGGGGAAATGATCGATGGTGTGCCCGGGGCGATACTGCGGCCCGGGGCCCCAGCCATTGCCGTGGCCATCCGGGCGCCCCTGCCAGTCACCCCCGGGGCGTTGCCCCGGCCCGCCGGCCTGCCAGTGGCGGTTGTCGCCGTGGCGCTGGGGGATATCCTGGTAATAGCCCTGGCGTGGCGGCTGGGTCTGGCGCACCTCGTCGCGCGAGTTGAGCGGGCGACCGGGCCCACCCTCACCTTGCACCTGCTGACCGCGTTCACCGTGCCCCTCACCCGGCCCTTCGGCCATGGCCCCAAGGCTGATGCTCAAACCCAGCAAACCAACACCTGCCAACTGCCAGATGCGCGACTTCATGGTATTCCTCTCGGTAGAAAAAACTGCACCTGCAGCCAGTCTACCGCGCCCATCACGCAGGCCAATTAAAATTCCGGTCATGAAAAAAGGGAGGCCACAGGGCCTCCCTTCAGGAATTGTCGTCCGTGCTCGGCACTTGTGGCGCCGGCTCACCTCACAGCGTCTTCTGGAAGCTGTGTAGCCCGGGGGCCTGCAGATCCTGTTGGATGGCTGGCCGCGACCGCCCGCCTAGGGCGCGTCGCCGTGGACTGATGTCCGGGCAGTGATTCTGTTGATAAAGATACCGGACAGGTTGCGACAGAGGATTGCGAAGATTGCTCGGATAAATAGCACTTGCGCAATTTTTCACCCTGGATTGATAATTCGCAGCAATATGAACAGAAAAGGCAAATGCCATGAGCAAACTTGACCGCTATGACCTGAGCATTCTCGCCGAACTGCAGCGCGATGCGCGCATTTCCAACCAGGAACTGGCCGAACGCATCGGCCTGTCGCCTTCGCCATGCTCGCGTCGGGTCAAGCAGCTGGAAGACGATGGCTACATCTCGCGCCAGGTGGCCCTGCTCGACCGCAAGAAGCTGGGCCTGAGCCTGACCGCCTACGTACTGATCGGCATGGACCGCCATACCCCGGAACGCTTTGAAACCTTCGAAGCGGCCATCCGCAACCTGCCACAGGTGCTCGAGTGCAGCCTGGTCACGGGTATGGATGCTGACTACCAGTTGAAAGTGGTGGTACCCGACATGGACCATTACCAGAAACTGCTGCTAGGCAGCCTGACCCGTATCGACGGCGTCACCAGCGTGCGTTCGAGCTTTGTGCTCAACCAAGTCCTGGCCAGCACCGAGCTGCCATTGACCCACCTGCGCTGAATGCCTGCGCCGGCAGGCGTATAATCGAACGCTCAACCCGCCTGGAGAACACCGATGGATCCCGCCGTATTCGAAGAGTGGATGATGATCATCCTGGTCACCGTGCTGATCGGTTTCATGGGTTTCATCGTCTGGGACCTGGCGAAAAAGTCCAAGGCAGGCAAGTTCGGTACGCTGATCCTGTTCTTCGTGCTGGGGCTGGGGGTGTTGGCCTTTATCATCAAGAGCGTGGTGGTGGGGTTTCTCGAAGGGGTGTAGGGCTCGAGAATGCCGGGAGCGCTTCGCGCTCCATCGCGACACAAGGCCGCTCCTACAGGGGATCGCACAATACTTGGGCTTGCGCTGTCCTGTAGGAGCGGCCTTGCCGGGGCGCCGGACCGGTCGGAAAGGGCCGCAAAGCGGCCCCCTGCTATCGCAGCAGTTTCGCCGGAACCTCGCGCCAGCACCCCTGCTCCAACCCCTCCAGCGCCCAGTCACCAATCCGCACCCGCACCAGGCGCAAGGTCGGCAACCCCACCGCCGCCGTCATCCGCCGTACCTGGCGGTTGCGCCCCTCACGAATCACCAGCTCCAGCCAACTGGTCGGCACGCTCTTGCGAAAACGCACCGGCGGGTTGCGCGGCCACAGTTCAGGCTCGTCAAGGCGCCGCGCCTCGGCTGGCAAGGTCGGCCCGTCGTTCAGCTCCACGCCATCGCGCAAACGCTGCAACTGCTCATCGTTCGGCTCGCCCTCCACCTGCACCCAATAGGTCTTGGCCAGCTTGTGCTTAGGGTCGGCAATCCGCGCCTGCAGCCCGCCATCGTTGGTCAGCAACAGCAAGCCTTCACTGTCGCGGTCCAGCCGCCCGGCCGGGTACACGCCCGGGATGTCGATGAAGTCCTTGAGCGTCGCCCGCCCTTCGCCATCACTGAACTGGGTCAGCACGTCGAACGGCTTGTTGAACAGGATCAGGCGCGGCTCGGCCGGCGGCGCCTTGGCCTGGCGACGAGGGCCGGTGGCAGGCCGCGCCTGCGGGCGGCGCGGCTTGTTACGGGGTGGCAGTGGCATGGATCCTCAGCGGAACGGCGGCTCATCGAAGCTACGCAGTTTACGCGAGTGCAGCGAGTTGAGCTCGGTACGCAGCAGGTCGAGGGCGGCAATGCCGATCTTCAGGTGCTGGCTGACCGCCCGGTTGTAGAACGCATTGGCCGAACCCGGCAGCTTGATCTCGCTGTGCAGCGGTTTGTCGGAGACACACAGCAAGGTGCCATACGGCACGCGCAAACGGTAACCCTGGGCGGCAATGGTGCCGCTTTCCATATCTACCGCCACGGCGCGTGACAGGTTGATCAACGGCCGTTCCTGCGCCCAGCGCAGCTCCCAGTTGCGGTCGTCGTAGGTCAGCACGGTGCCGGTGCGCAGGCGCTTCTTCAACTGCTCGCCACGCTCGCCGGTGACTTGCGCGGCAGCCTCCTGCAGGGCCAGCTGCACTTCGGCCAGGGCCGGGATCGGAATGTTCGGCGGCACGACGCGGTCTAGAATGCCGTCGCGGCGCATGTAGGCGTGGGCCAGCACGTAGTCGCCGATGGTCTGCGATTGGCGCAGGCCACCGCAGTGGCCGATCATCAGCCAGCAATGCGGGCGCAGTACTGCCAGGTGGTCGGTAATGTTCTTGGCGTTGGACGGGCCGACACCGATGTTGACCAGGGTAACGCCGTCGCCATCCCCGGCGATGAGGTGGTAGGCCGGCATCTGGTAACGGTGCCAGACCACGCTGGCCACCAGCGCCTGGGTTTCGCCGTGGTCCATGCCTTTCTCGATCACCACGTTGCCCGGTAGCACCATGCGCACGAAGCGCGGGTCGTCACGCAGTTGCTCCAGGCCATGGCTGATGAACTGGTCGACATAGCGGTGGTAGTTGGTCAGCAGGATCCACGGCTGCACATGGCGCCAGTCACTGCCGGTGTAGTGCACCAGGCGGCGTAGCGAAAAGTCGACGCGCGCGGCATCGAACAGTGCCAGCGGCAGGACTTCGGCACGTTCCCAGTCGCACAGGCCGTCGGCAATGTTGTCGGTGGCAGCCGACAGGTCGGTGCTGGGGAATACCCGCGCCAGCTGTGCGGCAGTAATGCCGCTGCCCGCCAGCTCGTCGCCCTGGTCGACCACGTAGGGGTAAGGGATGTGCTGCTCGCTGACACCAACCTCTACCGTGACGGTGTAGTCGTGCATCAGCGGGCGCAGTTGCTCCAGCAGGTAGCCACGGAACGCGGCGGGCTGGGTGACGGTGACGCTGTAGGTGCCGGCTACCTGGACCTTGGCATAGGCGCGGGTGGTGGCAGCCACTTCACCGTGGCTGTAGTAGGTCAGGCGCAATGCCGGGTAGCGGAACAGGTCGCGCTCATCGGCGTCGGGCTCGGTACGGTCCTTCAGGTAACGCTTGAGGGCCTGGCTAAGGGCACCGGTGGCCTGTTCATGCAGGGCCGCCAGACGGTCGACGGCCTGTTCGGGGGTATCAACGACTACAAAAGCGTGGCTCACACTGTGCTTCCTGTCTGGACATGCATGTGAACCATCTTGCCTGCCTTCTGGGCTAAATACACCCCCATTGATCGGTGTTAATCAGCAGGCTGGTGCTGGTCCCTGTAGGAGCGGCCTTGTGTCGCGAAAGGGCTGCGAAGCAGCCCCAGCAATTTGTGCATCTGTGCTGATACCCTGGGGCTGCTTCGCAGCCCTTTCGCGACACAAGGCCGCTCCTACAGGTCCTGTGCTGGCGTGGCCCTCGCCACAAGAGCCTCCACATCCACTCCCCGCGGCAACGCCCCATACACCCGGCCGCCCCCCGCCAACCGGCTGCCAATGAACGCATCACTCACCCGTGCATTGCCCGCCTCCAGCAGCAGCTTGGCCTGCAATGCCAAGGCAATATCTTCGGTCAACTGCCGCGCGCGGTACTGCAGGTCGCCGGTATCGGCAAACGCCCCCTTGAGGTTGCCAATATGTGCCGCCAACCGCGGGTCGCCATGCCCATCGCCCAGTTCGGCGAACAACGCATCAAGCACCCCCGGTTCCTTGGACAAGGCCCGCAGCACATCCAGGCACTGCACATTGCCCGAGCCTTCCCAAGTCGAGTTGACCGGTGCCTCACGGTACAGCCGTGGCAGGATGCTGTCTTCCACATAGCCCGCACCGCCCAGGCACTCGGCGGCTTCGTTGATCATGGCTGGCGCACGTTTGCAGATCCAGTACTTGCCCACCGCAGTAACCAGCCGGGCGAAATGCGCCTGCTGCGGGTCGTCCAGTTGCTCCAGCGCCTGCCCCATGCGCAGGCTCAGTGCCAGCGCGGCCTCACTTTCCAGTGCCAGGTCGGCCAGCACGTTCTGCATCAATGGCTGCTCGTTCAGCACCCGCCCGCCCACCTTGCGGTAGGCGCAGTGGTGGGTCGCCTGGGTCAGCGCCTGGCGCATCAGCGCACTGGAGCCAACCATGCAATCGAAGCGGGTCATGGCAACCATCTCGATGATGGTAGGGACGCCGCGCCCTTCTTCGCCGATCATCCACGCCAGCGCGCCACGGAACTCGACTTCGCTGGAGGCATTGGCGCTGTTGCCCAGTTTGTTCTTCAGGCGCTGGATGTAGAACTGGTTACGGTTGTCATCCGGGCGGTGGCGCGGCAGCAGGAAGCAGCTCAGGCCTTTTTCGGTCTGCGCCAGGGTCAGGAAGGCATCGCACATGGGCGCCGAGCAGAACCACTTGTGGCCGACCAGTTCATAGGCCTGGCCCGGCCCGGGCGCCCCTACCGGGTAGGCGCGCGTGGTATTGGCACGCACATCGGTGCCGCCCTGTTTCTCGGTCATGGCCATGCCCAGGGTGACCCCGGCCTTGTGCCGGTCGCCGACGTTGCGTGGGTCGTACTCGCAGGCAAGGATCTTCGGCAGCCAGTATTCGGCCAGCTCGGGTTGCAGGCGCAGCGCCGGCACGGCGGCGAAGGTCATGGTCAGCGGGCAACCGGTGCCGGCCTCGGCCTGGCTGTGCAGGTAGGTCATCGAGGCGCGGGCCACATGGGCGCCAGGGCGGGGTTCTGCCCATGGCAAAGAAGGCAGGCCGTGTTCGACGGCGGTGCGCATCAGTTCGTGGTAGGCCGGGTGGAATTCGACCAGGTCGATGCGATGGCCGTAGCGGTCGTGGCTGCTGAATTCGGGTTTGTGCGCGTTGGCCAGGAAGCCCGCCTGCATCAATGGGCCGCCGGCCAGGGCGCCGTAGGCATCGATCCGCGCCTCGGCCCAGCCGGCGCCGAAACGCCGCGACCATTCCTGCAGTGGCAGGTCGAGGCGGTACAGGTTGGCCCCGTCGAGGGACGGCGGCTGGTTGGTGACTTCGTGGGTTTCAGCGTACTGATGCAGGTTCATCGGGGGCTCCTGGATCCGGGTAGGCTTGAGAGACCCAGTGAAGCATTCCCTGTGGGGGAGGCAAAGTGGCAATCGTGACTAAAGGTGTGGTGGTGGGGGCATGGAATGAGGTGGTGTGGGAGTTGGCAAGGTTTATGTCTTGGGCATGTATCAGGGCTTACAGGTGTTCGCCTTGAACAGGTATCAGGGCTGACAGGTGTTCGCCACAACACATTCAGCGCTTATGAGATCGAGCGCCGCCCGCGCGGCGCTTCGCGGGACAAGCCCGCTCCCACATCTGTTTCGGGCCAATTACTCCTGCGCCAAGTGGGTTGCAGCCTTAGTGCATGGCTGGAGCTTAATTAAGAGCAACTGCGTTCCCTTCGATATCGAATGGAACAAACAAGGCGGACAGCGGTGACCTCACAGAAGCGACTGGCCCGAAACAGACTGTGGGAGCGGGCTTGTCCCGCGAAGCGCCGCGCGGGCGGCGCTCGATCTCACAGGCGCTGCAACTGTCGTGGCAGCGCCTGCAAGCCCTCACCCAATCCCCCCGCCTTACTCCCCGGCAGTCAACGCGTTGTAGCTGGTCATCAGATTCCGATAATCCGGAATATGGTTCGAGCACAGCGCCGCCAGCCCTTCCACATCATTGCGCCAGTCACGGTGCAACTCACAGGCCACGCCAAACCAGGTCATCATCTGCGCCCCTGCCTGGCTCATGCGGTCATGCGCCGCATCACGGGTCATTTCATTGAAAGTCCCGGAAGCATCAGTCACCACAAAGACTTCAAACTCTTCTTCCAAAGCCGACAGCGCCGGGAACGCCACGCAAACCTCGGTTACCACGCCAGCAATGATCAACTGCTTCTTGCCAGTCGCCTTCACCGCCTTGACGAAGTCTTCGTTGTCCCAGGCGTTGATCTGGCCAGGGCGGGCGATGTAAGGGGCGTCCGGGAACAGCTCTTTCAGCTCGGGCACCAGCGGGCCGTTGGGGCCTTGTTCGAAGCTGGTGGTGAGGATGGTCGGCAGGTTGAAGAACTTGGCCAGGTCAGCCAAGGCCAGCACGTTGTTCTTGAACTTGTCCGGCTCGATGTCACGCACCAGCGACAGCAGGCCAGCCTGGTGGTCGACCAGCAATACGGCGGCGTCGTCTTTGTTCAGGCGGTTATAGGTGAATTTGCTCATGGTGTGTGCTCCTAAGGGTTTTGATCTTTTCAGTAAGTTGGGTGTTTCGCGTTGATGGGAGAAGATTAAAACCATCACCTTTGGAGCGGTAGATAGTGGTTTTTGGCTTTAGCGTTCTGTTTCGGGAACGATGGGTTGGTACTGGATTTGCTGGCCTCTTCGCGGGTAAACCCGCTCCTACAAGGGACTGCGCAAGTCTTCAGCACTGCGCTGAACAATGTAGGAGCGGGTTCACCCGCGAAAGGGCCGGCACTGCCGTCAAAAAACATGTAGTCCAAATCTCTAGCTCTTGTAGGACCTTTCCTAAAGCCTCTCCACCCCGAAAATACCCGCCCACAGCCTGCTAGGTTCCTGGCTCCCACCTTAAAAAAGAGGCGAGCCATGAGCATGCGCATGAACATCTTCGGCCGATACCAGGGCCTGGACGGCGACGAAACCACCACCGGCGCCATCTGCATTGCCAGCCAGGCCAGGGGCCGTGTGCATGGCCGCAACTGGCTGCTGCAAGGCGACCCGACCACGCCCTGCCCGTTATGTGGACAAACGGGCACCATCGTCGAGGGCGAAGCCCGCTGGCGGCAGGACGGTATTCCAACGGCTCTGGACGGCGCACTGGTGCAATGCGGCTGTCCACAGGGCAGCAATCGCGTGGTTGCGGGTGGGTCTGCAACGCCAGCGTCGCACAGGGCACCGGCACCTGAGCCTGTTCGTAAGGCACCCGCGCAGGCCCAGGCGAGCAGCCCGATAAGAAGTACCTATCAGCCAGAAGTGGCTCAGCCTTCGCCTACTCCACAAGGCATGGAACCCGGCTTCTACATCATTCCGCGTTGCTTGACGTATCAGGAAGTACTGGCAGAACTGGGCGCGCCGCAGGCCAATATGCCTCGGTCAATTCTGGAGCGGCTGAACCCGACGTATCAGCAGGGGTTCAAGGCAGGTGAGATTTTTGTCATTGGTGATGGTTTACGGCGGCCGGTGTGTACGCGTGAAGAACTGACTGCAATGAGTGCGGCGAAACAGGCTAGGGAAGCGTTAGCGGAACTGACGCCGGAGGAAGCCGAGTTCATGATGCGTCACTTACCCAAAATAGCTGGGTTGCTCAGCGATGCCAGCCTGGCGTTGGGAGTAAGCGAAGCCATGATGTCCCGGGCGCTCGATGACCTGAGCGCGACATTACGCAAGATTGAAGATTTGCATCAGCGGCAGTTCTCGAAGTATGGACATCTGCGCAGCCCCGAGTTCTTTGCTGAACGCTCAAAGCTTTTCAGGCAATTGGATGCACATTTGAACATAGGCTTACTTAACAAGCACATGAATCTGGGTAGTTATGACAGCTTACGCAGGGATCTGGGAATATCGAGTCGTAGTCTTGTCCACCACTGGAGCAAAGCTGGAGCACCTGGAGCGATACCGGGGTATTCAACACACTTGGACAAAATGGCAAAACTATCTAATTATCTTAAAAAGGGAGGTTATGTAGGAGTTGGACTTGGCGCAGGGAGCGGCCTATTAAATATTCAGCAGGCATGCCAAGAAGGAAGCGCCGAAGCCTGTAAAAAAATAGCATTTAAAGAGTCTGGAAATTTTGCCGGCGGCTTAGCGGCAGGTGCCCTTGCGGGCAAAGCGTCAGGGGCTTTAGCAGCTGCCGCCTGCTTAAGCCTTGGGCCACTTAGCGCCGCCGCATGCACCATCATTATAGTAGGTGCAGGCACTGCAGCCGGGAGTATGGCCGGAATGGCTGGAGGCGAGTGGTTTGGCGAAGTCATTTATGAATTTACAGAGTAATGGAGAGTCAATATGGAATTTTCAGCGAAAACCATGAAACTATTTATGGCGACATCATCATGCTTCATGATCATGACTGGACTGGCAATCTATACCCGCTTGGCGCAAGCTAAAACCTTGGAAATAATGATTGAAGCGCTACCAAGCAGTTACTGGTTGAAGTTAAATATTGATATTTGGAACAAACGAAGCCTTAACTCTCGACTACAACTATTAGCAGTCATATCAGCCGTATTATTTTGGCCAATAAAAAACCTGCATATTCGCCACCACAAGCTAGACCAAAAAGATATTGACAATTTTCCGAAACACCTACGAAAACAGTTATTGATCTGCAACTATCTACTTTATCTAGGAGCAGCTTGTTTTGGCACAACTTATTACATATACAGTTAGCCAACACCTAAAAACATGTGCCATTGCAATTATCAACGTTAATTCATACTCTGGGAGCGTAGCTGGCATGAGCATTGGTGAATATATAGGGGAAGAACTCTATGAATTAACCGAACATGAATGAATTACTTGAGTCTCTCTGGGGCTTGGGATTTCTGGCCATGCCTTTTGCGCTCTTTTTCGCAGGGCTTTCAATGACGGCGCAACTCGCTTACCTGCCTAATTACCGGAAACTCCAGCACGCCTTGAGAAGAAGTGAGCACTTGAAGAAAGCCGCGCTTTGGTGGGGAGAGCGTAGCTTTTACTCCCGGGTATCAGTCGTTGCCACATTGAGTGGTATCGCGTTAAACCCTGAATATTTTCTGAAACGAGGGCTTCTAGATCCAGATGATGCCTCAAACTTTCCAGCAAGCTTGAGAAAGAGGATGCGTATTGTATTTCTATTGCTACTGGTAGCATTTATTTGGTCGCTGCTAGCCGCTGCTCTGATTAAACTGAAGCGCATGCAATTCTGGAGCTGAATTAAATCTAAGTGCAACTCATGAATAGGCCGTGCATTACAAGCACCTGACCAGATCAAAACAGCGTCATTCCAAAAAGCAACGACCTTACTGCAAGGACTGTCACGACACGATTTCGAGGCTTTCAAAATGATTGATCATCTTGACGTAAAGCTAAGACTACTCCTGTTAGGCACGCCAATCTGCCTAGCCTTAATTGGATTTGTAGCTGACATTCACATCGCGTGCTCTCGCCAATATAAAGAAATGACCTCAGCGCTCCAACGGAGCGCATGCCTTCCCTATGCGACCGCGATGTGGGGAGAAAACAAAATAGGCTCCAGAATTCTAGTTATTTCTGTAATCGCTGGCGCCCTTGGGTCCCCCGCCTCAAGCATTCGCAGTGGGCTATTGGATGAGCAAGACCACTTACAATTCCCTAAAAATTTAAGAAGGAAAATACTCATTTCATCTTCGCTAAACACTATTGGAGTTGCATGGGTAGCGATATATTATCTGATGAAGCTTATGGAGTGAGAAACCACCCACATAGATCCATCGAAGATAAATTTCGAAATATTGGACGACACCGGATACGTCGCTGTTCGCGGGCACGCCCGCTCCCACAGGTGCTGCGCATAACTTGGACTATGTGCAATCCCTGTGGGAGCGGGCATGCCCGCGATAGGGCCGGCCCAGCCAATACAAAGGTCAGCGCATCAAACCCAACTCAGCATCATCCAGCAGGGCCTTGGCCATGGCTGCGAAGTAATGCGATGCCCACATCATCTGCTGGTCGCCATCCATCAAACCGGTCAGCGACAGGTCGCGTGCATAGCCCATCAGTTCAGAGGCCTGCTCGCGAGCGCTGCGGCAGGGGATGCCCTCGGCGATGCGGAACAGTGGGTGGGTTTGGCCTTCGCCCTGGAAGAAGTAGGTGACGCCGGGGGTGGTTTTGGTTTCGTCGGTCATGGGTTTTCCTGAATGCTCGTTGACCGCCTCTTCCGTTTCCACAGGAAGGGTGGCGGCTGTACACGGGGTGGAAACCCGAGTGCATTCAGGGAAAACTCGGTAGGCACAAGGCCTCCCGGGTACAGCCGCCATGAACGACATAACCTGAAATGCTTGCTGCAGGTTTCCACACCCGATCGCTGAACCGTCAGCGACAGGCAAAGCCTAGAGGGTGAGATTTGCAGGAACAATCAGACGCGTGTCGACAGAGGTTGTAGGGTATTTCGCAGGGGGTGGAGTTGCCAGTGCTAAGGTGTAGGAAGAGTCTGGAGTTGTTGTAGGTTGCAGGGGCATGGCTGGGGAAGGCATCAGGGCTGACAGGTGTTCGCCATGACAGGTTCAGCGCCGGAACTGTCAGATTTTTTGTGTGCGGGCCGGTAACGGCCTGCCGCCAGGCAGGCCCTGATTTTCACCAGGTTGGCCTGATGAACCGATCTCCG
>NZ_JBJDNB010000049.1:0-45689 GCF_044900445.1 Pseudomonas sp. NPDC089407
GCGTTCAGGGCGTTCTGGCTGGCCTTGCGGCTGGCGATGGTCTCACCCTTGGCAGCCACTTCTTCGATGTAGGCCTGGGCCTTGGCGCTGAAGTCAGCCGGCAGCTCGCCGCTGTCACGGCGCTTGAACTCGGCAGCCAGCTCCGGGAAGGCCTTGGCGTAGGCGTCGAAGCGCTGGTTCCAGTCGGCTTCGGCCTTGGCACCGGCAGCCTTGGCATCCCATTCGGCGTAGATGTCGGCCGGGATTTCGAACGGGCCGTGGTTCCAGTTCAGGGCCTGGCGGGTCAGGGCGATTTCGTCGTTGCCCAGCGGTGCGCCGTGGCAGTCTTCCTTGCCCTGCTTGTTCGGCGAACCGAAACCGATGGTGGTTTTGCAGCAGATCAGGGTCGGGCGGTCGCTCTTGCGAGCGGTCTCGATGGCCATCTTGATTTCTTCGGCATCGTGGCCGTCGACGTTGCGGATCACCTGCCAGTTGTAGGCTTCGAAACGCGCCGGGGTGTTGTCGGTGAACCAGCCGTGGACTTCGCCGTCGATGGAGATGCCGTTGTCGTCGTAGAAGGCGACCAGCTTGTTCAGGCCCAGGGTGCCGGCCAGCGAGGCGACTTCGTGGGAGATGCCTTCCATCATGCAGCCGTCGCCGAGGAACACGTAGGTGTTGTGGTCGACGATGGTGTGGCCGTCACGGTTGAACTGGGCGCCCAGGACTTTTTCTGCCAGGGCGAAGCCCACGGCGTTGGCCAGGCCCTGGCCGAGCGGGCCAGTGGTGGTCTCGACACCTGGGGTGTAGCCGTACTCCGGGTGGCCCGGGGTGCGGCTGTGCAGCTGGCGGAAGGCCTTGAGGTCGTCGATCGACAGGTCGTAGCCAGTCAGGTGCAGCAGCGAGTAGATCAGCATCGAGCCGTGGCCGTTGGACAGCACGAAGCGGTCACGGTCGGCGAAGCTTGGGTTGCTCGGGTTGTGCTTCAGGTAGTCACGCCACAGTACTTCGGCGATATCCGCCATGCCCATGGGGGCACCTGGGTGGCCGCTATTAGCCTTTTGCACGGCATCCATGCTGAGGGCGCGAATGGCGTTGGCACGTTCACGACGGCTGGGCATCGCTGGTCTCCTGGGGGGCTTGTATAGGTGGTGTCACGAAAAAGGCGGCCATTTTCGCCCACAGGGGGGGCCTGGGGCAATGACGGATGGTCGCAGTCGGGGGTTTTTCCTCTGATTGGCATTCATTTCGGGTAAAAGTCCGGGCAACCGCGCTGGCTTCTTCGCGGGTGAACCCGCACCCACAGGGTCATCACTGCTCTCAAGATCTGTGATGAACCTGTGGGTGCGGGTTCACCCGCGAAGAGGGCGGCATTGGCAACCTCGCACTCCGCCCATCAGCCAATATCAAAACTTTTTGATATTGGCCTTGCGAGGGCAACGATGCCTGTCTAGACTGCCGCCCCATGAACCTCCGTGCGCAATCGATCCCCGAGCAACGCGAAGCATTGGCCGCCCTGTGCAAGGCCAGTGGCGACGAGCTGCGCCTGAACGTGCTGCGCGCCCTGGCCAACGATTCGTTCGGCGTGCTGGAACTGGCGCAGATCTTCGACGTCGGCCAATCGGGCATGAGCCATCACCTGAAGGTGCTGGCCCAGGCCGAACTCGTGGCCACCCGCCGCGAAGGCAATGCCATTTTCTACCGCCGCGCCCTGCCCGACAGCCTGCGCCTGGGTGGCCGCCTGCATGCGGCGCTGCTCGATGAAGTCGATGACCTGACCCTGCCGCCAGACGTGCAGGCGCGTATCGCCCAGGTCCAGCAACGCCGCGCGGCCACCAGCCAGGACTTCTTCTTGCGCGTGGAAGAAAAATTCCGCGCCCAGCAAGACCTGATCGCCGGCCTGCCGCAGTACCGCGAAAGCCTGCTGGCGCTGCTCGACAAATTGCATTTCGACCCGGCTGCCAGTGCCCTGGAGGTCGGCCCCGGTGACGGGGGCTTCCTGCCCGACCTGGCCCGGCGCTTTGCCCAGGTCACCGCCCTGGACAACAGCGCGACCATGCTCGAACTGGCGCGTCAGGTGTGCCAGCGTGAAGGGCTCGACAACGTGAACCTGCAGTTGGCCGATGCACTGGGTGCAACGGATGTGGCCGCCGACTGCGTTGTGCTGAACATGGTGCTACACCACTTCAGCGACCCGGCCCTGGCCTTGCGCCAGCTGGCCAAACGGGTGAAGGCAGGCGGTAGCCTGCTGGTCACCGAATTGTGCAGCCATGACCAGGGGTGGGCACGCGAAGCCTGCGGCGACCTCTGGCTAGGCTTCGAACAGGACGACCTGGCCCGCTGGGCCAACGCTGCCGGGCTGGCTCACGCAGACAGCCTGTACGTGGGCTTGCGTAACGGTTTCCAGATCCAGGTCCGCCATTTCCAGCGGACGGCTGGTGACATACACCATCGGTAAATTTCAGGAACCTTCGAGATGAGCGAATACTCCCTTTTCACCTCCGAGTCCGTGTCCGAAGGGCATCCGGACAAGATCGCCGACCAGATTTCGGACGCGGTCCTCGATGCCATCATCGCCCAGGACAAATACGCTCGCGTAGCGTGTGAAACCCTGGTCAAGACCGGTGTCGCCATCATCGCCGGCGAAGTCACCACGTCGGCCTGGGTCGACCTGGAAGACCTGGTGCGCAAGGTCATCATCGACATCGGCTACAACAGCTCCGACGTCGGCTTCGACGGCGCCACCTGCGCCGTGATGAACATCATCGGCAAGCAGTCGGTGGACATCGCCCAGGGCGTTGACCGTTCCAAGCCGGAAGACCAGGGCGCCGGTGACCAGGGCCTGATGTTCGGCTATGCCAGCAACGAAACCGAAGTGCTGATGCCGGCACCGATCTGCTTCTCGCACCGTCTGGTCGAGCGCCAGGCCGAAGCACGCAAGTCCGGCCTGCTGCCATGGCTGCGCCCGGATGCCAAGTCGCAGGTCACCTGCCGTTACGAAAACGGCAAGGTCGTCGGCATCGACGCCGTGGTGTTGTCGACCCAGCACAACCCTGAGGTTTCGCAGAAAGACCTGCAAGAAGCCGTGATGGAGCTGATCGTCAAGCACACCCTGCCGGCCGAACTGCTGCACAAGGGCACCCAGTTCCACATCAACCCGACCGGCAACTTCATCATCGGTGGCCCGGTGGGCGACTGCGGCCTGACCGGCCGCAAGATCATCGTCGACTCCTACGGCGGCATGGCCCGTCACGGTGGTGGCGCGTTCTCCGGCAAGGACCCGTCCAAGGTCGACCGTTCCGCCGCCTACGCTGGCCGCTACGTGGCCAAGAACATCGTTGCTGCCGGCCTGGCCGAGCGTTGCGAGATCCAGGTGTCCTACGCCATCGGCGTGGCCCAGCCGACCTCCATCTCGATCAACACCTTCGGCACCGGCAAGGTCTCCGACGACAAGATCATCCAGATCGTGCGCGAGTGCTTCGACCTGCGTCCATACGCCATCACCACCATGCTCGACCTGCTGCACCCGATGTACCAGGAAACCGCTGCCTACGGCCACTTCGGCCGTACCCCGCAGCAGAAGACCGTCGGCGACGACACCTTCACCACTTTCACCTGGGAGCGCACCGACCGCGCCCAGGCGCTGCGTGACGCTGCCGGCCTGTAATTTTCCTACAGCGGTAAATGAAAGCCCGTGCCGAGTGATCGGCAGGGGCTTTTTTTGAGCTGGGATTTGGTTGGGCCGGAAGATGGATGGGCTGCCAGGTGCTTGCCTCACGATGTTCAGCGCCCATGAGATCGAGCGCCGCCCGCGCGGCGCTTCGCGGCACAAGGCCGCTCCCACATCTGTTTCCGGCCAGTCAATCCTGAGCAATAGGCGCGCGCCCCCTTTGCGCATGCTCGGAGATTGACGAAGAACAGCTGCGGCACCTTCGATATCGAATGTAGCCACCAGGGCGGACAGAGGTGACCACATAGGAGTGACTGGCCAGAAACAGATGTGGGAGCGGCCTTGTGCCGCGAAGCGCCGCGCGGGCGGCGCTCGATTTCCGCCCCACCTCAAAACCCAAGACAGGCACCTGGCAGCCCTCACCCAACCTTCTCGCGACATATCGGCTGACAACTCTGCACGGCATCTCACGCGCAGCCTGCCTAGGCTGAAGGCTCCTCCCGCCATGCAAGGATGCTGGCCATGCCGTTCATGCTTTTGCTTGCCCTGCTGTTAATGATCCAGACCCCAATGGCACGGGCCGAACCCTGCCCCGACTGGGCACCACGACAAATCGACGCAGAAATAGCAAAACTGCGTATCACGCTTGCCCGATGGGACGACCACTATCATCGCCAGGGCATGGCCCTGGTGCCCGATGAACTCTACGACCAGAGCCGCCAGCGCCTTGAGCACTGGCAGCAGTGCTTCGGCCTGGCGCCCGGGCCATCGCCCTTGGCCAGCGCCAGCGGCCCTGTCCCTCACCCGGTGCCCCACACCGGCATCGACAAACTGGCCGACCGCCAGGCCGTGCAACGCTGGCTGGCCGGCAAGGCCGACGTGTGGGTACAGCCCAAGGTCGATGGCGTTGCCGTCTCCCTCATCTATCGGCAGGGCCGCCTGGTGCAACTGGTCAGCCGGGGAGACGGGGTGCAAGGGCACGACTGGAGCCGCCACATTCCCCGGCTCGGCGCCATCACCCGGCAGCTGCCGCAGGCCATCGACCTGCAACTACAGGGCGAGTTGTACCTGCGCCTGGGTGCGCATGTGCAAGCCCAGGCGGGCAGTGCCAACGCCCGTGGCACGGTGGCCGGGCTGCTCGCACGCAAACAGCTCGACAACCAGCAGGGCAACCGTATCGGCCTGTTTGTCTGGGACTGGCCGCAGGGGCCCGAACCGCAGGCCGAGCGCCTCGCGCAGCTAGCACAGCTGGGCTTTGCCGACACGCAGCATTACAGCGTCGCCATCAATACACTGGGGCAGGCAGCCCATTGGCGCGAGCACTGGTACCGCTCCGCCCTGCCCTTCGCCACCGATGGCGTGGTGTTGCGCCAAGGCCACCGGCCGCCCGCCGAGCGCTGGCAGGCCAAGGCACCGTACTGGATTGCCGCCTGGAAATACCCGTACGCACAGGCTTTGGCCGAGGTGCGCGCAGTGCACTTTCGGGTTGGCCGCACCGGCCGGGTCACACCGGTGCTGCAGTTGCTGCCGGTCACCCTCGATGACCGGCGCATCACCCAGGTCAGCCTGGGTTCGCTGGCGCGCTGGCATAGCCTGGACATCCGCCCCGGTGACCAGGTGGCTGTCAGCCTTGCCGGGCTGACCATCCCGCGGCTTGAGCAGGTGGTGCACCGCGCCGTCGAGCGCCATCCTGTGACCGCGACCGACCCCGGCCAGCATCACGCCCACAGCTGCTGGCAAGCCCGTACAGGCTGCGAGGAACAATTCATTGCCCGCCTCAGCTGGCTCAGCAGCAAACAGGGGCTGGCATTGCCGCGCACCGGGCCAGGTACCTGGCGCCGCCTGGTCAGCGCCGGGCAGGTAACCACGCTGACTGACTGGCTGCAACTGGATACCCAACGCCTGACCCAGGTGGCAGGCATCAGCGAGGCGACGGCGGCGCAGTTGCGGGGTGCTTTCGATGACGCTCGCACACGGCCTTTTGCCCAGTGGCTGCGAGGGCTTGGCGCGCCCATGCCTGCCGGCCTGCCGTTGACAGGCGGGTGGGCAGCGCTGGCAGCGCGCACACCTGGCGAGTGGCAAACAGCGCCCGGAATCGGCGAAAAGCGCGCGCAAAAACTGGCCAGCTTTTTTGCCAGCGAGCATGTCCAGGCGATTGCAGAGCAGCTGGCCGATGCCGGCGTTGATGGCTTTCAAAACAACAAGCAATGATTTTTTACCAATTTACTTGTAGGAAAACCCTGAGATCCAAGCGGAATTGACCGGCAAGGGTTTCTAAATGGGCAAAACCAAGGCAGGATTTCACCCTACTTTTTGCTGCCCCGCCCCGTCCAGGAGGCTTTTCATGAAACGTATTTCGACCCTTTTCCTGCTCGCGACCCTTGGTTTTGCTGCGAGCGCCGTACAGGCCGCCCAACCGGATGCCGGCCTGACCGGCTGCGCCGCCAAGCGCAGCGCCATCGAGAACCAGTTGAAGATTGCCCGTGACCACGGCAACACCGCCCAGGTCGCCGGGCTGGAAGACGCGCTGCGCGGGGTCGCCAACTGCACCGATGCCAGCCTGCGCAAGGAACGTGAGCAAAAGGTGCTCGACGCCCGTCACGAAGTGGCGCAGCGGGAAAAGGACCTGAAGAAAGCCGAGAAGAAAGGCGATTCCGAGAAGATCAACAAGCGCAAGGACAAGCTCGCCGAGTCGCGTAAAGAGCTGCAGGAAGCAGTGGACGAACTCGACCGCTGAGGCCTGCGCTAAAAGGGCGTTGCCTTTAATGGCCTCATCGCCGGCAAGCCAGCTCCCACAGGTACTGCACAGCACTCGAAGGCAGCGTGATACCTGTGGGAGCTGGCTTGCCGGCGATGAAGCCAGTGCAGGCAATCAATGATTGCGGAACTCGCTATGACAGGCCTTGCACGCCGCCTCGACCCTGTCCATCGGTGCCTTCAGCTGCGCAGCGTCCAACGGCTGGTTGCGGGTTACATCAACCAGTTCGCCGGTGACGCCTTCCAACTGCCGGGCCAGGTCATGAAAACGCGTCTGCCGCTCCCACACCTCAGCACGCGCACTGCTGTCACCGCCATCGCGCACCTGCGGAAAGTGCTGCCAGGGCTGGTGCGAGAGGTTGTCCAGTTTCAGCGCACCGTCGGCAAACTTCACCCCGTCGAACGGCAAGCGACCCCGCAACATGCCGCCCAGGTCTTCGCTGGTCTTGAGCATGTCCTTGAAGATCACCTTACGCTTGCCCAGCGGCGAGTTCGGGTCAACCCGGTCGCAGCCACTCAGGGCGCCGCCCAAGGCCAGTGCTGCCAACAGAACAACGGTCAATCGCTTCAACATCACGCTCACTTCGGCCGACGCAAATGGGCGGCCAGTATCGCTGGGCAGCAGCCAAAGACCAATAGCCATACAAAAACAGGGGCGAATATTCATGTTCGCCCATGACAGGAATGCACACATGAAATCTGCCCTGCGCCACCTGGCCTGGACACTCCCGGTGCTGGCCTTGCTGGCCGGCTGCAACGGCGGCGAGAACGCCAAACCCGAACCCCACGCCATCGCCACTTACGCGCCGGCGACCTGGAAAGACCTGCCGGCAGTCAGCGATGAAGACCTGCTGGCCGGCTTCTACGCCTGGCGCAGCGGGTGCGAAAAGCTCAAGCGCGACAAGGTATGGGCTGCCACCTGCGAAGCGGCCGGCAGTGCCACCGCCAGTGCCACCCAGGTACGCACGTTCCTGGAGCAGAACCTTGAGGTCTACGGCCTGCGTTCTGCCGAGAACAACGCCAACGGCCTGATTACCGGGTACTACGAACCGGTCTACCCCGGCAGCCTGAGCCAGTCGAAAACCAATCATGTAGCGGTCTACGGCATCCCCGACGACATGATCGTGGTCGACCTGGCCAGCGTGTACCCCGAACTCAAGGGCAAGCGCTTGCGCGGGCGCCTGGATGGCCGGGTGCTCAAGCCTTACGACACAGCCGAGGTCATCAACCGTGACGGCGTCAAGGCGCCGGTGCTGGCCTGGCTGACCGACCCGATGGACCTCCAGTTCCTGCAGATCCAGGGCTCTGGCCGGGTACAACTGGAAGACGGCCGCCAGCTGCGCCTGGGCTATGCCGACCAGAACGGCCACCCCTACCGGCCAATTGGCCGCTGGCTGGTTGAGCAAGGCCAGTTGAAGAAAGAAGATGTGAGCATGGGCGCCATCCATGCCTGGGCCCAGGCCAACCCGCAACGCGTACCGGAGCTGCTGGCCAGCAACCCCAGCTACGTGTTCTTCAGCACCCGCCCGGACAGCAACGAAGGCCCGCGTGGCTCGCTGAACGTGCCGCTGACCGCAGGTTATAGCGTGGCCATCGACCGCAAGGTGATTCCGCTGGGTAGCTTGTTGTGGTTGTCCACCACCCGCCCGGATGGCTCGCCAGTAGTGCGCCCGGTGGGCGCCCAGGACACGGGCGGGGCGATTGCTGGCGAAGTGCGTGCCGACCTGTTCTGGGGTACCGGGCCGCAGGCCGGTGAGCTGGCCGGGAACATGAAGCAGCAGGGGCAGATCTGGATGCTGTGGCCCAAGGGCCAGCCGCTGCCAGAGGTACCCAAGATTCCTTGACCGCTCGCGCGCACCCTGGAGCGGCCTTGTGTCGCGAACGGGCTGCGCAGCGGCCCCACATTTTCAGCTTCGCCGCTGAAATCGCCTGGCCCGCTTTGCGGGCCTATCGCGACACAAGGCCGCTCCTACAAAAACTGACGCAGCCTGGAAGGCTTAGATGGAAACCACAAAAAACGCCACAATGATCGCTACTCCGGCAAACCACACCAGCGAGCGCAAGGCAGCCCAGTCGGCCAGGTAGCAGATGATGTAGAGCAAGCGGCTGGTGATGTACATCACCCCCAGCACATCCTGGGTCACCTGCTCGGCGTTACCGACGATATCCGCCACCAGCACCGCCGCAGCGAATGCCGGGAAGGCCTCGAAGCTGTTCTGCTGGGCCGCATGCGCGCGCCGTGGCAGCCCGGACAGGGTATCGAGGAAGGCACGCGGGTCGTGATTGTCCTTCAAGCCGAAGCGGCCGCTACTGACCTTGGCGATCAACGCACACAGCGGCGGCAAGAACAGCGCAATCAGGATGCACCACAGGGCAACGGTCATAGGCAGGACTCCTTGTTCAGTCTTGAGGTCAAAGCTTCATTACCAGCATGCCGGCCAACACCAGCCCGCAAGCTAGGAGTCTCGGCCCGCCAAAAGGTTCTTTCAGGTAGCGCATGCCCAGCAATACCACCAGGATCACACTCAACTCCCGCAGTGCCGCCGCCTCGGCCACCGAGCCCAGGTGCATGGCCCACAGCACCAGGGCGTAGCTGAACAGTACGCAGAACCCTACCGCCAGCCCCAGGCGCCATTGGGTGCGCCAGAACAATACGAACGGTGCCCGCCGCGCAACAGTAGCCAGCAGCGGGAATTGCCAGGCACTGAGCAGGGTCAGCCACACCAAGTAGTCCCAGGGTTTACCCCAAAGCGTTACCGCCTGCCCGTCGAACCAGGTGTAGCAACCGATGCACAGGCCAATCAGGGCCACTACCGGCAGCATCGACCAGGGCAGCCGGTCACCGCCACCGCCCTGCCACAGCAGGCACGCCATGCCACAAGGGATCAGCAGGATGCCGATGATCTGCTGCTGGCTCAGCGACTCCCCGGCAAAGGCCAGGGTCAGCCCCAGCACCACCAGCGGCGACAGCCCGCGCATCAGAGGATAGACCAGCCCCAGGTCACCCACGCGGTAGGCCTGGATCAGCAGGTAGCGGTACAGCTGCTCGGCCAGCGCCGAGGCGATCAGCCACGGCCAGATATTGCCTGGGGGCACCTCGACGAAGGGCACGGCCAGCACTGCAAATGCCAGTGCGACGGTGTCCATGCTGGCGATTACCAACAGGCGCTCGCCGCTGAATTTGATCAGGGTATTCCAGGTCGCATGCAGCAGGGCGGCGACCAGCACCAGGGATGTTGCCAACACGCCTTGTTGTCCTTATGGCTTTTTATGGCTGCGAATATATAGCGTTCGGGGGCCGCTGTGCGGCCCAATCGCCGGCAAGCCAGCTCCCACATCGAGCGCGTCGCCTTCAAGGTTGATGCAGTACATGTGGGAGCTGGCTTGCCGGCGATTGGGCTGCGCAGCAGCCCCTTACATGGGAACGATCACAACGAATCCGGTCAAAGCCTGTGTCCCGAACCCCTCGCCAGGTCATCAAAGAACTGCCCGAGCCATTCGGGTTACGACTTGGAAGCCACTGTTACAGGATTCGGGATGCTTGAATTAGTTGCCGCGTTTATCTGCCTCACCACCCTGCTCACCTACGTGAACTACCGTTTCATCGGCCTGCCCCCCGCCATCGGCGTGATGGTCACGGCGTTGCTGTTTTCGCTGATTCTGCAAGGCCTGAGCCTGATCGGCTTCCCTGGCCTGGAAGAGCGCGTCGAAGGCTTGATGAACCAGATCGACTTCAATGACCTGCTGATGCACTGGATGCTGGCGTTCCTGCTGTTTGCCGGCGCCCTGCACGTCAACCTCACCGACCTGCGCAGCTACCGTTGGCCGATCGGTCTGCTGGCCACCGTCGGCGTGTTGATTGCCACCGTGGTCATCGGTTACCTGTCGCACTGGGTGTTTGCCCTGTTCGGCTGGCAAGTGCCGCTGATCTATTGCCTGCTGTTCGGCGCGCTGATCTCGCCGACCGACCCGATTGCCGTGCTCGGCGCACTGCGTACTGCCAATGCGCCCAAACCGCTGAAAACCACCATCGTTGGCGAGTCGCTGTTCAACGACGGCACCGCAGTGGTGGTGTTCACCGTGTTGCTGGGCATCATCCAGTTGGGTGAAACGCCAAGCATGACCGACACGGCGATCCTGTTCGCCCGCGAGGCCATTGGCGGCGTGGTGTTTGGTGGCCTGATCGGCTACGCCACCTACCGCATGATCAAGAGTGTCGAGCAGTACCAGGTGGAGGTCATGCTGACCCTGGCACTGGTGATCGGTGGCTCGGCGATCTGCTACGAGCTGCACGTGTCGGCGCCGATCGCCATGGTGGTGGCCGGCCTGATCATCGGCAACCTGGGGCGCAACCTGGCGATGAACGACATGACCCGGCGCTACATGGACGGCTTCTGGGAGCTGATCGATGACATGCTCAATGCCCTGCTGTTTGCCTTGATCGGCCTGGAACTGTTGCTGCTGCCGTTCAACTGGATGCATCTGGCGGCCGGCGGCGTACTGGCATTGGCGGTGCTGTTGTCGCGCTTGCTGACCGTGGCGCCGGCGATCGTGCTGCTGCGCCGTTGGCGGCCGGTGCCCAAAGGCACGGTGCGGGTGCTGACCTGGGGTGGCCTGCGTGGCGGGGTGTCGGTGGCCCTGGCGCTGTCGCTGCCACTGGGCGAGGAGCGTGACCTGCTGCTGTCGATCACCTACATCGTGGTGCTGTCGTCGATCCTGGTGCAGGGGTTGAGCATTGGGCGGGTGGTGCGCAAGGTTAGCGACCAGCCTTGAGAAATGGGGGCCGCTTTGCGGCCCATCGCGACACAAGGCCGCTCCTACAAGAGATCGCGTTCCCCTGTAGGAGCGGCCTTGTGTCGCGATGGGCTGCGCAGCGGCCCCAAGATGTTTATTCCACCGCAGAATCCGGGAACTGGTCCTGTACATACTTGATCGCGGTCCGCCCATGGGCCGCCGGCAAGCCGTCTTCACCCAGGTTGACGAACACCATCTTGTCGACGGTCAGGATGCTCTTGCGGGTGATCTTGTTGCGCACTTCGCACTTGAGGGTGATCGAGGTGCGGCCGAACTCGGTGGCGGTGATGCCCAGTTCGATGATGTCGCCCTGGCGCGATGCACTGACGAAGTTGATTTCCGACATGTACTTGGTCACCACGCGCTGGTTGCCCAGCTGGACGATGGCATAAATTGCCGCCTCTTCGTCGATCCAGCGCAACAGGCTGCCACCGAACAGGGTGCCATTGGGGTTGAGGTCTTCGGGTTTAACCCACTTGCGGGTGTGAAAGTTCATCTGTACTCCTGACCTGCTTGGCTAATGTGTAGCAATGATGGCAGAGCGGCCGCCATCGCTCCATTGAACATCGACTATCGTCGCGATTAATCGACAGAAAACCTTGGGCAAGCCGGCGGGCGCGGCTATAATCTCCGCCGCTTTACATGGTTGCCCTCAGCGGTGCCATGCCCGCCACCTGTCCGAGGGGCGCTGCAGCAGGCTAGGCCTGTCAGGCTCGGATGGGGCGTTGCTCGCTCTCGCGGGCGCTTAACGCACAACGGCGCCCATTCGCACACTACGAATGGAGGCTCTCATGAGCGCTGCAAACATGCCTGCTGGTTTTACCGATTTCAAAGTCGCCGACATCTCCCTGGCCGCCTGGGGCCGTCGCGAAACCATCATCGCCGAATCGGAAATGCCTGCACTGATGGGCCTGCGTCGCAAGTACCTGGCCGAGCAACCGCTCAAGGGTGCGAAGATCCTGGGCTGCATCCACATGACTATCCAGACTGCCGTGCTGATCGAAACCCTGGTTGCCCTGGGTGCCGAAGTGCGCTGGTCGTCCTGCAACATTTTCTCCACCCAGGACCAGGCCGCCGCCTCCATCGCCGCCGCCGGTATCCCGGTGTTCGCCTGGAAAGGTGAAACCGAAGAAGAGTACGAGTGGTGCCTGGAGCAGACCATCCTGAAGGATGGCCAGCCATGGGACGCCAACATGATCCTCGACGACGGTGGCGACCTGACCGAACTGCTGCACAAGAAGTACCCACAGGTACTGGACCGCGTGCACGGCGTGACCGAAGAAACCACCACTGGCGTACACCGCCTGCTGGACATGCTGGCCAAGGGCGAGCTGAAAGTCCCGGCAATCAACGTCAACGACTCGGTCACCAAGAGCAAGAACGACAACAAGTACGGCTGCCGTCACAGCCTGAACGACGCCATCAAGCGGGGTACCGACCACCTGCTGTCGGGCAAGCAGGCCCTGGTGATCGGCTACGGCGACGTGGGCAAGGGCTCCGCCCAGTCCCTGCGCCAGGAAGGCATGATCGTCAAGGTCACCGAAGTTGACCCGATCTGCGCGATGCAGGCCTGCATGGACGGCTTCGAGCTGGTTTCGCCGTTCATCGACGGCATCAACGACGGCACCGAAGCCAGCATCGACAAGGCCCTGCTGGGCAAGATCGACCTGATCGTGACCACTACCGGTAACGTCAACGTCTGCGACGCCAACATGCTCAAGGCCCTGAAGAAGCGTGCCGTGGTGTGCAACATCGGCCACTTCGACAACGAGATCGACACCGCTTTCATGCGCAAGAACTGGGCCTGGGAAGAGGTCAAGCCGCAGGTACACAAGATCCACCGTACCGGCGCTGGCAGCTTCGACCCGCAGAACGACGACTACCTGATCCTGCTGGCCGAAGGCCGCCTGGTCAACCTGGGCAACGCCACTGGCCACCCAAGCCGCATCATGGACGGTTCGTTCGCCAACCAGGTGCTGGCCCAGATCTTCCTGTTCGAGCAGAAGTTCGCCGACCTGTCGGCCGAGAAGAAAGCCGAGCGCCTGACCGTAGAAGTGCTGCCGAAGAAGCTCGACGAAGAAGTGGCCCTGGAAATGGTCCGCGGCTTCGGCGGCGTGGTCACCCAACTGACCAAGCAGCAAGCCGACTACATCGGCGTGACCGTCGAAGGCCCGTTCAAGCCGCACGCTTACCGTTACTAAGCGGCAAGCTTGAAGCTGCAAGCTGCAAGCAAAGGCAGACCGTGCTGTTGCTGCTTGTAGCTCAAGCCTCTAAAAATCTTGAACGATGACCAAGCCAGACCGGCCATCACCGATCTGGCTTTTACTTGCAGCTTGCAGCTCGCAGCTCGCAGCTCGCTGCCAGAGGAACGCCTGATGTCACAAGAACGCCGCTACAGTTTCGAGTTCTTCCCGACCAAGACCGACGCCGGTCACGAAAAGCTGATGGGCGTGGCCCGCCAGCTGGCCGCCTGCAACCCGGACTTCTTCTCCTGCACCTATGGTGCCGGTGGCTCGACCCGCGACCGCACGCTGAATACCGTGCTGCAGCTGGAAAACGAAGTGAAGGTACCTGCCGCACCGCACCTGTCGTGCGTGGGCGACACCAAGGCCGAACTGCGCGCCTTGCTGGCCGAGTACAAGGCCGCCGGCATCAAGCGCATCGTTGCCCTGCGCGGTGACCTGCCGTCGGGCATGGGCATGGCCACGGGCGAACTGCGCTACGCCAGCGACCTGGTCGAGTTCATCCGCCAGGAAACCGCTGATCACTTCCACCTGGAAGTCGCCGCCTACCCCGAAATGCACCCACAGGCGCGCAACTTTGAGGCCGACCTGGGCAACTTCGTGCACAAGGTAAAGGCCGGTGCCGACAGCGCCATCACCCAGTACTTCTTCAACGCCGACAGCTACTTCTACTTTGTCGAGCGCGCACAGAAGCTGGGCGTGGATATCCCGGTGGTACCCGGCATCATGCCGATCACCAACTACAGCAAGCTGGCGCGTTTCTCCGACGCCTGTGGCGCCGAGATCCCGCGCTGGATCCGCAAGCAGCTGGAAGCCTATGGCGATGACACCGCCAGCATCCAGGCTTTTGGCGAAGAAGTGATCACCCGCATGTGCGAACAGCTGCTGCAAGGCGGCGCACCAGGCCTGCACTTCTATACCCTGAACCAGGCCGAAGCGAGCCTGGCGCTGTGGAACAACCTCAAGCTGCCGCGCTGAAATCTTTTGGCAAGGTCTGCTTAAGAAATAATTAAGGCTTTGGTCATAGACTAAAGCCTTATTCATTTCCGGGTTACACAGGTCTTACCTGCCATGCAGCACCCCCAGCCATCGCGCCCACAGCTCGTCTACTTGGCCTTCGGCCCGGCAACCTACCATCAGGAAGCCTGCTTCAGCATCGTCAGCGCCCTCGCCCAGCTGGGCCCAGCCGCAGGCGAAGCCATGGATATCCAGGTCTACACCGACAACCCGCAACCCTATGCCGGGCTCCCGGTTACCCTTCATCGGCTGGACGAGGCCACGCGCCGGGCCTGGAACGCCCCCCACGGTTATCACTTTCGCAGCAAGCATGTACTGTTGCGCCAGGTGCTGCTGCAGCACCCACTGGCGGTACTGATCGACACCGACACCTTCTTCCGCACCTCGCCGCTGCAACTGTTCGCCCGGGTGGCGCCCGGCAAGCTGCTGTGCAATGCCATCGGCCCGCGCTACGGGGCGAACCAGAAGTGCCTGCTGTACAAGAACCTGCTGGCCATCCTTCAATCCCGCGGCCTGGCCGACTGCCAGATGCCACTGATCAACTCCGGGGTGATCGGCCTCACTGCCGAAGACGCCGCTACCCTGGACCAGTCCATCGCCCTGATGGATGAGTTCCACCCCTTGGCGCGCGAGGCCTACACCCTCGAAGAGTTCTGCCTGGCCGTGGCGGCCTATCGCAAGCTACAGGTGGCCGATTGCACCGATGTGATTCACCACTACTGGAGCCGCAAGGCGCAGTTTCGCGCGAAGATCCAGGCCTGGCTGCGCAAGCACGGCCACGCCCCGTTAAGCCATGCAGCGCTGGCCGACGTGGCCCTGGTCAACGACCAGTTGCCGCGGCCACCGGCCCTGCATCGCCTGGGCTACAAGGCCCTCAGCCTGACCCTGCCCCGCCACGAGCGCCAGTTTGCCCGCGAGCTGCTGTATGGCTGTTACCCCTACGCCAATGAATTTGACCGCGCCTGTGCACCGGCCTGGTGGGACAAGGCGCTGGAAAACCTCAATGCCCGCCATGGCCACATGGAGCCTGAACGGCTGCGCCAGTGCCTGCGGCACCCGGGGTTGCGCTTGTCGCTGGGCGAGCGGCGCAAGGATATCGAGGCGCATTTGTTGAGGTCTTCTCAAAGTTAAGCTCCCACCCATTGGCTGGCGCGATCCCTGGAGCGGCCTTGTGTCGCGATCGGGCGCGCAGCGGCCGCTAAACCTGATGCCCCGGTTTACCAGGCAAACCGCATCGCCTGAATTACGGCCGCTGCGCGCCCGATCGCGACACAAGGCCGCTCCTACAGGGGCCTGGCTCGCTCCAAATACCGGGCCTCTGGCCATGTTCCGGCCGAGCGCGTAATCTCCGGCCATGCCACTCATCGCCCGGCTGTTCTGGATCCTGCTGCTCGCTTGCCTGAGCCCGTTGGCTCTGGGTGAACGCCTGCGCCTGGTCACCGACGACTGGCCACCCTATGTGTACCAGCACAACGGCCAACCCCATGGCCTCGACTACGAGGTCGCCAAGCAAGTATTCGCACGCCTTGGCGTCGAAGTAGAGGTGCAATTCCTGCCGTGGAAGCGCTGTCTGGCGATGGCCGAGCAGGGGCTGGCCGATGGCATTCTGGATATTTTCCAGACCGAGGCGCGCCAACCCTACCTGGTGTACGGTGCAGAGCCCATGTCGGAAGTCGAATTCGTCCTGTTCCAGGCCAGCGCTCGTCCCCATGCGGTCGATCAGTTGCAAGACCTTGCCGGCCTCACCGTCGGCACATCACCCGGCTACACCTATGGCGCCTCCTTCAACCAAGCCGCGTATTTCACGCGTGAAGCCGCACCCACCCACGAAGCCAATTTCGGCAAGCTGCTGCTGGGCCGGGTCGATCTGGCGATTACCGACCGCCGGGTCGGGCGCTACCTGCTGGGCCATCTGGGCCTGCAACGGCAAGTTCAGGAGTTGCCACTGGTGATCAGCCGGCAGACCCAGTATCTAGGCTTGGTGCGCAAACCCGGGCGCGAGGCATTGGCTGTGGCCTTTGCCGAAGAACTGCGGCGTTTCAAGCAGGAACCGGCCTATGCGGCGATCAGCAACCGCTACACAGGCGACATCGGAAACATTCTCAACGCCGTTGAGCAGCAGGAAAGCAGCACAGCGCGATAGCTCTGTTATACTCGGGCCTTCCCGCCCGGCTCACGCCCGGACGCTCGGCCTCGCAACAGGCATCCCGATCGGCACCGACGCCCCATCGCGTCCACCCTCCGTTTCCCGGATGTGCAGTGAAAGCCCAGCTGGACCGGACGCGATCGCATCCCACCGATGCCCGTCGCGCCAGGCAGAACATCCCAAACGGGCCCAGCCCAAACGAGAACAGGATCGCCCATGTCCTTTGCTTCCCTCGGTCTCTCCGAGGCTCTTGTCCGCGCTATCGAGGCTGCGGGCTATACCCAGCCGACCCCCGTGCAACAGCGGGCCATTCCCGCCGTGTTGCAAGGCCGCGACCTGATGGTTGCCGCCCAGACTGGTACTGGTAAGACCGGCGGCTTTGCCCTGCCGATTCTCGAGCGCCTGTTCCCGGCCGGCCACCCCGACAAGTCGCAGCGCCATGGCCCGCGCCAGCCGCGCGTGCTGGTCCTTACCCCGACCCGCGAACTGGCAGCCCAGGTGCATGACAGCTTCAAAGTCTATGCCCGTGACCTGCCGCTGGTCAGCGCCTGCATCTTCGGCGGTGTTGGCATGAACCCGCAGGTTCAGGCCATCGCCAAAGGCGTTGACGTGCTGGTCGCCTGCCCGGGCCGCCTGCTCGACCTGGCCGGCCAAGGCAAGGTCGACCTGGCTCACGTGGAAATCCTGGTGCTCGACGAAGCCGACCGCATGCTCGACATGGGCTTCATCCACGACGTCAAGAAGGTTCTCGCCCGCCTGCCGGCCAAGCGCCAGAATCTGCTGTTCTCGGCCACTTTCTCCAAGGACATCACCGACCTCGCCGACAAGCTCCTGCATAACCCGGAGCGTATCGAAGTCACCCCGCCTAACACCACCGTCGAGCGTATCGAGCAGCGCGTCTATCGCCTGCCCGCCAGCCACAAGCGCGCGCTGCTGGCGCACCTGATTACCCAGGGTGCCTGGGAGCAGGTGCTGGTGTTCACCCGTACCAAGCATGGTGCCAACCGCCTGGCCGAGTACCTGGAAAAGCACGGCCTGACCGCCGCCGCGATCCACGGCAACAAGAGCCAGAACGCCCGCACCAAGGCCCTGGCCGACTTCAAGGCCAACAGTGTACGCGTGCTGGTTGCCACCGACATCGCTGCCCGCGGCCTGGACATCGACCAGCTGCCGCACGTGGTCAACTTCGAGCTGCCGAACGTCGAGGAAGACTACGTTCACCGCATCGGCCGTACCGGCCGTGCTGGTCGTTCGGGCGAGGCCATTTCCATGGTCGCGCCGGATGAAGAAAAACTGCTCAAGAGCATCGAGCGCGTCACCCGGCAGCGCATCCCGGATGGCGACCTGATGGGCTTCGATGCCAGCCAGGTTGAAGCCGAAAAGCCAGAAGTACGCGAGCGCCCGCAAAACAACGGCCGTGGTGGCCGCAACCAGCAGGCCCGTGGCGAAGGCGGCAAAGATGCCAACGGCGGCCGCAAGGACAAGGGCAAGGATAAAGGCAAGGCCAAGCAGCAAGCTGCCGAGAAGCCGGCCGACAAGGAAAAGAGCGGTGACAAGCAACAGCAGCCGCGCAAACCGCGTGACAAGAAGCCGCGCCAGCAGCAGGCCAGCGGCAGCGCGCCGAAAGTAGCCGCCGACCGTGACCCGGAAGAGTTTCTGGACGACGACGTCGACAACTTCGGAAACCGTGCCGACTACGTCAGCCCGTACCAGGGCAAAGGCCAGGGCCGCAATCGCCGCCCAGGTGGGGGTGCCGGTCAAGGCCAAGCCCAAGGTGGCGGCCAACGCAGCAACGCAGGCGGTGGCCAGGGCCAGGCCCGCAATGGCGGCCAGCAGCGTGGTGGTGGTGGCGCCGGCGGCGAAAAACGCCCACCGCGTGCCAACAACGGGGGCGGTGCCCGTCGTGATGGCGGCGGTGCTGGCCGTGGTCGCCCGGCCCGTGACGATGCTGCCCGGCAAGAGCCGGCTGTGCGCAACCCGCGCCAGCCGGAAAAACAGCCGGTGATCATCCGCAAGGAATCCAAGCTCGACCGTTTCCCGACGCCTGAGCAGCTGGACGACCTGCCAAGCCGCCCGCGCGGTGAGCGCCCGGCGCTGTTGACCCGCAAGGGCTAAGCCAGGGGCAGCCTGTACCGGCCCTATCGCCGGCAAGCCAGCTCCCACAGGAGATCATTGCCCTCAGGGCCAGTGACGTACCTGCGGGAGCCCGGCTTGCCGGCGATGGGGCCTCGAAGGCAATAAAAAACGCCGCCCAATGGGCGGCGTTTTTTATTGCCAAAGCAATGCTTACTTCTGTTTCACACCTTCAACACTGATATCCAGGTCCAGGGTTTGCGAAGTCGGGCCTGGGCCCTTGATACCAAAGTCGTTCAGGTTCAGCGTGGTGGTGGCGTTGAAGCCAGCGCGCTCGCCGCCCCATGGGTCCTTGCCTTCACCGTTGAAGGTAGCCTTGAAAGTGACCGGCTTGGTCACGCCGTGCAGGGTCAGGTCGCCGGATACGTCAGCAGTCTTCTCGCCGGTCGACTTGACGCTGGTGGAGACGAACTTGGCTTCCGGGTACTTCTTCACGTCGAGGAAGTCGGCGCTGGCGATGTGCTTGTCACGCTCGGCGTGGTTCGACCACAGGCTGGCGGTTTTCAGGTCGACGTTGATCTTGCTGGCTTCAGGCTTGGCGCTGTCCCACGTGAAGTTGCCGTCAAAGTCCTTGAAAGTACCGTGGATGAAGCTGTAGCCCAGGTGGCTGATTTTCCAGTCAACGAACGCGTGCTGGCCTTCCTTGTCGATCTTGTACTCGGCAGCCATGGCCTGGCCAGCGGAGAGCAGAGCGGTACCGAGCGCCAGAGCGGCAAAAGTCTTTTTCAACATCCTGTTCCTTCCTATGCAATTGAGGTTGAGAGTCAAGCTTTGCGGCCCAGCATACGGGTCAGGGTCGCGTCACGGTCGATGAAATGGTGCTTGAGTGCAGCTAGGGCATGCAGCACGGCAAAAATCACCAAGCCCCAGGCCAGCCACAAATGAATGACACCCGCCACGTCTGCCTGGTCAGGCAGGTCGCTGATCAGGGCCGGCACTTCGAACAGGCCGAACACCGGAATGCCGACGCCATCGGCGGTGGAAATCAGGTAACCGGCGCCCATTACGGCGAACAGCCCGACATACAGCGCCAGATGGCCCAGCTTGGCCGCGGTGCGGGTGAGTGCGCCATGGTTGGCCGGCGCCGGGGGTGGCGGGCTGATGAAGCGCCAGACCAGGCGCAGCAGCATTACCGCCAACAGCACCAGGCCGATGCTCTTGTGCAGGTCCGGGCCTGATTTACGCCATGGGCTGTAATAGTCGAGGCCGACCATCCACAGGCCCAGGCCAAACAGGCCAAAGACTGCCAGCGCCACGCCCCAGTGCAGGACGATGCTGACCACGCCGTAGCGAGAAGATGAATTGCGCAGTTGCATGTTGGCGTGTTTCCCCGTGAAAGCTGTGCACAGACTAACGCGTAACGTATCGAATAAAAGCGGAAAAAATTGCTTCGGTTTATCGAGAAATACGATATGTATTCTGTAAGCTTCCCATTAAGGAAACATTAACGATAGACGTAGAGTTGGGGGTTGTCAGTGCTGGCCCTATCGCCGGCAAGCCAGCTCCCACAGGGACCGCACAAGGCTTGGGGCCTGCGCTATATCTGTGGGAGCTGGCTTGCCGGCGAAGGGGCCAGCATTGCCTATAGATCAACTAGCCTTGGCCTGAGTATTGGCTACAGGTTTCTTGGCCGGTTCGGACTTGGCGGTAGCCTTCTTGGTCTCGGCAGGCTTGTGTGCTGGCTTGTGCGCCGGCGCATGCTTGGCCGGGGTTGCCTTGGTCGCCGCAGGCTTGGCTGGCGTCTCCTTGGCCACTGGCGTTGGCGCAACCGCTGCAGGCGCCGGAGCAGGCGCAACCACCGGCGCCACTTCGTCGGCCTTGGCAATCGGCTCGGCCTTCACCTCCGGTTTGTCCGCCCCGCCAAACAGACGCTTGAAGAACCCAGGCTTGTCCTGCCTGGATTCATCGGCTGGCTTGGACTCCGCTTTGACCGGCGCAGAATCGGCTTTTTCGGCCTTGTCGGACGAACCACCAAACATGTTCGAGAAGAACCCGCCCTTGCTCTCTTTCGCAGCCGCCGCGCCTGCCGCTGCAGCGGCCGCAACCGGCACCGCCTTGGCGGGGTCGAACGACTTGCCGGCCAGCAGGTCCTGTGCCTGGCTGGCGGCGCGCTGGCCACTGCGCAGGGCGCCTTCCAGGGTGCCTGGGTAGAGGGCGTCGGTGTGCTCACCGGCGAAGGTGATGCGCTGCACCGGGCGCTCCCACAGGCGCCAGAACTTGCTGATCTGCCCTGGCCCGTAGGCCAGGTAGGCACCGCCGGTACCGGCGTCGACGCTGTAGCGCTTGACCTCGTAACCGGTAAAGGCACCACGCGCCTGCGGGTAGAAGGCATGCAGGCGGATCAGTACCTGGTCGACCATCTGCTTGTCACCGAAGGCCTGCAGCAGGCGGGCGTTGTCGCCGGACAAGTTGATCACCACGTTGGCACCCCCCTTGAGCGCCGGCTCGATCCACAGCATGCCGAGGCCGGTGTTACTGAAGATTTCACCTGACATGCGTGCACGGCTTTCCCATACCGGCTTTTTGAACTTGAGCATCAGCTGGTCACGCCAGCCATAGTTGGTGCCTTTAAGCGCCGCCAGGTGCTTGCTGTCCAGACCCGGGGTCATCTGGATCTTGGCCAGCGCGCGCAGCGGCACGGCCATGACGAGGTAATCGGCTTGATAGCCGACACTGCCGACTTTGACCGTGACGCCGTCTTTGTCCTGGACAATGGCGGTCACCGGCGAACTGGTCTTGATGGTCTTCAGCTGTTTGACGAAGGCTTGGGCCAGCACCGGGCTGCCGCCAGGCAGGCGCGCGGCGCGCAGGTCGCGGTCACTGACGCCGCGGTATACGCGGTTCTGCTGGGCGAAGTACAGCAGCGACAGGCGCGACGGTTCATCGTAGCGGGTACGGATCTGCTGGTTGACCAGCTGGCGGGCAGTGGCGGGCAACTGCAGCTTGTCCAGCCAGGTGGAGACGTTGATCTGGTCAAGGGCGAACAGCGTGCTGGTAGCCTGTGGGTTCAGCGGGTCATCGATCGAGCGGGCCAGGTCGTCGAGGGTTTTCTCGTAACGCTTGAGCGCCTCGGCGGTAGCTGGCTGCTTGGCGGCCAGGTCGGTGGCACTGAAATACTCGCCGTCGATCAGGTAACCGGGGGTTCGTACGAATTCGGGTGCTGGCAGTGTTTCAAGTTTGAAACGGTCCAGGTACTGATTGAGCACCGGTTGCGCCTTGGCGTTGCCGATCCACTCGCTGGTCGCCAGGCCCGAGCGCCCGCCCATGCCTGACTTGGCTTCCAGCAGGGTCACCTGCCAGCCTTTGTTCTGCAGCTCATAGGCTGCCGTCAGGCCTGCCATGCCGCCACCCACCACAATCGCGGTGGGCGTTTTGTCCTTTGCCAGCGCCGCACCGCTGGACACACCAATCAATACCAACGCACACAGGCGCACCCAAGCAGCAGCCATGTCGGCGAACTCCGAGTCAGGGGTTACAGAAACGGGGAGAGGCAGGAATGCCCCAGAGAGATGCGTTAAGAATACGTCAGGTGTGACCACCCTGCCAGCGCAGTGACATCAAGTGTCTTTGGCAACTGACATTTTTGCCAGTAGCCATGTCACACACTGGCAGGCGAAGCTGGCGAAGATGGCCACACGCCCCGCCAGGAGGGCATGCGCATGATATTCGAGGAGCATTTCCAGCATGTAGAGCGGCAGTTTCTCTGGCACAAGCAGACACTGCGTACCGAATCGGGCCTGAGTATCCGCTCCAACAGCACCTCGTGGACTGGCTTCCATGAGGCGTTCAAAGGCGAGGATGGCACCGAACTGGTCATTGGCGAACATAGCGATGTGGAAATACGCTTTGCCCAGGAAGTCGAGTGCCTGCGCATGGAGTACTACGTTGTCAGCGACTTCCTTTGCGACAACCTGTGCATGCTGTTCGATGCCGAGAACCTTGAATACGATCTGGTCGCCCCTGCCCCACGCAACTTCTACTGGCTCACCCTCGAAGGCAGCGGCTTTCGCGACCTGCGCCCCGGGCCCATTGCGACGCAGCCCTATCATCAAGTAATTGAAGGACCATTCCGGCGCCTGACCATCTCTACTTCGCATGCAGGCACAGTCCACATCCGCAGCCTTGAATGGACCGGCACCCGCCGCCACTGAAGGCGGCGGTTGTCCTGCCCGGCGGCATTGCTTAGGCTTACGCGGTCGAACCACGCCGCAAAGCCAGGAGAAGTGCCCATGGGCCTGAATGATCAGTGGATGCAACGCGACCTCAAGGTCCTGTGGCACCCCTGCACCCAGATGAAAGATCACGAGCAGCTGCCGCTGATCCCGATCAAGCGCGGCGAAGGCGTGTGGCTGGAGGACTTCGAGGGCAAGCGCTACCTGGATGCAGTGAGCAGCTGGTGGGTCAACGTGTTCGGCCATGCCAACCCACGTATCAACCAGCGCATCAAGGACCAGGTCGACCAGTTGGAGCACGTGATCCTGGCCGGCTTCAGCCACCAGCCGGTAATCGAACTGTCCGAGCGCCTGGTGGCCATGACCCCGGCCGGGCTCGACCGGGTGTTCTATGCCGACAACGGTTCGTCGTGCATCGAAGTGGCACTGAAGATGAGCTTCCATTACTGGCAGAACGTCGGCAAGCCGGACAAGAAGCGCTTTGTCACCCTGACCAACAGCTACCACGGTGAAACCATTGCCGCGATGTCGGTGGGCGATGTGCCGTTGTTCACCGAAACCTACAAGGCGCTGCTGCTCGATACCCTCAAAGTCCCAAGCCCGGACTGCTACCTGCGCCCCGAGGGCATGAGCTGGGAGGAGCACTCGCGCAACATGTTCCAGGCCATGGAGCAGACCCTGGCCGAGCACCATGCAAGCATTTCGGCAGTGATCGTCGAGCCGCTGATCCAGGGTGCCGGCGGCATGCGCATGTACCACCCGGTATACCTCAAGCTGCTGCGCGAGGCCTGTGACCGCTACGACGTGCACCTGATCCACGACGAGATTGCCGTGGGCTTCGGCCGCACCGGCACGATGTTCGCCTGCGAACAGGCTGGCATCCGCCCGGACTTCCTGTGCCTGTCCAAAGCCCTGACCGGTGGTTACCTGCCGCTGGCTGCCTGCCTGACTACCGACAACGTGTACCAGGCGTTCTACGACGACTACCCGACCTTGCGCGCGTTCCTGCACTCGCACAGCTACACCGGCAACCCACTGGCGTGCGCAGCAGCGCTGGCCACCCTCGACATCTTCGAACAAGACAACGTGATCGAGGCCAACAAGGCCCTGGCCACCCGCATGGCCAGCGCCACTGCGCACCTGGCCGACCACGCCCACGTGGCCGAAATCCGCCAGACCGGCATGGCCCTGGCCATCGAGATGGTGCAGGACAAGGCGGGCAAGGTTGCCTACCCGTGGCAGGAGCGGCGTGGCCTGAAAGTCTTCGAGCATGCCCTGAGCCGTGGTGCCCTGCTGCGGCCACTGGGCAGCGTGGTGTACTTCCTGCCGCCTTACGTGATTACCCCGGAGCAGATCGACTTCCTCGCCGAGGTGGCCAGCGAAGGCATCGACATTGCCACCCGCGACAGCGTCAGCGTGGCGGTGCCGGCCAACTTCCAGCCCGACTTCCGCGACCCGGGCTGATCTTGCAGACCTGAACGCATACCCCTTGTAGGAGCGGCCTTGTGTCGCGAAAGGGCCGCAAAGCGGCCCCGGCAATTCGTGCATCACCGCTGAGATCCTGGGGCTGCTTCGCAGCCCTTTCGCGACACAAGGCCGCTCCTACAAAGGACGAGTCCCCCTTTTCCGACGAGCACTACATGAGACTGTCCCGCTTCTTCATCGACGCCCCCCTGAGCCTTGGCGAGCATGACCTGCCCGAGGCCCAGGCCCACTACATCGGCCGCGTGCTGCGCATGGCCGCCGGCGACGCCGTGCAGCTGTTTGACGGCAGCGGCCAGGAATACCGCGGCCAACTGCTCGAAGTGAGCAAGAAAACCGTGCGCGTCGGCCTTGACCAGGCTTTTACCGGCCAGGCCGACTCCCCCCTGCACGTCCACCTCGGCCAGGGCCTGTCGCGCGGCGAGCGCATGGACTGGGCGATCCAGAAGGCCACCGAACTGGGCGCCAACGAAATCACCCCGATCGTCAGCGAACGCTGCGAAGTGCGCCTGAAGGACGAGCGTGCCGACAAACGCCTGGCCCATTGGCGCCAGGTGGCAATCAGCGCCTGCGAACAATGCGGCCGCTCGACCTTGCCGGTCATCCACCCGCCAGTGCCTCTGGCCGAGTGGCTGAGCAGCAGCCAGGCTGATTTGAAGCTAGTGCTGCACCCTGTGGCCGAGCTGCTTACCCGCCATGAAAAGCCTGCGACCCTGGCCTTCCTGATCGGCCCCGAAGGTGGCCTGAGCGAGGCGGAGGTCGAGCAGGCCAAGGCCGCCGGTTTCCACGCTGCACGCCTTGGCCCACGTGTGCTGCGCACCGAGACCGCGCCGGTGGTGGCGTTGTCGGTGGCACAGCAGTTGTGGGGCGACTTTTAACTAACGCACGTAGAACGAAACGGCCACGAAGTGCATGAGGCTGCCGACGATCACGAACAAGTGCCAGATGCCATGCGCATGGCGCAAGCGGCTGTCGAGGGCGAAGAAGATGATGCCGACGGTGTAGAACACGCCGCCGGCAGCCAGCCAGGCAAAGCCTGCAGTGCCCAGCGAGTGCAGCAGCGGCTTGACCGCCACCAGCACGATCCAGCCCATCACCGCGTAAATGATGATCGACAGGATCCGCGCCTCGGAACGCGGCTTGATCTCTTGCAGCATGCCGATCACCGCCAGCCCCCAGACCACGCCGAACAGGCTCCAGCCCCAAGGGCCGCGCAGGCTTACCAGGCAGAACGGCGTGTAGCTGCCGGCAATCAGCAGGTAGATCGACAGGTGATCGAGCTTGCGCATGATCACCTTCGCCCGCCCGCGGGTGCTGTGGTACAGGGTGGAGATGCTGTACAGCAACAGCAACGTGCTGCCGTAGATGGAGAAACTGACGATCTTCCACGGGTCGCCTTGCAGGCCCGCGACCACGATCAGCCAGATGGCACCGATACAGGCCAGGACGGCACCGACCAGGTGGGTCCAGGCGTTGAAGCGTTCACCGTAATACATGCAAACACAGACCTCCTGAGATGGGCTGGGTTCCTGATGATGTCTGTTCCGGCCCTTTCGCAGCCCATCAGCCAACCATGTTCAGTGTAGGAGCGGCCTTGCGTCGCGAAAGGGCTGCGCAGCAGCCCCGGCAATTTATGCTGTGACAATGAGATTCTGGGGCCGCTGCGCGCCCCATCGCGACACAAGGCCGCTCCTACAACGACCGCTTCAACCCGAAAATCAGACTTTGTGCCTTGCATCCTACCCAAGCTCTGGTTGCAGTTCCGCGTCACGCACCAGCCTTTCCAGCGCGGCCAGGTCCGGCACCCGCGCCACCTGCTCGCCCACCTGCACCGCCGCCAGTTCCAGCCGGCCCAGCGCCACGTCCACGTAGTTCAACTGGCTGTCGAGCTTGCACGAGCGCGGGATGTCCTGCAGTAGCAGCGCCAGGTAGCGCAGGCCGGTATCACCCAAAGCATTCAGCACCACCACCCGCGCTCGCTCCCCGCAGGGTGTCTCACCGCCGCAAGCCGCCTCGAAGCCGATCAACGGCAGGCGTTGCTGGCGCCAGTCGATCCAGCCCAGGTGCCAGGCCGGGTCGCCGTGCTGGCACACCAGGTTGCGTTGGCCACTCAACTCGGCAACCGCCACGTTGGGCAGCACCAGGGTACGGTCACCCAACGGCAGCAACAGCCCGGTCAGGCTGCTGCGCTGGCCGGCAATCAGTTCAAGCATGGATCTGGCTCCAGTGGGCAATGCTCTGCAACAGCAGCGACTCCTGGTACGGCTTGCCCAGGTATTCGTTGACGCCAATGGCCATGGCGCGGTCGCGGTGCTTCTGCCCGGTACGCGAGGTGATCATGATGATCGGCAGGTCTTTCAACCGCTCATCACGGCGAATTCGCGTGGCCACCTCGAAACCGTCCATGCGCGGCATCTCGATATCCAGCAGCAACACGTCGGGGCGGTGTTCCTCCAGCTGGGCCATGGCATCGACCCCGTCCTTGGCCGTGAGCACACTCATGCCGTGGCGCTCCAGCAGGCGGCTGGTGACCTTGCGCACCGTTACCGAGTCGTCCACCACCATCACCAGCAAGGCGCGGCGCGGTGCCGGGCCGAGCAGTTGGCGCTGGCTGCCACCACCGGGCAAGCGCGCCAGGCGGCGCTGCTGGCCACGCAGTTGACCGAGCAGATCGAGAATCAGCACCACCCGGCCATCGCCCAGCAGCGTCGCCCCCGACAGCCCGGCCACCGCAGCAAACTGCGGCCCCAGGCTCTTCACCACAATTTCGCGGCTAGGCGACAGGGCGTCGGCCTGGATGGCGAACGACTGTTCCTTGGCATGCACCAGCAGCACCGGCAGCGGCACGCTCTGCCCCAGCAAGGCTGGGCGCGGCATGCCTTGCAGCAACTCGCCCAGGTAACGCAGCTCGTAGGCATGGCCCGCGTAAACGTAACGCGGCGAATCCAGCTGGTAGCAGGCCGCCAGCTCTGTCGGCGGCACGCGGACAATCCCCTCGATGGTGTTGAGCGGGATGGCGTACTGCTCTTCGCCCAGGTGCACCATCAGCGCACGGTTGATCGACACGGTGAACGGCAGGCGGATCAGGAAGCGCGCGCCCTTGCCCTGGGCCGACTCGATGCTCATTGAGCCGCCCAGTTGCTTGACCTCTTCGTGTACTACATCCATGCCCAGGCCGCGCCCGGAAATCTGGGTGATTTTCTCAGCGGTGGAAAAGCCCGGGCGCAGGATGAACTGCAGGATCTCGTGGTCGCTCAAGTGCGCCTGCGGGTCCAGCAGGCCGCGCTTGATGGCCTTGCGCCGCACCGCCTCCAGCGGCACACCGGCGCCGTCGTCGGTCATTTCGATGACGATATCGGCGCCTTCGTGCAGCAGGTTCAGGTGAATGGTGCCCTGCTCCGGCTTACCCGCGGCCAGGCGCATTTCGCGGCTTTCCAGGCCATGGTCGACGGCGTTGCGCAGCATATGCTCCAGCGGCGCCACCATGCGCTCGAGCACGCTGCGGTCCAGTTCGCCCTCGGCGTTGCCGACCACCAGTTCCACTTGCTTGCCCAGTTCGCTGGCCACCTGCCGCACCACCCGCTGCAAGCGTGGCACCAGGCGCTCGAATGGCACCATCAGGGTGGCCGTCAGGCCTTCCTGCAACTGGCTGTTCACGCGCGCCTGCTGCTGCAGCAGGCTGTAGGCCTCGTGGGCGCGCTGGGCCAGGGTTTCCTTCAGGTCGAGCAGGTCCGAGGCGGACTCGAACAGCGCTCGGGACAGCTGCTGTAACTGTGAATGGCGGTCCAGTTCCAGCGGGTCGAAGTCGTCATAGGCATCACCTTCGAACGGCTGCCGGCTGGAGATCCGCCCCTGGGTCTCGATGTCCAGGCGCAGCAACTGGTCGCGCATGCGCTCCAGGGTGGTCTCCATTTCGTTGAGGGTAAACTGCGCATCGTTGACCTGCTGCTCGATGCGCCCACGGATGATCGAGTGCTCGCCGGCCAGGTTGCCCAGGTCGTCGAGCAGCTCGGCATCGACCTTGACCATGTCGCCCGGCGCCCGCTCTGGCGCCGCGGCCGGCACCTCGGCGCTGGTAGCCTCTTGCGGCCCTTGGCCGGCGGCACTGTCGGTCAACGCAGCGCTGCTGAAGTTGCGAATGTAGTCGATCAGTGCCGTGGCGGCATGCAGCGGCTGGCCGAGGCGCACGGCATCGAGCATGTGCGCCAGGCGGTCGTGGCAGTTCTGCAACAGCGCGAACAGCGGCGCACTCGGAGGCAGACGGCCGGCGGCCAGCAGTTCGTAGAGAAATTCCAGCTCGTGGGCCAGGTCGCCGATTGGGGCAATCTCGACCATCCGCGCCACGCCCTTGAGGGTGTGCAGGTCGCGCATCAGGTTGTCTACTTCGACGCTATTGCGCGGGTCGGCTTGCCAGCGGGCCAGGGCTGCGGCGGCGCTCTCGACGATGTCCGAGCTTTCTTCGAGGAACACTTCCAGCAGCTCTTCGCCCGGTTTTTCCGGCGTTTCAGGCGGCGCCTCGACTACCTCCGGCAACAAGGGCGGGCGTGGCAACCCCAGGCCCAGGGAATCGGCCAGGTCCATGTCCGGGTGCAGCGGCGTTACCGAGTCGATACCCACCAGGCCGGTGGCATCCGGCGCCAGGGCCTGGTCCAGCAGCGTGCGCAGGCCGTCGACCAGCGCCGGGCGCGGCGGGATATCCTGCCCGGCCGCCACTTCGTCGAGCATGTCCAGCAGGGCTTCATGGGCTTGCTGTGCCTGGGCGAAGAAGCGTGCGTCGGCGGGCAGGCTGCCCTCCTCCACGGCGCCGTAAAGGTCGAGCAAGGCCTCGCACACGTCATCCATCTGCCACAGGTCGGCCAGGTGCGCGGCATGGCCCAACGTGGTCATTTCATCGAGCAGGGTGTCCAGCGCATCACGCTGACCGGGCTGTTGCTGCCAGCGTGACAGCAGTGATTCGGCATTGAGCAGGATGTCCATGGCCTGGGCCAGGAAACCGGCGACCTGCTGTGGGTCGCGCTTGCCGCGCCGTGCGTGCTGCGGGTCGTGATGCAGGTTGGCCAGGCGTTCGTCCACGGCCTGGCCAACCTGTTCGATCAGCTCCGCGGCGCCGGGGATGGCTGCCAGCGGCGCGCTGTCGAGTTGCGTCAGGCCCAGGTGGAACAACGCGCGTGCGGCCTCCAGCCATTCGACCTCGGCCATTTGCAGGGGCAACTGATGGCCCTTGTACTCACGAACCAGGCGGTCGAAGGCTGTGGCCAGTTCGGCGATCGGCATCACACCGGCCATGGCAGCACTGCCCTTGAGCGTGTGCAGGGCACGTTGCAGGCCATCACTGACCGGCGTGCCATGGCCATCGGCAGCCTGCAGGAAAGCGTCGAGGCTGGCCAGGTGGCCCTGCGCTTCAGCCCGAAAAATATCCAGCAACTGCGGGTCGAGGCCGTCGAGATCGGCAGCCGCCGGTGCATCATTCTCGGCCAGGGCATGCAGGTGCCCGGCCAGCTGTTCGATTTCGCTCAATTGCGGCAGCTGGCCAGCGGCAAAGTCGGCCAGCAGGTCGGGCAGCTGGACAAAGGCCTGCTGCAGGGCCACCACGCCTTCCGGGCTGAGCACGCTGCGGCCTTCGAGTACCCGGTTCAGCAGGTGCTCGGCGCCCCAGACCAGTTCGGCCACGGCCTCGGCGTGCACCATGCGCCCACTGCCTTTGAGCGTATGCAGCGCCCGCCGCACTTCGCCCAGCGCTTCACGTTGCTGGTTGTCGGCACGCCAGCGCAGCCAGTGGCGCTCGATTTCCGGCAGCAGTTCACCGGCCTCTTCGAGGAACACCTCGCGCAGTTCGTCATCGATGCCATCGCCGCTCTCATCCAGGCCGGCGCCGGCTTCGACCTGCGTACAGTGCACCCCCAGCGCTGCCAGGCTGGCCCGGGCCCTGTCGATAAAGGGCTGGCCATCGGCCAACGGGTCGGCCACGCGCCATTGCAGGTAGCATTCAGCGGCGCTCAGGGCCTCGGCCAGGTGGGCCAACTCTTCGGCGGGCGGCTCCGTTTCCAGGTGCTGCAGCCAGCGCTGCACATAACCGGCACAGCCGGCAAACAGCTCGGCCACGGCAGGCAGCATCAACATCGCCAATGCCCCACGAATCTGCTGCAACAAGCCCGGCAAGGGTTGCAGGCGCTGGCGCGGCCAGCCGGACTCCAGGCAATCGCCAATCAAGTCCTTGGCCTGCTGCAGCACGTTCAGCGACTCGCTCAGCACCAGCTGGCGAATCTCGGCCAGGTCCGAGCCGGGCAGGCCGCCCTGGCCGTTTTCTTCCAGCGGGCCGACCATGCCATTGAGTGTGGCCTCGACGTACAGCAGCGCCCCTGCCACATCCATCAGGACGGCGTCGTCCACGGCCCGCTCACCCTCGGCCAAGGCCTGCAATGCCAGCACCTGGTCGATGATCACCCGCCGCGGTTGCTGGAAACCCAGCACGGCCAGGGTGTCGGCCACATGACGCAGTGGCGCCAGCAAGGCGTCGAGTTGCTCGCTGTGCTGACGGTCACCGCGCACGAACTGATCGAGGCGTTCCTTGATGCGCATCAGGTCGTCGCACAGCGCGCTCACCACCGAGCGCAAGGCATCCCGGCCCGGCCCGGCCTGCAACTGGTCGCGCCAGTTGCCCAGCGACAGGTCGAGGTTGGCCAGGTCGTCGGCGCCGGCAAAGCGTTGCGCGGCGCCACTGATCAGGCTGGCCTGGGCCAGCGGCTCGACGCCACGGCAGCCGCGCAACTGGTTGAGCAGCGGCAGCATCACCAGGGGCAGGTCGTGGCGCGCACCGCGCAAGCGCTCGAGGTAGGACGGCAGTTGCTCAAGACCACGGAACAGCGCACCCAGGCAATCGCCCCGCGGGCTGACCTGGCCTTCGGCCAAGGCCTTGGCGAACAGCTCCAGCTCCTCGGCCAGGCGTGTGGCGCCCCGTAGTTCGAGCATGCGCAGGCAACCGTGCACCTGGTGCAGGTTGTCGACCACGAAGGCCAGCATCGACAGATCGCCCGGCTCGCCGGCAAAGCGCTCCAGGGCCTGGCGCGCCTGGCCCAGGCAGTCGAGGATGGCCGCCTTGGTCCAGGCCAGCGCCACCGTGTCGTGGCGCTCGGGGCTTGGTGCTGTTACGGCCATGGGTACTCCTCAGCGCTGGTCATCAGTCGGGCTCATCAGTACGGCTCATCAACTGGCCGCTTCACCTGGGCTCAGCAGGTGGCGGCAAGGTGAAACCGGACACCGAACGGCGCATCTCGCTGGCCATGCGCGCCAGGTGGCGGATGCTGTCGGCGGTGGCGCCAGAGCCGGCAGAGGTTTGCGCGGTAATCTGCTGGATCACCGCCATGGTGTGGGAGATCTGCCCGGCCGACGAGGTCTGCAACTGGGCGGCATCGGAAATGCTGTGGATAAGGTCGGCAAGGTTCTGCGACACGCCCTCGATCTCGGCCAGCGCCACCCCGGCATCCTGGGCAAGGCGGGCGCCGCGCACCACTTCGGCGGTGGTCTGCTCCATGGAGATCACGGCCTCGTTGGTGTCCGCCTGAATGGTGCGCACCAGCGCCTCGATCTGGCGGGTGGCCGACGACGAGCGTTCGGCCAGGCGTTGCACCTCGTCGGCCACCACGGCGAAACCACGGCCGGCCTCACCGGCCAGCGAGGCCTGAATTGCCGCGTTCAGGGCGAGGATGTTGGTCTGGTCGGCAATGTCGTCGATCAGGCTGACGATGTCGCCGATTTCCTGGGAAGACTCGCCCAGGCGCTTGATCCGCTTGGCGGTGTCCTGGATCTGCTCGCGAATGTTGTCCATGCCGTTGATGGTGTTGTGCACCACCTCGTTGCCCTTGTTGGCGATGGCCACCGAGCGCTCGGCCACCTTGGCCGACTCGTAGGCGTGCGCGGAAACCCGGTCGATCGACTCGACCATGTCGCCAACCGCCTCGGAGGCTTCGCTGATCTGATCGGCCTGGTGCTCGGAGGCCTTGGCCAGTTGACGTGCGGTGTTCTGCGTGTCCTGCACGGCAGCGGCAACCTGCACCGCACTGTGGTTGATGGTGGCAACCAGGTCACGCAGCTGGTCTACGGAATAGTTGATCGAGTCGGCAATGGCGCCGGTAAAGTCTTCGGTCACCGAGACAGTCACCGTCAGGTCGCCATCGGCCAGCTCTTCGATTTCGTCGAGCAGGCGCATGATCGCCTGCTGGTTGCGTTCGTTCTTTTCTGCCGTCTCGCGCAACTGGCGGTTGGTGGTGCGCACCATGACCAGGCCAATGAGGATGATCGAGGCCAGCGCCAGCAGGCCCAGGGCATAGCCACCCACGGTATCGAGGGTGCGCCCGCCCGCCAGGTTCTCGAAGCTGTTGGCCAGGTGTGAGGCCTCGTCGAGCAGGGTTTGCGACAGGCTGAAGATATTGCCTGCCGCCTCGCGCACCCGAAACAGCTCGGGCGAGGTTTCGAGGATTTCATCCACCGAGCCGGCAACGAACTGGAACAACTCGGCAATTTCGGCCAGCCGGGCACGGGCGTCAGCATCTGCAACACGGGTCACCTGAATGGTCGCGTTGTCGTTGAGCATGCCCTCCAGCACCTGACCAAAGCGCCCGGCATCGCGGCCAAAGGCATCAGCTGCCTGCGCTGCCGTATCGTCGCCGGCCAGCACGGTATTGACTGAGCCAAGGATGCGCTCGGCCAGCAAAAGCTGGCGCTGGGCCACCGCGACCTGGTTGGCCGGAGCGCCGCTCTGCAGCAGGATCTCGACGACCTTTTCGTACTCCACCTGCAACTGCGGCACGGTCTCGGCCAGGGTCGCCGCCACCTGGTGCAGCGACAGCACGGTTTGCTCGCTGGCCAGGATGGTGTCGGTGTTCTTGCGCAGGTTTTCCCAGTCGCGGCGTACCGCTTCCATCTCGTCACGCACCGAGACCGGTGCCGGCGGCAAGCCGGTGGACTTGTCGCCCTGGCGCAGGTAGCCCCAGCGCCGCTCGAAATCGTTGCGTGAATCCGACAGCAGCTTGAACGCGAGGGCTTTGCCGGTGGCCGCCTCGGTGGCGTTCTTGGCAATGCGCTGCGACAGCACGCGCAGTTCGCCGGCATGGCCGATGTACTGCTTGTCGTAGTTGGACTGGGTATTGAGGTAGGCGAAGTTGGCGAACAGCAGGATGATCGACAGGATCAGGATCAGGAACAGCACAGTGATCTGCGCGATACTGCGGGTACGTGGGGTCACGGTGGTGGCTGTGACGGGGGTGGCAGGCTTGTTCACGTTCACAGGTCCTATAACGCCACATCGAGAAAGCCCGGCGCCTGGGCCAGGGCGAAGGGGCTGAAGATCGCCCAGTTGCGTTCACGCGGGAAGTGCCCCTGCACAAAGCGTGCAGCAGCGCGGATCAGCGGCTGCGGCGGCGACAGTTGCAGGCTGTCGAGGGCAAAGTGCTGCAGGCCAAGCACCTCGTCCACCAGCAGGCCGACGAACAGGTCTTCATGGTCCAGCACCAGCACCCGGCGCTGCTTGCCCGGGGCGACATGGCCCAGCCCAAAGAAGCTGCTCAGGTCCATCACCGGCAACAGCCGGCCACGCAGGTTGGCCACCCCGCAGACCCACGGCTGCACACCGGGGACGCGGCTGCTGCGCGGTTCGCGCAGCACCTCGGCCACTTCGCCCATGGGCGCGACGAACCACTGCCCGGCAATGCGAAAGCCGATGCCGCTCCACTCCTGCAGGCGATTGTCCTGCGGTGGCTGGTCGGCGACCAGCAAACGGCAGCGCCGGTCGATGTCCAGCAACAGTTCGAAGGCGGTCAGCGACGCGCCCTGCGGGCGGGTGGTCAAGCCCCCAGCACTTCTTTGAGCTTGGCAATCAGCGCGTCTTCTTCGACCGGTTTGGTGAGGAAGTCACGGGCACCCTGGCGCGTGGCCCAGATGCGGTCGGTTTCCTGGTCCTTGGTGGTCACCACGATCACCGGGATGGCGCTGGTTTCCGGGTCCTTGCTGAGCTGGCGGGTGGCCTGAAAGCCGTTCATGCCGGGCATGACGATGTCCATCAGCACGGCATCGGGCTTGTCCTGTCGGGCCAGGGCCACGCCGTCGGCACCGTTGCTGGCCTTGAGCACCTCATGACCGTGTTTTTCAAGCCATCCAGCCAATTTGTACATCTCTGTCGGCGAGTCGTCGACAATCAGAACTCGGGCCATGCTGGTTCCCCATCAGGAAAGTAGGACCGTGCCATGGCGGGGCGCGGTCAGGGTGCGTGTTGTTGAGATGCGGCAAACCCGGGCACGTGGGCGCGGATCGCGTCGAGCAGTTCTTCCTTGCTGAACGGTTTGGTCAGGAACTGATCGGAACCCACCACCCGGCCGCGGGCTTTGTCGAACAGGCCATCGCGCGACGACAGCAGGATTACCGGGGTGTCCTTGAAGGCACTGTTGTGCTTGATTACCGCACAGGTCTGGTAGCCGTCCAGGCGTGGCATCAGCACATCGACGAAGATGATGCTGGGCTGGTGGTCGACGATCTTGGCCAGGGCGTCGAAGCCATCGCTGGCGGTGATTACTTCGCAGCCCGCTTCACCGAGCAACATCTGCGCGGTGCGGCGGATCGTGCGCGAATCGTCGATCACCATCACCTTCAGGGGTTGTTCCATCACTTGGGCTACCGTCGCTGTTTTTGCTGAAACCGTGGGGCCGCTGCGCGCCCTGATCGCGACACAAGGCCGCTCCTACAAGGGAACGCAAACTCCTGTAGGAGCGGCCTTGTGTCGCGATCGGGCTGCGCAGCAGCCCCAAAGGCCTGTTGTACAGCACTATGACTGGCATTTTTAGCACACTCCGGGTGGCCATTCCATCTGCGCCGCCCCTTGACCAGCGGCGTTCACAGCGCCACCCTGAGCCACTTTTCTTTCGATCCATCGCGGCCACGCGCCGCCAAGAGGAACCACCCCATGAACGTTCGCCTCGGCATTGTCATGGACCCCATTGCGTCCATCTCCTACAAGAAGGACAGCTCGCTGGCCATGCTGCTGGCCGCCCAGGCACGCGGCTGGAGCCTGTTCTACATGGAGCAGCGCGACCTGTACCAGGGCGAAGGCAAGGCCCGTGCGCGCATGCGTCCACTGAAGGTGTTTGCCGACCCGGCCCGCTGGTTCGAGCTGGGCGAGGAGCAGGACAGCACGCTGGCCGAGCTGGATGTGATCCTGATGCGCAAGGACCCGCCATTCGACATGGAGTTCGTCTACAGCACCTACCTGCTGGAGCAAGCCGAGAATGACGGCGTGCTGGTGGTCAACCGCCCGCAAAGCCTGCGTGACTGCAACGAAAAGCTGTTTGCCACGCTGTTCCCGCAGTGCACGCCGCCGACGCTGGTCAGCCGTCGCCCGGACATCATTCGCGCGTTTGCGGCCCAGCATGGCGATGTGATCCTCAAGCCGCTGGATGGCATGGGCGGCACGTCGATCTTCCGCCACCGGGTGGGCGACCCCAACCTGTCGGTGATCCTCGAAACCCTGACCGCGCTGGGTGCCCAGCAGATCATGGCGCAGGCCTACCTGCCGGCGATCAAGGACGGCGACAAGCGCATTCTGATGATCGACGGCGAACCGGTCGACTACTGCCTGGCGCGCATCCCGGCCAGCGGCGAGACCCGTGGCAACCTCGCCGCCGGTGGCCGTGGCGAAGCCCGCCCGCTGAGCGAGCGTGACCGCTGGATTGCGGCTCAGGTCGGCCCGACCCTGCGCGAGAAGGGCCTGCTGTTTGTTGGCCTGGACGTGATCGGCGACTACCTCACCGAAATCAACGTCACCAGCCCGACCTGCATTCGCGAAATCGACAATGCCTACAACACCGATATCGGTGGCAAGCTGATGGACGCCATTGATCGCCAGCTGAAGGCGCGCTGACCGGCAACGCGCGGCAAACACCCAGAGTGGGGTAATATGCTCAGCCGCAAGCTACAAGCTGCAAGCCACAAGAACAGCCGGCCTGCGCCGAACTGCTCTTACTTGTAGCTTATAGCTTGAAGCTTGAAGCTGCCCCTGGATACCTGATGACGCTGCCCGCTGACATCCCCGCCGACCTGCTGCCGCCCCGTGTTCGCCCGGTGGACCGGCTCGGCTTTACCCTGTTCCTGGCTGCCCTGGTGCACCTGGCGCTGATCCTTGGCGTCGGCTTCAGCGTGGTCAAACCGGCCGAAATCCGCCACACCATGGACATCACCCTGGCCACCTTCAAAAGCGAAAAACCGCCGGAGAAGGCTGATTTCCAGGCCCAGGACAACCAGCAAGGCAGCGGCACCCTGGACAAGAAGGCGGTGCCCAAGACCACCGAACTGGCACCGTTCCAGGACAGCAAGATCAACAAGATCACCCCGCCGCCTGCGGCCAAGCCCGAGGTGGTGCCACCGCCAAGCCCGCAGAAGTCAGCGGTAGTGACCACTGCACCCAAGGCGCAGAAGGTCGAGCCCAAGCCCAAGGAAAGCAAGCCGCAGCCCAAACCCGCCGCGCCTGCGCCGGACTTCGACAGCTCGCAGCTGTCCAGCCAGATCGCCAGCCTGGAGGCGGAGCTGTCCAACGAACAGCAGCTGTACGCCAAGCGCCCGCGGATCCACCGCCTGAACGCCGCCTCGACCATGCGCGACAAGGGCGCCTGGTACAAGGAAGAGTGGCGCAAGAAGGTCGAGCGGGTGGGCAACCTGAACTACCCCGACGAAGCGCGCCGGCAGCAGATCTACGGCAACTTGCGCATGATGGTGTCGATCAACCGCGATGGCTCACTGTACGAGGTGCTGGTGCTGGAGTCGTCCGGGCGACCGGTGCTGGACCAGGCGGCGCAGCGTATCGTCCGGTTGGCGGCGCCGTTTGCGCCGTTTACCGGGGACCTGGCCGAGTTTGACCGGCTGGAGATCATCCGCACCTGGCGCTTTGCCCGTGGGGACCGTTTGTCCAGTAATTGAGGTTTTGCCTTGGGTGTAGGGCTTTGGGTATGCGGTGGCGCGGATATCGAGCGCCGCCCGCGCGGCGCTTCGCGGGGCAAGCCCGCTCCCACATCTGTTTCTGGCCAATTATTCCTGTGCCAGGTGGGTTGCAGCCTTGATGCATGGCTGGAGATAGATGAAAAGCAGTTTTGCTCGATATCGAATGGAACAAACAAGGCGGACAGCGGTGCCCTCACAGGAGTGACTGGCCTGAAACAGATGTGGGAGCGGGCTTGCCCCGCGAAGCGCCGCGCGGGCGGCGCTCGATCTCACAGGCGCCAAAACCCTCAAGACAGGCGCCAACCAGATGACACAAAGCGCACCTTGTCAGCCCCGCCACCTGGCGCCACACTATCCCCCCATGAAAACCCTCACGCCGAGCTACCTCAAGCATCAGTTCCTGATCGCCATGCCGCACATGGCCGATCCGAACTTCGCCCAGACCCTCACGTACATCGTCGAGCACAACGCCCATGGCGCCATGGGCCTGGTGGTCAATCGGCCGCAGGAGCTGAACCTGGCCGACATCCTCGAGCAGCTGCGCCCGGACGAAACGCCGCCGGCCGACACCTTGCAAGTGCCGATCTACCAGGGTGGCCCGGTGCAGACCGACCGCGGCTTCGTGCTGCACAGCAGCGAATGCAGCTTCCAGGCAAGCGTGGCGCTGGAAGGGCTGACGCTGACCACCTCGCAGGACATCCTGCTGGCCATCGCCGCCGGGGTCGGCCCGAAACAGAGCCTGATCACCCTCGGCTATGCCGGCTGGGAGGCCGGCCAGCTGGAAGCGGAGCTGGCCGACAACGCCTGGCTCAACTGCCCGTTCGACCCGCAAATCATCTTCGGCATGGCCAGCGACCTGCGCCTGGAGGCCGCCGCCGCCAGCCTGGGCATCAACCTGCACCTGCTGACCAGCCAGGCGGGCCACGCGTGATGGCCGAACTACGCTTACTGCTGGGCTTCGACTACGGCAGCAAACAGATCGGCGTGGCCGTCGGCCAGGTGATTACCGGCCAGGCCCGCGAACTGTGCACCCTGAAGGCACAAAACGGCGTGCCGGACTGGGCCCAGGTAGAAAAGCTGATTGCCGAATGGAAGCCCGACGCCATCGTCGTCGGCCTGCCGCTGAACATGGACGGCACGCCCAGCGAAATGAGCGCCCGCGCCGAAAAATTCGCCCGCCGCTTGAACGGCCGCTTCAACCTGCCCGTGCACACCCACGACGAACGCCTGACCACCTTCGAGGCCAAAGGCGAGCGCATGGCCCGTGGCGGCCAGCGCGGCAGCTACCGCGACAACCCGGTCGATGCCATCGCCGCCGCCCTGCTGCTGCAAGGCTGGCTGGAGGCCAATACCTGATCATCTTTGCCGCCGGCCCCGCCCGGCGCACCCTTCCGAGGAGCCCGCAATGAGCCTACCCAACCCCGCCGAGCTGGTCCGGCAGATGGCTGTCGACCTTCGTGCCCACCTGGCCCGCCGCAACATCAGCGAACCGCGTTACATCGGTATCCGCACAGGCGGCGTCTGGGTTGCCCAGGCCCTGCAGGAGGCCATGGGCGACACCAGCGCCATGGGCACCCTGGACGTTTCGTTCTACCGCGACGACTTCAGCCAGAACGGCCTGCACCCGCAGGTACGCCCGTCCGAGCTGCCGTTCGAGGTCGAAGGCCAGCACCTGGTGCTGGTGGATGACGTACTGATGAGCGGCCGCACCATCCGCGCGGCGCTCAACGAACTGTTCGATTATGGCCGCCCGGCCAGCGTCACCCTGGTCTGCCTGCTGGACCTGGATGCCGGCGAACTGCCGATCCGCCCGAATGTGCTTGGCGCCACCCTGTCGCTGGCTGCCCATGAACGGGTAAAATTGACCGGACCCGCACCGCTCGCCCTCGAGCGCCAGGACCTCGCCTCCGCTTCCGCCCTTTAAGAGTCCCCCGCGATGACGCCAATCGACGCCAAGCGCCCGCTGCAGCTCAATGATCAGGGCCAGCTGCGCCACTTCCTCTCGCTCGACGGTTTGCCCCGCGAACTGCTCACCGAGATCCTCGACACCGCCGACTCGTTCCTGGAAGTCGGCGCCCGGGCTGTGAAAAAAGTCCCGCTGCTGCGCGGCAAGACCGTGTGCAACGTGTTCTTCGAGAATTCGACCCGTACCCGAACCACCTTTGAACTGGCGGCCCAGCGCCTGTCGGCCGACGTGATCAGCCTGAACGTGTCGACCTCCTCGACCAGCAAGGGCGAGACCCTGTTCGACACCCTGCGCAACCTCGAAGCCATGGCCGCCGACATGTTCGTCGTGCGCCACTCCGACTCGGGCGCCGCGCACTTCATCGCCGAACACGTGTGCCCGGACGTTGCCGTGATCAACGGCGGTGACGGCCGCCACGCGCACCCGACCCAGGGCATGCTCGACATGCTCACCATCCGCCGCCACAAGGGCAGCTTCGAAAACCTGTCGGTGGCCATCGTCGGCGACATCCTGCACTCGCGCGTGGCCCGTTCCGACATGCTCGCGCTGAAAGCGCTGGGCTGCCCGGACATTCGCGTGATCGGCCCGAAAACCCTGATCCCGATCGGCATCGAGCAATATGGCGTGAAGGTCTACACCGACCTCGCCGAAGGCCTGAAAGACGTCGACGTGGTGATCATGCTGCGCCTGCAGCGTGAGCGCATGGCCGGCGGCCTGCTGCCCAGCGAAGGCGAGTTCTACCGCCTGTTCGGCCTGACCACTGCGCGCCTGGCCGGGGCCAAGCCGGATGCCATCGTCATGCACCCGGGCCCGATCAACCGTGGCGTGGAAATCGAGTCGGCAGTGGCCGACGGCAAGCACTCGGTGATCCTCAACCAGGTCACCTATGGCATCGCTGTGCGCATGGCGGTGCTGTCCATGGCCATGAGCGGGCAGAACGCGCAACGTCAATTCGACCAGGAGAACGCCCAGTGACCATCAGTATTCTTGGCGCCCGGGTCATCGACCCCATCAGCGGCCTGGACCAGGTCACCGACCTGCACCTGGACGGTGGCCGCATTGCCGCGATCGGCGCTGCCCCGGCCGGTTTCAGCGCCAGCCGCACGATCCAGGCCGATGGCCTGGTTGCAGCGCCTGGCCTGGTCGACCTTGGCGTGTCCCTGCGCGAGCCGGGTTACAGCCGCAAGGGCACTATCGCCAGCGAAACCCGCGCCGCCGTGGCCGGTGGCGTCACCAGCCTGTGCTGCCCGCCACAGACCAAGCCGGTGCTGGACACCTCGGCAGTGGCCGAACTGATCCTCGACCGCGCCCGCGAGGCCGCCAACAGCAAGGTCTACCCGATCGGTGCCCTGACCAAGGGCCTGGAAGGCGAACAGCTGGCTGAACTGGTGGCCCTGCGTGATACCGGTTGCGTGGCCTTCGGCAACGGCCTGAAGGAAATCCCCAACAACCGTACCCTGGCCCGCGCCCTGGAATACGCCGCCACCTTCGACCTGACCGTGGTGTTCCATTCCCAGGACCGCGACCTGGCCCAGGGCGGTTTGGCCCACGAAGGCGCGATGGCCAGCTTCCTCGGCCTGCCGGGTATTCCGGAAAGCGCCGAGACCGTGGCCCTGGCGCGCAACCTGCTGCTGGTGGAGCAGTCCGGCGTACGTGCGCACTTCAGCCAGATCACCAGCGCCCGTGGCGCGCGGCTGATCGCCCAGGCCCAGGCGCTTGGCCTGCCGGTGACCGCTGACGTTGCGCTGTACCAGCTGATCCTCACCGACGAGTCGCTGCGCGAGTTCTCCAGCCTGTACCACGTGCAGCCGCCGCTGCGCACTGCCGCTGACCGTGACGGCCTGCGCGAGGCAGTGAAGTCGGGCGTGATCCAGGCGATTTCCAGCCACCACCAGCCGCACGAGCGCGACGCCAAGCTGGCCCCGTTCGGTGCTACCGAGCCAGGTATCAGCAGCGTTGAGTTGCTGCTGCCACTGGCCATGACCCTGGTGCAGGACGGCCTGCTCGACCTGCCGACCCTGCTGGCCCGCCTGAGCAGCGGCCCGGCTGCGGCCCTGCGCCTGCCGGCCGGTGAGCTGAAAGTGGGCGGTGCTGCCGACCTGGTGCTGTTCGACCCGCAAGCCTCGACCGTTGCCGGCGAGCAATGGCTGTCGCGTGGCGAGAACTGCCCGTTCAACGGTCACTGCCTGCCGGGTGCGGTGCGTTATACCTTGGTCGATGGGCATGTTTGCCACGAGGCCTGAGTAACCCTCACTGGCCTCATCGCCGGCAAGCCAGCTCCCACAGGAAATCACTGCCCTCAAGGCCTGTGGTAATCCTGTGGGAGCTGGCTTGCCGGCGATGAGGCCAGCGCAGCAGAACACTGACCATTCATCCCCCACGGTTGAAATCCTTCCCCCCACCCCCATATGAGTCTGCATCAGGCACTTTCGCCCCGCTGCGTGGAGACTCTCCCCTTGACCACCATCGTTTCTGTCCGCCGTAACGGCAAAGTCGTCATGGGCGGCGACGGCCAGGTATCCCTCGGCAACACCGTGATGAAAGGCAACGCCAAGAAAGTGCGCCGCCTGTACCACGGCCAGGTCATCGCCGGCTTCGCCGGTGCCACCGCCGACGCCTTCACCCTGTTCGAACGCTTTGAAGGGCAGCTGGAAAAACACCAGGGCCACCTGGTTCGCGCCGCCGTCGAGCTGGCCAAGGAATGGCGTACCGACCGTTCTTTGAGCCGCCTGGAAGCCATGCTGGCCGTGGCCAACAAGGACGCCTCGCTGATCATTACCGGCAACGGTGACGTAGTCGAACCCGAAGACGGCCTGATCGCCATGGGTTCCGGTGGCGCCTACGCCCAGGCCGCAGCCCGCGCCCTGCTGAACAAGACCGACCTCTCGGCCCGTGAAATCGCCGAAACTGCCCTGAACATCGCCGGTGACATCTGCGTGTTCACCAACCACAACCTGACCATCGAGGAGCAGGACCTGGCCGACTGATTCAGCTGTTCTGGCGCCCCTTCCCGGTGACGGGGCTTTTCCACGCTGACTCATCTGCCCAAGGACCATTTTCATCATGTCCATGACCCCCCGCGAGATCGTCCACGAACTCAACCGCCACATCATCGGCCAGGACGACGCCAAGCGCGCCGTCGCCATTGCCCTGCGCAACCGCTGGCGGCGCATGCAGCTCCCAGCCGAGCTGCGTGCCGAAGTAACGCCGAAGAACATCCTGATGATCGGCCCTACCGGTGTCGGCAAGACCGAAATCGCCCGTCGCCTGGCCAAGCTGGCCAACGCGCCGTTCCTCAAGGTCGAAGCCACCAAGTTCACCGAAGTGGGCTACGTGGGCCGCGACGTCGAGTCGATCATTCGTGACCTGGCCGATGCCGCGCTGAAGATGCTGCGCGAGCAGGAAATCGTCCGCGTACGCCACCGCGCCGAAGATGCCGCCGAAGACCGCATCCTCGATGCCCTGCTGCCTCAGGCCCGGGTGACCAGCTTCAGCGAAGAAGCCGCGCAGACCAGCAGCGATTCCAACACCCGTCAGCTGTTCCGCAAGCGCCTGCGCGAAGGCCAGCTGGACGACAAGGAAATCGAGATCGAAGTGGCTGATACCGCCGGTGTTGAAATTGCCGCACCGCCTGGCATGGAAGAAATGACCAACCAGCTGCAGAACCTGTTTGCCAACATGGGCAAAGGCAAGCGCAAGGCGCGCAAGCTGAAGGTCAAAGAAGCGCTGAAAATGGTTCGCGACGAAGAAGCGAGCCGCCTGGTCAACGAGGAAGAGCTCAAGGCCAAGGCCCTGGAAGCGGTCGAGCAGCACGGCATCGTGTTCATCGACGAGATCGACAAGGTTGCCAAGCGTGGCAACGTTGGCGGCGCCGACGTGTCCCGTGAAGGTGTACAGCGCGACCTGCTGCCACTGATCGAAGGCTGCACCGTCAACACCAAGCTGGGCATGGTCAAGACCGACCACATCCTGTTCATTGCCTCGGGTGCCTTCCACCTGAGCAAGCCAAGCGACCTGGTGCCCGAGCTGCAAGGCCGTCTGCCGATTCGCGTCGAGCTGAAGGCACTGACCCCGGAAGACTTCGAGCGCATCCTGCGAGAGCCGCACGCGTCGCTGACCGAGCAGTACCAGGCGCTGTTGAAAACCGAAGGCCTGAACATCGAGTTCGTCGCCGACGGCATCAAGCGCCTGGCCGAGATTGCCTACCAGGTCAACGAAAAGACCGAGAACATCGGTGCCCGCCGCCTGCACACCCTGCTTGAGCGTTTGCTGGAAGAAGTGTCGTTCAGTGCCGGTGACCTGGCCAGCGCCCATGATGAAACGCCGATCCAGATCGATGCCGCGTATGTGAACAGCCACCTGGGTGAGCTGGCGCAGAACGAAGACCTGTCGCGTTACATCCTGTAAGACCGCAGGGGGCCGCTGTGCGGCCCTATCGCGACACAAGGCCGCTCCTACAAGGGACCACGATCTCCTGTAGGAGCGGCCTTGTGTCGCGATAGGGCTGCAAAGCAGCCCCCTTGCACATTCCCCCAAATCTCCCGAAGCTGTGCACTATCAGCTCCCCAGAGATTCCAGCCATGGCCCGCCTGCCCACCGCCATCAACCTGCACAAAGCCTCGAAAACCCTCAGCCTCACCTACGCCCCCGGCGAGGTCTACACCTTGCCCGCCGAATTCCTGCGCGTGCACTCCCCTTCTGCCGAGGTCCAGGGCCACGGCAACCCCATCCTGCAGTTCGGCAAGATCAACGTCGGCCTCAGTGGCCTGGAACCCGCCGGCCAATATGCACTGAAACTGACCTTCGACGATGGCCATGACAGCGGCCTGTTCACCTGGGAATACCTCGAACAGCTGTGCCTGCGCCAGCAACAGCTGTGGGCCGAGTACCTCGACGAGTTGCACAAGGCCGGTAAATCCCGCGACCCGGCCGAATCGGTGGTGAAACTCATGCTCTAGCGCAAGGCCTGCAGGGTTTAGAGCGCATTTTCTAAATTCATCTGTTTGAATGACTTACAGACAGCCCAGTGACGGGCTGTCTTGCGCATTACATGAAAGTCGGGTAACCAATGGGTGTGGCAAGGTCCCTGCATCCATTTGCAGGCAGTCTAAACCCCCGCAGCACCGCTGTTTCTTATCACTGGTCACCCGAGTAGCAGTACCGGGCTCAGGGCTGTGCGCCGTCACAGCATCCGGTACTCGTCTCAGGACAACGGAGCGTCGTAGATGAGTAACAAGAACAACGATGAGCTGCAGCGGCAGGCCTCGGAAAACACCCTGGGGCTGAACCCGGTCATCGGCATTCGCCGCAAGGACCTGTTGAGCTCGGCACGTACCGTGCTGCGCCAGGCCGTGCGCCAACCGCTGCACAGCGCCAAGCATGTGGCCCATTTTGGCCTGGAGCTGAAGAACGTGCTGCTGGGCAAGTCCAGCCTGGCCCCGGAAAGCGATGACCGTCGCTTCAATGACCCGGCCTGGAGCAACAACCCGCTGTACCGTCGCTACCTGCAAACCTACCTGGCCTGGCGCAATGAGCTGCAGGACTGGATCGGCAGCAGCGACCTGTCGCCCCAGGACATCAGCCGCGGCCAGTTCGTCATCAACCTGATGACCGAGGCCATGGCGCCGACCAACACCCTGTCCAACCCGGCAGCGGTCAAACGCTTTTTCGAAACCGGCGGCAAGAGCCTGCTCGACGGGCTGTCCAACCTGGCCAAGGATATGGTCAACAATGGCGGCATGCCCAGCCAGGTGAACATGGACGCCTTCGAGGTGGGCAAGAACCTGGGCACCAGCGAAGGTGCGGTGGTGTACCGCAACGATGTGCTGGAGCTGATCCAGTACAGCCCCATCACCGAACAGGTGCACGCTCGCCCGCTGCTGGTGGTGCCGCCGCAGATCAACAAGTTCTACGTATTCGACCTGAGCCCGGAAAAAAGCCTGGCGCGCTTCTGCCTGCGCTCGCAGCAGCAAACCTTCATCATCAGCTGGCGCAACCCGACCAAAGCCCAGCGCGAATGGGGCCTGTCCACCTACATCGACGCGCTCAAGGAAGCGGTCGACGCGGTGCTGGCGATTACCGGCAGCAAGGACCTGAACATGCTCGGGGCCTGCTCCGGCGGCATCACCTGCACCGCGCTGGTGGGCCACTATGCCGCCATTAACGAGAACAAGGTCAATGCCCTGACCCTGCTGGTCAGCGTGCTGGACACTACCATGGACAACCAGGTGGCGCTGTTCGTCGACGAGCAGACCCTGGAAGCGGCCTTCTTCGCCCAGCAAATGGCCCATCCAGCTGGCCAGCTGCGCCTTGCCCTGGCGCTCGCCGCGGCCTTTGCGTTCTGCGGTCCAGGCGC
>NZ_JBJDNB010000050.1:0-42330 GCF_044900445.1 Pseudomonas sp. NPDC089407
TGCCGGCGATGGGCTGCACAGCAGCCCCGGCAGTCTTAACTGACTGGCATTAGGGCTTGTCCCGCGAAGCGCCGCGCGGGCGGCGCTCGATCTCAACGGCACTGAAAATCTCGCGGTGAGCCCTCCACCCAGGTCAGAAGGCCTGCGGCATCTCGCCCTTGGCCAGGCGGCAATTGATGTCGGCAATCACTTCCGGCAGCTCGTTGATGGTGTCGATCAGGTAGTGCGGGCGCGAGCCGGCAAACAGCGTGTGGATGCGCTTGCGCTCGCTTTCCAGCTTCTCCGCACTGAGTGCGCGGTAGCCTTCCCAGGTCAGGCCCAGGGCATTGCCCGAGCACACCAGCGCCACGGTCCACATGCCGGCACGGCGGCCTTCGAGAATACCCGGTACGGTGTCGTCAACCTTCACGCAGGCCGCTACATCGTCAATCCCCAGGGCAATCACGTTGGCCAGCGCCTGCGCCGGCCACGGGCGGCCGTTCGGGGTTTCGTCGGTGGCCACCACGTGGTCGGCCACGTAGCCGTTCTGCGCGGCCAGCTCTACTACCTTGTCCATCACCACCTTCGGGTAGCCCGAGCAAGAGCCGATCTTCAGGCCGTCCTGGCGCAGGCCGGTGAGGGTGTCCAGGGCGCCGGGGATCAATGCCGAGTGCACGGCGATCTTCTCGATCTGCAGCGGCATGAAGCGGTTGTAGATGGCGGTGACATCATCATCGGTCGGGGTGCGGCCGAACACCTTGCGGTAGCGCTCGGCAATGTCCGGCACGTTGCACAGGGTACGGATATGGTCCCATTTGCCCATGCCCATCGGGCCACGGGCCTCTTCGATGGACACCTGCACATCGAATTCGGCAAAGGCTTCGACAAAGATCTGGGTCGGGGCGAAGGAGCCGAAGTCGACCACGGTGCCGGCCCAGTCGAGGATGGCGGCTTGCAGCTGCGTTGGGTTGCTGTAGTTCATGTGCGCGTGTTCCTGAAATTGGGTGGGCAAAGGGTCAGATATCCAGCACTTCCATTTCCCGCAGCACTTCGGCCACGGCATTCACGGCAGCCTGCATGCCGTCGGCTCCGACCACGCCGATGCAGCCGACACGGAAGGTTTCTACCTGGGTCAGCTTGCCCGGGTAGAGGATGAAGCCCTTGGCCTTGACCCGCTCATAGAAGTCCTTGAACTGATAGCGGGGATCCTTCGGTGCGTGGAAGGTGACGATGATCGGCGCCTGGATCGCGGCAGGCAGGAAGCTGCGCAGGCCGATGGCGGCCATGCCGTCGAGCAGGGTCTTGCAGTTGTCGGCATAGCGCTGGTGGCGCGCCGGCAGGCCACCTTCCTCGTTGTATTGCTGCAGCGCTTCGTGCAGGGCAGCGACCACGTGGGTTGGCGGGGTGAAGCGCCACTGGCCGGTCTTGGCCATGTAGGCGTGCTGGTCGTGCAGGTCCATGGCCAGCGAGTGGGCGTTGCCTTCGGCGGCGGCCAGGGCGGTTTTTTCGGCAAACACGAAGCCCATGCCGGGTACGCCTTCCAGGCATTTGCCGGAGGCGGCGATCAGCGCCTCGAAGGGGATCGCACGGGCATCGATCGGCAGTGCGCCGAACGAGCTCATGGCGTCGATGATCAGGCGCTTGCCGTGGCCTGTGATTACCTGGGCGATCTCGGGCAGCGGGTTGAGGATACCGGTGCTGGTTTCGCAGTGGATCAGCGCGACATGGGTGATGGCCGGGTCAGCGGCCAGCAGGCGGTCGACATCGGCGGCGGTGGTCGGCTGGTCTTCGGCGGTTTCGAAGGTGCTATAGGCACGGCCCAGCACTTTGCAGATCTTCGCCAGGCGCTGGCCATAGGCGCCATTGATCAGCACCAGGACTTTGCCGTCACGCGGCACCAGGGTGCCGATGGCCGCTTCCACGGCGAAGGTGCCGCTGCCCTGCAGAGGCACGCAGTGGTGGCTGGCGCTACCGTCGATGATTGCCAGCAGTTGCTCGCAGACGCTGGCGGTTAGCTGGTTGAAGTCGCGGTCCCAGGAGCCCCAGTCCACCAGCATGGCTTGGCGGGTGCGGATTGATGTGGTCAGGGGACCGGGGGTCAGCAGAATCGGGGCGTGGCTCATTCCGTTATTCCTCACAAGCGGTGGGCTGAAACTACGGGGCCTAGGTTGCAATCCGTCCGTCCATCAATCAAATTGTTTGTTGTTATGCGAGCTATAAGTCGTGCCGATGAATGACCGCGTGTTCCTTTGCTCTGCGCCTGTTTCCTGCTGCCCCAGCGTGCCCCGCCAGCGCATCGTGGCCAGCCGATAACAGCAAGGAACCGTCATGACCCCTCCTGTGACACCGCCCAAGCTTCGTCACCCGATCAACGACTTCATCGCGCAACACTTGCCTGACTGGCTGAGCAAGGCCAGCCCCCAGCAAATTGCCGCGTTGCAGGCGTGCTACAAGACCTACCTGGCCAGCCAGAAACAACTGGCCAGGTTCACCGGCAAACTGCAGCCGCTGGATACCTTTGCCCAGTCACTGCTTCAGCGGGCTTTCGCCGCAGACCCGCAGCTGCAGCTTGATGTCGATCTGAGCCAGCTGACCTGGCGTGAAGAACGTGCCCGATTGAGCCCGCAGCCAGGCGCAATCCCGGATTTCCAGCCTTATTACGTACGCGTGCCTGCTTTGCAGAAATTGCTGCAGAACTTCAAGGAGGGCGAGTCCTTTTATCTGGGCACGGCACTCACAAACCAGGCGGAACCTGGCGGCGCCGATACCGTGGTGTCGGATGACGTGACGCGCATCGTCCAGGTATGCCGCAGTGCGGATGTCGGTGCGGCCTATCAACGGCACCTGGCAGATGTGCTGACGGGTGCGTTCGAGAAGCAGTTGGTAATCGACAAGCGCCTGGAATTTTCGGTTGCGGTCGAGGTAGCAGCGCTCAAAGGGCTGCTGGACAGTGACGATCTGCCAGTGTTGCGCCAGCTAGGCGCGGGCCAGAAGCCAGTAGCGCCGGGCACGTTCAGGTTTCGCCAGGCGGCGTTGCAACTACTGGGGTGTCGCGTCGATGGCGCGCTATGCCTTGAATGGACGCAGTTGCCGCAGGCGTTGGCCAATTACCCGTTTGGCGGGTTTGAACGCCTGAAAAAGGTGATGCTGTATTTCCCCGACACGCCAGCCCGGCCTTTACGCGTGTTCAAGGATTGGGATGAAATGAACCGCGCCTTGGTCAGTATCCTGGCCAGCGAGGAGGAGCAGCGAGCCCTGCTGCGGCGCATCGCGCTGGACGATCAGGCAGGCTTTCGGCAAACCCTGGCCACCCGTTTGCGTGATGCCGAGCCGGACCTGAAGCCGCTCAGGGTGCTGCAAACCGAGGATGGGTTCGCATCGCTGGCGTCATGGCACCTGCAACGCATCAAGGCCGATGCGCGGTGTCTTGCGGTAAGCACAGCGCAGGCCAATGCCAACACCGCGGCCCAACGACTGCGGGCCTTGGAGAATGCAGGCTTGGTATTGCTCAACCTGGCAGGGATGTTCGTTCCGGCCATTGGCGCGCTGCTGCTGGCCGATCTGGGGCGGCACGTGCTTGGCGATGTATGCGAAGGGGTGCTCGACTGGCAGCTCGGCCATCAGCACGAGGCGCTGCAGCACCTGTTGCAGGTGGCCCAGGCGGTGGGCAGCGCAGGTGCAGTGGTAATCGGGGCGCACCTGCTGCGTAATGCATTCATCGAAACCCTGGAGCCGGTCACCACCCCAGCCGGGCAGCCACGGCTATGGTGCAACGACCTGACCCCCTACCAGGAAACCCGCGTACCCGCGCAAGCGGTCACACTCGACAATGGGCTGTTGAGCGATGGCCAGGGCTATTGGTGGAAGCTGGCTGACGTGACCTATCGCGTGCGGCGCGATGCCAACAAAGGCTGGCGGTTGCTGCATAAGGAAGGGCAGGCCAGATATGCCCCCGCATTGGAAAACAACAGCGAACGCGCCTGGCGCCTGAGGTACGAGCGGCCGCTGGAGTGGCAGGGCGAGGCCATGTTGCTGGGGCGACTCTGGCCAGCGGCGCGCGGCGTGGATGCCGAGCGGGTGGCGCAGATACTCAGTGTTGCCGATGTGGACGAAGCCTACCTGCGTGGCTTGCTGGTGGAGGGCCGGCCTATGCCGGTGAATCTGCGCGACACTCTGGAGCGTTTCGCGGTGCAGGCGCGGATCGACCGCTTTTTTGCCGATCCGTACGCCGATACCGGTTTTTTTCAATGGTGCACCGAACGTTTGCGCCTGCAAGGCCAGCCTCTTGAAGAGCAGCGCACGGCCATCGACCAGAATGCCGCGTCGCTGCGTGGGCCGCTGCTCGAGCACTTCTCGCAGTCATACCTGGCGGCTGACCCGTTGCTGGCCCTGATCCAGCGCGACTTTGCTTCCTTGCCGGACGCCTATGCGCTTGATCTGCTGGCCACCGCAAGCGAGGCCATGCGCGCGAGGATGACAGTTGAACAGCGTATACCGCTGGCGTTGGCCGAACGTGCCAGGGCCACGCTGCAACTGGCACGCCTTACCCGCGCGCGGGAAGGGTTATACCTTGTGGATAGCTACCGCCACGACGTGGTTGCCTTGGTCTTCGCCTTGTTGCGGCGGCACGGCCCAAGCACGGCCCATACCAACCTGCTATTGCGCGACGACCCCCTGAGCGGCCCGGTCCGGGCGCGCTGGTTGACTCAGCCAACCCAGGCACAACTGGTGCTGGTACGCAGCGACGGCAGGTTCCAGCTGTATGACGATCTCGGGCGCCCGGACAACCGTGATTTAGCCGAACCTGAGGGTCTGTTCGAGGCGCTGATCGCGGGTTTGCCGGCTGACTACTGCACCCGTCAGGGCTGGAACGTAGCGGACGGACCGGTGCGGTTACTTAGCCAGCTGCAAGCCTGGCTGCCGAACGACCGCAACGGGTTGCTCAAACTCCTTGGGTGGGGGGAGGCCAAAGCGACAGCTTCGCCTATGCGCCGCTTGCCCGATGGCCGTCTGGGGTATCCACTGGGCGGTTGCCAGTCTTGCCTGCTGACGCAAGAGCAAAGGGTGCGCAACCGGATCCGTGCCTTGTTCCCGGGTATGGACGCTGCGGCGACTGAGCGCTACCTGCAGAACATGCTGCAGTTACCGGGTACGTTGCTGGACAACCTGCTGCGTGTCGAGCAGGAGTATCGGCAGCTTGATCAGAGTTTACGCGCCTGGTCCGACGAACAACCGGGCCCATCGAGACGTACGCGGCAGCGGATCGAAGACGCGCTTCGCCGCGCCTGGCAGATGCGCGAAGAGCGCCCGGTCGGCGCACTTGGCAACCGAGCAGCGTTGAGCCTGACGATGGAAGGTGTAGCCGTTGGTGGCCTGCCCATGCTTCCCCCAGGTACTGACTTCTCGCATATTTCCGAACTGAGCCTGTCTGGCCTGGCCTTGTCAGCCATTGCGCCGGGGTTTCTGGCGAGCTTCCCCCGCCTGAGCCGGCTGGACTTGAGCAATAACAGCCTGACCGAGTTACCGGCCGGCCTGGAGCGCTTGAGCGGGCTGCGCCAGTTGCTGTTGTCGCGCAACCGTATCCGTATGCTGCCGCCCCAGGCTCATGTGTTGAGCCGCCTGCCCCAATTGCGCTCGCTGGACATGAGTGACAACCCTCTGGGCTCCATCAGCCTTCAGTTCAATCAGCTTCCCGGTTTGCGCATCCTGCGCATGAACCGCTCCGGGTTGCTCACCCTGCCTGCCGGGTTGCAATGGTGTGGGCTGTTGCTGTTTGCGGACCTGCGCAACAACCAGATCAGCGAGCTGCCAGCGGCCTTGTTCCAGGCGCCGTTACCCCTTCGTCGCGCGCTACATCTGGATGGCAATGCGCTGGCTGTTGCAGACTTGCAACGTTTGTATGGGGTTGAGCGGTTGCTGGTCAACGACGTTGAGGTGCCCGCCGATCCGTTGCTGGAAGCCTGGCTGCGTGTCCACCCCGAACCAGGAAGGGACATAGGTCGGGCAGGGTGGAATGCGCTGCGGGCAGAGCCGCTAGGCGACAGTTTCTTCAACCTGCTCGAGCGATTGACCGACACTGCCGAGTACCGCTGGGCGCCCAACCAGATAGGCGCACGCGTATGGACAATGATCGGCGCTGCCTACAGGCACACCGCAACGCGAGACGCGCTGTTCGACCTGGCGGCTGACCCGCCTACCTGTGTCGATAGCGTCTCGACGGTTTTCAGCCGGCTCGAGGTGCGCATGCACGTTGAAGAAGTGACCCACGGGGGCAGCCCGCTGGCCACGCGCAGCCAGCGATTGCAGCTTACCTGGCGGCTGTTTCGGGTCGCCTGGGTCGAGCGCATCGCACGGCGCGACTTGGATGCTCGCTACGCAGATGGACGATGGCGCAGAGGGGAACGCAATGAGGAAGAGGTCGAAGTCCATCTGGCTTATCTTACCGGCTTGGCCCGGCGCCTGGATTTGCTTGGCCAGCCGCGGCACATGCAATTCGCCGGCTTGGCGGAGGTCACCCAGGCGCAGCTTGATGCTGCGTACCTCGAAGTGCTGCAAGCGGAAGCCACCGACCAGCGCGTGGCCTTCATCAGTGAGCGTGATTTCTGGCTTGAGGTGCTCCGCGCCGAGCAGCCGCAGCGCTTCGACGATGTGGAGTCGCTTTATGGTCAGCAGCAGGAGGCGCTGGATGAACAGCGGCACAGCATAACCAGTGAAGCCTATGTGAGGCGCTCCAATGCCATACGTGATGCGCGCGATACGGCGCTGAGCCAATTGGCCCAGGAACTCACGCTGGCGGCCCTGCAGACGCCAGACACCCCTTGACGCACGACGCCGGGCGGGTTCTTCCCGCCTGGCAACCCACGCCTTCGCTGATTGCCCTTGCTAGCTGACGCACTCATCAGTCAAATTGCTCGCAGATAATTCGAGCATTAGCCAGGCCTATGTCCATGAACCTGTTCCAGTTGCGTGCCTTCGACGCGGTAGCCCGTGAAGGCAGTTTTACCCGCGCCGCCGCACGTCTGTTCATCAGCCAGCCAGCGGTGACCGGTCACATCAAGGCGCTAGAGGAGCATTATCAGATTACCTTGCTGCGGCGCACGGCCCGCCGGGTGGAACTGACAGAAGAGGGCACCCGCCTGGCAGCCATCACGCGGGCCATGTTCAGCCTCGCCGACGAAGCGCAAGCCATGCTCGAAGCCAACCGGCAACTACTGACCGGGCGGCTGGAAGTGGCCGCCGACGGCCCGCATCGGGTCATGCCGATGCTGGCAATACTGCGTGAGCGCTACCCGGGCATCACCGTCAACCTGCGGCTGGGCAATGCCCAGGAAACCCTGGCCGCGTTGCTCGGTGAACATGCCGATGTCGCCGTGCTGACCGAGATCGAACCGCGCAAGGGCTTGCATTTGCAGGGCCTTTGCCAGTCACGCCTGTGTGCCTTGCTACCAGCGGGGCATGCCTGGGCGGCAGAGCAGGGTGACTTGCCGCTGACAGCACTTCATCAGCAGATCATGGTACTGCGTGAGCCCAGTTCCACTACCCGCCGCACGTTCGACAAGGCCTGCCTGGCGGCGGCGGTGCAGCCGCGCGTACTGCTGGAGCTGGACAGCCGCGAAGCGGTCACCGAGGCCGTGGCAGCGGAGCTTGGCATTGGCGTGGTTTCGTCCACCGAGGTCGCCAGTGATCCGCGGGTGGTCGCCCGGCCGCTGGGCGGGCAGGGGCTGGTCAACCAGCACCTGGTCGGCTGCCTGGAGCGGCGCCGCGAACTGCGCCTGATCCAGGCTTTTCTGGGGCTGGCGGCAACACTCTGATGGCGGTTGCCCAAGGTGGCCGTAACGACCGAGATCAAGCCGACAGGACGGCCGATGAGCGAAAAAGACACCATCTCCATGCACCTGGTGCGTGAGGCACTTTTACAAACCTGCCCGGCCGGCGAGCCTGACAGGGGGTTGCTGGCGCGCGCCGGTATCGACGCCGACCAGTTGCACCAGCCGGATGCGCGCGTTGGGGCGCAGGCCTATGCCCGGCTCTGGCGCCTGTTGGCGCGGCGCTGCAACGATGAGTTTTTTGCCATGGACCCGCGCGGCTTGCGCAATGGCAGCCTGGCGTTCATGTGCCGAGCCAGCATGGCGCAACCTACCCTCGGCGCCGGCCTGGAAACGGCCCTGGCCTTTTTGTCATTGATGCTGCAGGACCTGCAACCGGCGCTGGTGCGTCAGCAGGGCTTGGCCGAGATCGTGATCAACGAACCCCGCGATCAACCCCGCCGGGCGTTTACCTATTTCACCTTCTGGATGATCGTGCATGGCGTTGCGTGCTGGTTGGCCGGGCGACGCATTCCGATACTGGCCATCGACCTGCGTTGCAGCGCGCCGCCGTTCTGCGAAGACTATCGCGTGATGTTCTCGGACAACCTGCACTTCGAGCGGCCCTTGACCCGGCTGGTAATGGCGGCAGACGGCCTCGACCAGCCGCCACGCCGTACCGAAGAAGAGCTGCAGCGCTTTCTTGCCGAAGCGCCGGGCAATATCCTGGTGAAATACCGTGACCCAGCCAGCCTGGGCCTGCGTATCCGTAGCGATCTATTGGGCTTGGACCCTGGCCGTTGGCCCGACAGCGACAGCCTGGCACGGCGTCTGTGCTTGTCACCTTCCACCTTGCGCCGCCGCCTGGCTGAAGAAGGGCAGTCGTATCAAGGCCTTAAAGACAGCGTCCGGCGCGAGCTCGCCATTGCCTGGTTGAGCCAGCCACAGCCAGGCATGGTTGAAATCGCCGAGCGCCTGGGGTTTGCCGACAGCAGCTCGTTCTACAAGGCTTTTCGCAAATGGTTTGGCTGCAACCCAGGGCAATATCGTGAGCAGACCCAGGCCCGCGGCAGGCGCTGAACGGGCGTGAAAAGCAAGCGGGTGAGGCAGTTCCCCCTGACCGGCAGAGCGCTTCGGTGAAAGATTGTGCGTCTCTTTCCGCCGACCAGAGCACACTCCATGCGCCAGTTTGCCGCCGTTTCGCAAAAGCCCTTCGCATACACCGTGGAGGATGAGCAACGGGCCACCGACCGTTTCATCCAGCAGCGCTTGCCAGACTGGCTAAAGAAGGCATCCGTGACGCAAATCAGCGAGCTACGCCGCCTGCTCGACGCGCACAAGGACAGCCAGAAGCGAGTGAAGGATGCGACGCAAGCGGTCGCCCCAGTGCAGCAGTTTGCCGCAACCCAGTTTGCCCGGGCTCTGAGCCCGTTTCTGCCAGCGGGCAAATCACTCGGTAAGCTGCAGTGGCGAGACAAGGAAGTGGAGCTGCTGGGTGTCTCGCTGCCCTACCTGAAGTACACCTACAACACCGGCCCTGCCTTACGGCGCCTGATGCAGAATTTCGCCGAAGCCGCCACCCCGCTGGATGGCAGTGGCCTTTACGATCCTGTCACGCAAACGCTGGTGTCCGAGGATATCGATTCGCTCGTGGTTGCCTGCCGAAGCCTGGATGCGGGTGGCAGGTACCAGACCTTGCTCACCGACAACTTCAGACGCCACCGGGCGCTACTGGTCGGTGACAAGCTCGCGGCGCTGCGGCTTGCCGCGCAGGTCGCGCTCTTGCGCGGGCAGATCGACGCGACGGAGAAAGCCGCGTTGGATGTCTGCTTCGCGCCCAGTGCCGGGGCAACACACAATCCCGCTCCCGCATTGATCGCATACCCTGGCTTGCTGAGCATGCTCGGCCACGCCGTGCACGAGGCGCTGTACATCCAGTTGCGCGGCCCCGATGACAGTGATCAAGGGGTAATCCTGTACCTGGCAGATGGCTCTGATCATCCGTTGCGCCGCTATGACTCGAAGCTGGCCCTTGAGCAGGCGCTGGTCCGCCGGATATCGACGCCGGAGCCCCTGGCCGCATTCAGCCAGCGCATAGCCCTGCGCGAGCGCAAGCCGTTTCTTGATCAACTGGCACTGCGCCTGGCAGATGCTGAACCCGATCTCGAAGTGGAAGGCGAGGCGGGGCATGGCGCCATTGGCGAGCGCTGGGTAGCGGCGCTGGTCGATCGGGCCAAGGATGATGCGCGACTGCTTTTGGTGCCCACCGCTGATGCCGACGCCAAGGCCAGTCAGGAGCGCCTGGCGACCTGGAGTTCGGCCGGTTGGAACCTGGCCAACCTCGCCGGGTTCTTCATTCCGCTGGTGGGGGCAGCATTGCTGGCCGACTTGCTGCGCCAGGTTTGTTCCCATGTCTACGAAGGGATGGCCGACTGGGCCGAGGGGCATGACCACGAGGCATTTGAACATTTGCTTGGCGTTGCGCAGATTGCTGCGGGCGTAGCCATCACCACTGGCGTGGTGGCGGGTGCCGGGGCTGTGGTGCGGCTGTTACAGCGCAGTACGTTCGTCGACGGCCTGGTGCCGGTCAGCCTTGAAGGTGGTGGCGCGCGTCTTTGGCAAGGTGATCTGACGGCTTATGCCTGTGATCTGGAGCAGAATGCGGTACTCGATGAGCGAGGCCTCTATAGCACCGGTCAGCGGCACTGGCTACGCATCGCTGATGATTACTATGAGGTACACCAGCCGCACGCGGGTGGCGGCTGGCGCTTGCGTCATCCGCTGCGCAGTGAAGCCTACGGGCCTGCAGTCGATTTCAACGGGGAGCGCTTTTGGCACTTGCCGCAAGAGCGCCTGGCAGCTTGGAACGATCCAGCGCAGGTGCTCAACCGGCTGTGGCCGCAGGCACAGCCACTGGACCCTGAGCGTGCCCAGGCAATATTGCAAGTAGCAGGCAGTGACCTGGACGAGCTGCGCGGCATCGTTCTCGATAACCGCGCCTTGCCAGCCAACCTGCTTGATACCTTGCGCCGCTTCGCGGCGGATCAGCGCATCGAGACGTTTTTTGCCGCGCTCGGCGCTGCCGAAGCAGGGGCGGATCCAGCGCTCATCCAGTACTGCCGGCAACGTCCGCAATTTGCCGGCGTCGACGACGCCGGCCTGGCTACTGCGGTTGTCGAACAGAACTCGACATTGCGTGCGCAGCTGTTTGCCCACCTGACCCAGGAAGCGACCACGGAGGACCGCGTTGCGGGCGTAGTCATGCGTGACTTTGCCGGGTTGCCTGTGGGCTATGCCCTGGAGCTGGCCTATTCGGTTTCTGGCGAAGAGCGGCAGCAAATCGAGCTGTTGCAGCGGCTACCGCTGCCGGTTGCCGAAAAAGCCCGTGCGTTGCTGCAATTGGCCAGGCTGAGCCGGGCTCAACAAGGCCTGCTGCTGCGCAACGCTTACAGCGACGAAAGCGGTGACCTGCTGGTGCAACTGTTGCCACGCCTGGCCAACTGGTCTTTCCGCCAGCGGCTGGAGCTGCGCGCGAAAAGCGCATCGGGCCGCCTGATCGCGATCCTCAACTCACAAGCGCCCGCAGAGGCCGGGGTAGTACTGGTGCGCACCGAGGGGCAATTCACGCTGTATGACCACCGTGGCGCGTCGCTCGATACTGAGATGGCTGCACCAGACGACATCTTCGCGGCGGTTGTCGCCCTGCTGTCACCCGAACAGCAAAGCCGGTTGATGCTTGACCCCGCGAACCCGGCCGGCGCGCTGCGCCGACTGATTATCCAGGCGATACCGGCGACGCGTGCGCAATTACTCAGCCGGCTCGGCTGGCGAGAGCAGCCAGGTTGGTTCAACCCCGGGCAGCGCTTGTCTGACGGGCGAGTGGGTTACCCTCTTGGCGGTCAGCAGTCAACCGAAAGAGGCTACGTGGGCCAGCTGCGCGCGCGGCTGAGAAGCCTTTACCATGGCATCAGTGAAGCAGACATCGATGAGCACCTTGACAGGATAAACCGCAGCGACGACCCGTTCGCAGCGATGCTTGCCGAGGAACACAATTTTCGCCTGCTCAACCACCGTCTAGGCGTATGGGTTTCGTATGCCAGGGGTAACGAGGCGGGACCGCGGCGGTTGTTTGCAGCCCGGTTACGCCAGGCTTGGCGCCGGCAATTGCCCCTCGACACGATGCATGCGGAACTGGGGGGGCGGATTCTTGACCTGAGCGGCTTTCAGGTCAGTAGCCTGCCGGAACTGACAGAGGCCCTCGACTTCCATTTCGTGACCACGTTGGTGATGATCAATACGCCGCTGGTCGTGGAGCCTAACGAGTTCTTCAGCTGCTTCAGAGAAGTGCGCAGGCTGAATTTTTCCAGAAACCACCTGCGCCGGGTGCCCGCCGGGCTGCGGCATATGGCCAATCTGGAAAGCTTGCAATTGTCTTATAACCGCATCCAGTGGGGCGAGCTGGGAAGCGAAACCTTGAGCGGGTTACAGCATCTGTCCGTGCTGGACCTGAGCGCCAATCCGTTGCGGCGCCTGGCACTGCGTTTCAACCCGGCTCCGCAGTTGCAAGCGTTGCATCTGCGCCATTGCAGCCTGATGGAATGGCCCTCAGGGCTGGAACAATGTGCCCTGCTCACCGTGGTGGATTTGCGCTGCAACCAGATCACCGAGGTGCCACAGGCGATCATGCAAATGCCGTATGAATTTCGTATGGCTTTTCAGGTGCAGAACAACGCCATCTCTGCACGCCAGTTGGCCAGATTGCACGCTCCGCCGGCCCATTTGGCGCACCCACAAGCCGCTCCGATGGCGCAAGTCCCGGCTCGCCAACTGTGGCTGGGCGAGGCTGCCACCCAGGTGCAGCGCGATCGTTGGGACCGAGTGTTCGGCGTGGCGGGCCGTGCGCGTGTGCTGGATATCTTGCAGGCGCTGCAGAATACCAAGGACTACCACAGGCACCGAGCCGATCTGACACTGCAGGTGTGGGGGCTGCTCGAGGCGATGGATGAAGATGCGGAGCTTGCCGGCCAGGTGACAGCCATCGCCGAAGACAGGACGACCTGCGCCGACAGCATTGCCGAACGCTTCAGCGAAATGCATCTGCAAGCCCTGATCGCCCAGACTAACCGAGCCACCGACGTCCAGCAGGATGGCTTGCTGCAGCTGGGGCTTGGCTTGTTTCGGCTGGAAAGGTTGCAAAGGTTCGCACGCATGGACATTGCTACGCGCGAGAGCCTGCACCAACTGGTAGACCCGATAGAGGTCAGGCTCGCCTACAGCGTGACATTGGCGCAGGAAATGGGCTTGCCAGGGCAACCCTCGTCATTCAGGTACGGCGATCTGGCCAACGTTACCCCAGCTCAGTTGGAGGCAGCGCGCGCATTCGTCCGCGAGGGCGAGACCGTAGAGGCGCGAGCCGAGTTTCTCGCGTTGCAACCGTTCTGGAGCGGCTGGGTGGAAAGCCAGAATCAGCAACGCTTCGAGGCGCTCGATACGCACTATGCGGAGCAGGCAAACGCATTGTCCGCACAGACGGAGCAGGGCGCCGGCGCGCAGGCACCTCAGGCTGAATGGGATGAGCTTGAATACAGGCGGACCTCGGACCGCTACAGGTTGGTGGTGGAATTTACCAAGGCAATATTGCAAGCCAGGCCTGACCACGGCGCCTGATCACCCTGCTATCGGTCGCGCAGGAGGGTGAAATTCGTATCTCGCCCAGGACGCTTGCGCGAGGTGGCTGCTGCCCAGAGGCAAGCGTTCCTGCTGTCTGTACCGAGGCAGGCTGATCATGGTGATGGCCCTTCAACCAGACAGGGCTCTGCCTATGTGTCCCGCAAAGGCGCTCCGCGCCTCCTCTTACCCTGGCAATGGATTCATTGCCACCCATTTGCCCGAGTGGCTTGCCAAAGCCAGTGCGCAACAAGTCCAGCGCTTGCATGACTGTGTGACTGCGCATTTGCAAAGCCAGAAGCAGATGGCCCGTTATAGCGGCCAGTTGCAGCCACTTGGGGAGTTCGCGAAAGGCCTGCTTCAACCCGCCATTGCAAGCCGGCTGGGGCAGGTGATCGAGCTGGATACCGCCGTCTGGCGAGAAGCGCGCATTCATGTCAGCCAGCGGCCATTCGAGCCCATTCCGGGTTTGCTTCCGCCAGACTTTGAAACACGTTTCGTCCAGCAGCCGTTGCTGCAAAAACTGCTGCAAAATTTTACTGCAGGCGAGTCTTTCGCCAACCAGACCGCAGTGCTCGGGCCACAGGCTGCGGGCCAGCAAGCGTCCGTCATATTGACCGACCGAATCGGTGACCTGGTCGCCGTCTGCCGGGAAGTCGATGTCGGGGCCGCTTACCAGGCGCATCTTGCCCAGGTACTGAGCCCGGCATTCGTCGATGCGCTGGCGCAAGACAAACGCCAGGAGCTGGCACTTGCCATCGAGCTGGCCTGCCTGAAAGGGCAGCTCAACAGTGCCGATGGCATGGCGTTAAGCTTGATTTGCCAAGACAAGCCAGCCCTCCATGCCGAGGGGCTGGTCGTTGACACCGGGGCGTTAAAGGTTCTGGGAAAACGGGTCGACGGCGCCCTGGCCTTCGAGTTGCGCGAGCCGATCCGGCGGCAGAGTGATTTCCCGGTGGGACCGCCTGACCGTCTCAAGGGCGTGGTTATCTACCTGCCCGGCGCGGCGTCAGCGTCGTTACGTCGTTTTGCGGATTGGGGCGCCGTCAACCAAGCTCTGGCCCGTGAGCTGGCGCAAGTGGCATTTCAGCGTGCTTTGCTGCAGCGCATCGCTTTGCATGATCGGGCGGGTTTCCAGGCCTTGTTGGCTGTGCGCTTGAGTGATGCCCAGCAAAACTTGCAGCCTGGCCGGTCGAAAACCGATGGTAAATGGTTCATCGATATGGCCCGCTGGCAGGCGCGCCGTATCAAGAACGACGCGATGTTTCTGGCGGTTCCCTCGGCTCGTGTGGATAGCCAAGCGGCTGCGGCGCGCCTGACCGCACTGAAAAACGCCGGCATTGGTCTGCTGACCCTGGCCGGTTTGTTCGTGCCTGTGGTGGGCACCTTGCTGTTGGCAGACATGGCCAGGCAAGTGTTGGGGCATGTGTACGAAGGCGTCAGCGACTGGTCCCAAGGTCACCAGCACGAAGCCTTGCAGCATATGCTGGAGGTGGCTGGCGCGGTTGTAACGCTTGGGGTAGCGTCCATGGCGGCCTACACGGCGCGTAGCGTTTTTGTCGAGACGCTCGAGCCCGTTATCACTGAGCAGGGGCAGGAAAAACTCTGGTTGTCCGATCTGACGCCGTATCGACAAGCAGGCCCTGATGTTGAGATGACTGAACGCCACGACGGGCTGTTCAGCGGTGCCGGGGAACTATGGTGGCACAACGACGGGAAATATTACGGCGTGTATCAGGACAGCAAGGGCGCGTGGCGCTTGCTGCACCCGGATGGCCCGCAAACATTCGGCCCGCTGCTGCGCAGTAATGGCGAACGCGGCTGGTGGTTGAGCCTGGACCGGCCACAGCAATGGCAAGGGAGCGCGTTCGTGCTCACACGCCTGTGGCCGGCCGCCAGAACCCTGTCAGCCGAGCAGGTGGCGCAGATACTGCTGGTTGCGGGCACAGACGAGGCGGGGTTGCGTCGGCTGGTGGTCGAATCCCGACCGTTACCGGTGACGCTGCGCGACACCCTCGAGCGGTTCGCGGTGCATACTCAGAACCAAGCCTTTTTTGACGGTTTGGCTGAAGGCGCGGCCTTTGCCGATCGGCTCAACTGGTGTAGCCAGAAGCTGGGTGTGCCAGTGGATGCTGCGAGCGACCAGGCCGGCCAACTGCGCCCTGCCATGCTGGATCATTTTGCGGAGCGATACCTGCGCGAAGAGCCGTTGTGGCCGTTGTTCGCTCGCCATTTCCCGCAACTGCCCAAAGCCTATGCGTCGGATATCCTCAGAACGGCCACCAGCGAAATGCGAGCAAGCATGCAGAGCAGTTCGCGCCTGCCGCTGGTGTTGGCTCAACAAGCGCGGCAGCAGCAGCAGCGTGCTCGGCTGACCCGCCTGCGCGAGGCATTGTGTTTGCGTGACAGCTACAGCCATGATGCCGTGACTTTGGTATTTCGTCTGTTGCAACGTCAGGGGCTCGCTGCCGACCAGACCGACCTGGTGCTGCATGAGCGCTCGTCCAGCAGCCCGGTACTCGAGCGCTTGCTGCCGGCATTTGGCAAGCCGCCGCAAAGGCTGCACATGGTCTGGTCAGCGGGGCGCTTCGAGCTGTATGACGACGTGGGCAGGCGCAGCGACCTGGATGTCGCGCAGCCGCAAGGCTTGTTCGAAGTGCTCGCGGCCTGCCTTTCCCCTGCCTACCGCCGTCGGCTGGGCTGGCTGGGTGACGATGCGCCGCAGCGCATTCGCGCGCAGATACAGGCCTGGCTGCCATCTGAACCCAAGGAGCAGCTGGCCTTGTTAGGCTGGCGTGAAGCCAGGCCGCTTGGCGCCACCTTCCAGCGGCTCGGCGATGGCCGGGCCGGTTACCCGCTCGGCCCGGTGCTGTCGTGCCTGGACTCGCCTGAATGCGTGCTACGCCGCAGGATCCTCGCGCTTTACCCAAGCTTGAACGAAGTGCAGGCCGAGCATTACATCGAATTGCTTTACCAGCACACCGCGTCACCGTTCAGCTCGATACTGCGGCTGGAACAGGAATACGATCAGCTGTCACAACGCCTCAATGCCTGGGCGCGGCATGCCAATCGACATGTGCGTGAACGTCGCCTGCAGGCCAGTACCGAGTTTCAGCGGGCGTGGCGAATGGAGACCTTCCGTTTGGCTGCCCGGCCGCAGGGCGGCAGGCAGGCAAACGTTTCTCTGATCTCCCTTCCTCTGGGCGAGCTGCCCGAATTGCCCGCCGGCACGGATTTTGGCCACATCGACCAGTTGGTGTTGGTCAACCTGCGCCTGCCGGCGTTGCCTGCGGATTTCCTGTCGTTTTTCCCCAATGTGCAGGTACTCAATCTTGCCTACAACGATCTACATGCTCTGCCTGCCGGCTTGGAGAACCTTGGCCAGCTGCGCGAGCTGAACCTTGCCGGTAACCAGGTTCGCCTGGAAGAGGACCAGGCGGCGGTGCTGGCTGGCCTTGGCGAACTGCGCAGCCTCGAGCTCAGCGATAACCCGTTGGGCGCGGTGACCCTGCGGATGGGCGCTCTACATAGCCTGGAAACCCTGAGCCTGCGCCGCGTTGGCCTGACGGCAATGCCCGAAGGGCTAGAGCTTTGTGAACAGCTCACCTATGTCGACATGCGTAACAACCAGATCACCGACCTGCCGCAAGCACTCATCGATTCGCCAGTGCCGCGGCGCCAGCTGCTTATCCTGTCTGGCAACCCATTGTCGGAGCAAGTGATGGACCAGCTGCGCAACCCTGCGCACCCCGGCCAGCCGACGCTGGTCGAGCTGGAGCCCGTCGTATCGAAGAACACCTGGCTGGGCACGCTCGATGACAACCAGCGTCAAGCCCATGAAGCGCTGTGGGATGCGCTGCGCGTCGAACCGGACAGCGATGCATTTTTCGGGCTGCTCGACGAATTGGTGGACAGCGCCGATTTCAGGGCAGCACCGCAGGAGACCGGGCGAAGGGTATGGAGGGTGGTGGCAGCAGCCAAGGGCGATGCCCGGGTGCGCAGAGACCTGTTCGACCTGGCAGCCGACCCGCGCACTTGTGCCGATAGCGTAGCGCATTGTTTCAGTCAGTTGGAGGTGGGCATGCATGTGGCCGAGTTCACCCACAACGGTGAACCCGGGGCAACTGCCAAGGAACGCCTGATGCTCGCTCGGCGCCTGTTCCGCTTGGACCAGGTCGAAAAGCTCGCCCGCGCGAACATGAACGCGAGATATGCAGATGGCCGCTGGGAGCAAGGTGAGCATGACGAAGAGGAGGTGGAGGTCAGCCTGGCTTATCGGGTGGGGCTGGCGCAGCGTCTCAATCTGCTCGGTCAGCCCACCAGCACGTATTTTACGCACATGGCCGAGGTTAGCCCGGCAGACCTGGACGGGGCCTATGTTTCGGTGCTTACAGCTGAAGCCAGCGAGGAGCGACCTGCATTCATTAGCAAGCTCGGGTTCTGGATCGCGTCCTTGCGGGCACTTCATCCATCGCTCTACAGCGCGGTCGAGGAAGATTTCCTCGAACAATGGCAGGCAGTGGAAGCACAAGGGCAGGCGCAGCGCAATGCTGCCGCCGCGCTGGGTGACCCTGGCTATCTGCAACAGGCGCGCAACCTTCAGCAAGCCCGCGCACGGGCGCTTGCCGCGCTGAACTTGCGCCTGACCCTAGAAGCGCTGGCGCGGCCGGTCTGACGCACCCAAACGGCCAAACCGGTCATCCATATTGACAGCTTTGGCCATTGTCGCCACGCCCGGGCAGCGCGAATATCGTCGAACCGATGGTTAACAAAAACAACAAACCAGGAGTTCGACGATGCGCGACTACGCCCAGGCCGCTCGTACGTTTGATCATGACCAGGCTGTTGCGGCGGCGCTGCAGGGTAGCCTCGAAGCCCTCAATGCCTGTGTCGAATGCTGCGACCGCCACGCCGGTGGTGGCAAGCTGGCGCTGGTCTGGGAAGACCGTGATGGCAATAGCGCGCGCTACAGCTTCGATCAGCTCAAGGACCAGGCAGCGCGGTTCGCCACGGTGCTCAGGGAGCATGGTGTAGGCGCCGGCGACCGGGTCGCCGGCCTGATGCCGCGTACCCCCGAGCTGCTGGTCACCATCCTCGCCACCTGGCGTCTCGGGGCGGTGTACCAGCCACTGTTCACCGCGTTCGGCCCCAAGGCCATCGAACATCGCCTTGAGCAGTCCCACGCCCGCGTGGTCGTCACCGATAGCCACAACCGTGCCAAGCTGGACGATGTGCACGCCTGCCCGACCATCATCACCGTCAATGCCCGCAGTGGCGAGCTGGACTTCCAGCAGTGCCTGGACAATGCCGCAGACCAATGCGAGCCGGTCATGCGCTCGGGCAACGACCCGTTCCTGCTGATGTTCACCTCAGGTACCACCGGCCCGGCCAAACCGCTGGAAGTGCCGCTGCGCGCCATTGTGGCGTTTCAGGGCTACATGCGCGATGCCATTGACCTGCGCCCCGAGGACAACTTCTGGAACCTGGCCGACCCGGGCTGGGCTTATGGACTGTACTACGCCGTGACCGGCCCGCTGTCGCTGGGCCATGCCACCACCTTCTACGATGGCCCGTTCAGCCTCGAAAGCTGCGCGCGAGTGATCGACAAGCTGGGCATCACCAACTTGGCTGGATCGCCCACCGCGTATCGCTTGCTGATCGCTGCCGGCAAGGACTTTGCGGCACCGATCAAGGGCCGCCTGCGCGTGGTCAGCAGCGCCGGCGAGCCGCTAAACCCGGAAGTGATCCGCTGGTTTGCCGATGAACTGGGCGTGACTATCCATGACCACTACGGGCAAACCGAACTGGGCATGGTGCTGTGCAACCACCACGCCCTGGCGCATCCGGTGCACCTGGGGTCGGCGGGCTTTGCAATCCCCGGCCACCGCATCGTGGTGCTGGACGAGCAGGGCAACGAGCTACCCGCCGGCCAGCCAGGCATTCTCGCGGTCGACCGTGAGCAGTCGCCGCTGTGCTGGTTCGGTGGCTACCACGGCCTGCCAACCAAGGCCTTCGTTGGCAAGTACTACCTCAGTGGTGACACCGTCGAGCTGAATCAGGACGGCAGTATCAGCTTCGTCGGCCGCAGCGACGACGTGATCACCACCTCCGGTTACCGGGTTGGCCCGTTCGATGTGGAAAGTGCGCTGATCGAGCACCCGTCGGTGATCGAGGCGGCGGTAATCGGCAAACCAGACCCCGAGCGTACCGAGTTGATCAAGGCCTTTGTGGTATTGGCCAACGGCTACACCGGTTGCGCCGAGCTGGAAGAAACCTTGCGCCAGCACGTGCGTCAGCGCCTGTACGCACATGCCTACCCAAGGGAAATCGAATTCGTCAGCGAGCTGCCCAAGACCCCGAGCGGCAAGCTGCAACGCTTCATCCTGCGCAATCAGGAAGTCGCCAAACAATAAGCGCAACAGGCCACCCCTGCCAGCGCCTGAAAGGAAACCGATCATGCAGATAGCCAACAAACACTTCATCGTCAGCGGCGCGGCCTCCGGGCTGGGCGCAGCCACCGCGCAGATGCTGGTCGAGGCCGGCGCCAAGGTCATGCTGGTCGACCTCAATGCCCAGGCCGTCGAGGCCAAGGCCCGCGAGCTGGGTGACAATGCCCGCTTCGCGGTGGCCGACATCAGCGACGAACAGGCCGCCCAGGCGGCAGTCGATGCAGCCGTAAGCGCCTTGGGCAGCCTGCACGGGCTGGTCAACTGCGCCGGCATCGTCGGTGCCGAAAAGGTGCTGGGCAAACAGGGCCCGCATGGCCTGGCCAGCTTCGCCAAGGTCATCAACGTCAACCTGATCGGCAGCTTCAACCTGCTGCGCCTGGCGGCTGCGGCCATGGCCGAAGGGCCGGCCGATGATGGCGGTGAGCGTGGGGTGATCATCAACACTGCCTCTATTGCCGCTTATGACGGCCAGATCGGCCAGGCCGCGTATGCGGCCTCCAAGGGCGCCATTGCCAGCCTGACCTTGCCAGCCGCCCGCGAGCTGGCACGCTTTGGCATCCGTGTGATGACCATTGCCCCGGGCATTTTCGAAACGCCGATGATGGCCGGCATGACCGACGAAGTGCGCGCTTCGCTGGCGGCTGGCGTGCCGTTCCCGCCGCGCCTGGGCCGCCCACAGGAGTATGCCGCGCTGGCGCGTCACATCATTGAAAACAGCATGCTCAACGGCGAGGTGATCCGCCTCGACGGCGCGCTGCGCATGGCTGCCAAGTAAGGAGAGCGAACATGACCCTCACCAACGACCCGATCGTTATCGTCAGCGCCGTGCGCACGCCCATGGGCGGCCTGCAGGGCGACCTCAAGAGCCTGACTGCGCCGCAACTGGGCAGCGCCGCCATCCGTGGCGCCGTCGAGCGTGCCGGCATCGACGCCGCCAGTGTCGAGCAGGTGCTGTTCGGTTGCGTGCTGCCGGCCGGCCAGGGCCAGGCCCCGGCACGCCAGGCTGCGCTGGGCGCCGGGCTGGACAAGCACACCACCTGCACCACCCTGAACAAGATGTGCGGTTCGGGCATGCAGGCGGCGATCATGGCCCATGACCTGCTGCTGGCCGGTACGGCCGATGTAGTGGTGGCCGGTGGCATGGAAAGCATGACCAACGCCCCGTACCTGCTGGACAAGGCCCGTGGCGGTTACCGCATGGGCCACGGCAAGATCATCGACCACATGTTCATGGACGGCCTTGAAGACGCCTACGACAAAGGCCGCCTGATGGGCACCTTCGCCGAAGACTGCGCCCAGGCCAACGCCTTCAGCCGCGAAGCCCAGGACCAGTTCGCCATTGCCTCGCTGACCCGTGCCCAGGACGCGATCAAGAGCGGCCGCTTTGCTGCCGAGATCGTGCCGGTGGAAGTCACCGAGGGTAAGGAAAAGCGCGTGGTCAAGGACGACGAGCAGCCGCCCAAGGCGCGCCTGGACAAGATCCCGCAGCTCAAACCGGCCTTCCGCGAAGGCGGCACCGTGACGGCGGCCAACGCCAGTTCGATTTCCGACGGTGCTGCAGCACTGGTGCTGATGCGTCGCTCCGAAGCCGACAAACGTGGCCTCAAGCCGCTGGCAGTGATTCACGGCCACTCGGCCTTCGCCGATGCCCCGGCGTTGTTCCCGACTGCGCCCATCGGCGCCATCGACAAGCTGATGAAGCGTACCGGTTGGAACCTGGCAGAGGTCGACCTGTTCGAGATCAACGAAGCGTTCGCCGTGGTCACCCTGGCGGCCATGAAACACCTCGACCTGCCGCACGACAAGGTCAACATCCACGGCGGTGCCTGCGCCCTTGGCCACCCGATTGGCGCTTCTGGCGCACGCATCCTGGTGACCTTGCTGTCGGCCTTGCGCCAGAACAACCTGCGCCGGGGCGTGGCAGCTATCTGCATTGGCGGTGGCGAGGCTACGGCCATGGCTGTCGAATGCCTGTACTGAGGTGAATCATGCTGGTAACTGACGAGCAACAACAGATCACCGACGCGGTGCGCGCCTTCGCCCAGGAACGCCTGAAGCCGTTTGCCGAGCAATGGGACAAGGAACACCGCTTCCCCAAGGAGGCCATCGGCGAGATGGCCGAGCTGGGCCTGTTCGGCATGCTGGTGCCGGAACAGTGGGGCGGCAGCGACACCGGTTATGTGGCCTATGCCATGGCTCTGGAAGAGATCGCTGCTGGGGATGGTGCCTGCTCGACCATCATGAGCGTGCACAACTCAGTGGGCTGCGTGCCGATCCTGCGCTTTGGCAGTGAACAGCAAAAAGCGCAGTTCCTTACCCCGCTGGCCAGCGGCGAAATGCTCGGTGCTTTCGCCCTGACCGAACCACAAGCCGGCTCCGATGCCAGCAGCCTGAAGACCCGCGCCCGCCTGGACGGCGACCACTACGTGCTCAATGGCAGCAAACAGTTCATTACTTCCGGGCAGAATGCCGGGGTGGTGATCGTGTTTGCCGTGACCGACCCGGAGGCCGGCAAGCGTGGCATCAGCGCGTTCATCGTGCCCACTGACTCGCCGGGCTACCAGGTGGCGCGGGTCGAGGACAAACTTGGCCAGCATGCCTCCGACACCTGCCAGATCGTGTTCGACAACGTGCGTGTGCCGGTGGCTAACCGCCTGGGCGCGGAGGGCGAGGGTTACAAGATCGCCCTGGCCAACCTGGAAGGCGGCCGTATCGGCATTGCCTCGCAGGCCGTGGGCATGGCCCGCGCGGCGTTCGAAGTGGCGCGCGATTATGCCAACGAGCGGCAAAGCTTTGGCAAGGCGCTGATCGAGCACCAGGCCGTGGCCTTCCGGCTGGCCGACATGGCGACGAAAATTGCCGTGGCCCGGCAGATGGTGTTGCATGCTGCCGCACTGCGTGATGCCGGGCGCCCGGCGCTGGTGGAAGCCTCGATGGCCAAGCTGTTTGCCTCGGAAATGGCTGAAAAGGTCTGTTCGGACGCCTTGCAGACCCTGGGCGGTTATGGCTATCTGAGTGACTTCCCGCTGGAGCGGATCTACCGCGACGTTCGGGTTTGCCAGATTTACGAAGGCACCAGCGACATTCAGCGCATGGTCATTGCGCGCAATCTTTGAAGGAGCAGACTGCATGGCATTCGAAACCATCCTGTTGGACATCCACGGCAAGGTCGGCCTGATCACCCTCAACCGCCCGCAGGCGCTGAACGCGCTGAACGCGCAAATTGTCGGGGAGATCAACCAGGCCCTTGATCAGCTCGAGCGTGACCCGAACATCGGCTGCGTGGTGCTGACCGGGTCGGCCAAGGCATTTGCCGCGGGTGCTGACATCAAGGAAATGGCCGAACTGCAATACCCCCAGATCTACGTCGACGACCTGTTCAGCGATGCCGATCGCATTGCCAACCGCCGCAAGCCGATCATTGCTGCGGTGTCGGGTTTTGCCTTGGGTGGTGGCTGTGAGTTGGCGATGATGTGCGACTTTATCCTCGCGGCCGACAATGCGAAGTTTGGCCAGCCGGAGATTAACCTGGGTGTATTGCCGGGTATGGGCGGTACCCAGCGCCTGACCCGTGCGGTGGGCAAGGCCAAGGCCATGGAACTGTGCCTGACCGGCCGCCTGATGGGCGCCGAAGAGGCTGAACGTGCTGGCCTGGTGGCGCGGATTGTGCCGCAGGCGGAGTTGGTGGAAGAGGCGCTGAAGGTGGCGGCGACCATTGCCAGCAAGTCGATCCCGGTGAGCATGATGGTCAAGGAAAGCGTCAACCGCGCGTTTGAAGTCACCCTTAGCGAGGGTGTGCGTTTCGAGCGCCGGGTGTTCCATGCGGCGTTTTCTACAGAAGACCAGAAAGAAGGTATGGCCGCGTTTATTGCCAAGCGCGAGGCGCAGTTCAAGGACTGCTGATTCTGGATGGGAATTTGGGCTGGGCCTTCAGGTGCATGCCTTGAGAGGTCTGGTGGCCGTGAGATCGAGCGCCGCCCGCGCGGCGCTTCGCGGCACAAGGCCGCTCCCACATCTATTTCTGGCCAGTCTCTCCTGGGCCTTCACCTCTGTCCGCCTTGTTTGTTCCCTTCAATATCGAGGGTTGCACACCTGCTGTTCTTCAATTTCCTGTCATGCACCAAGGGTGCGCGCGCCTCTGTCACAGGAATAATTGGCCCGAAACAGATGTGGGAGCGGCCTTGTGCCGCGAAGCGCCGCGCGGGCGGCGCTCGATCTCCCAGGCGCTGAAAATGTCATGGCAAACACCTGGTGGCCCTAATCCAAAATCCCGACATGTATTTGGTGGCCCTCATCCAATGCTCCGTCATCTACCCGGTGGCCCCACCAAGGCCCTACCATCCAGGCACCGACCAGCGGATTGTAAGCCCCGGAAGCAAATTCGCACCCATTTGCAGTTGCTCCACGCGACGTGGCGCCTTAGACTGCCGCCCCCTGTAAAAGAGTGCCAGTTGGCGCTTGAAGAATTCCGCTGCCGATGCCAAGGCGTCGGCGGCACCTGAATCGCCCAAATGCACATTTTTTCATAGAGAAATCGATGACCAAGGAACAGTTGCTGGCCATGTCGGCCGATGACTACATGAACGCCGACCAGCTGGCCTTCTTCACTGAGCTGCTGCAGGCGATGAAAGTCGAAACCCATGAACGCATCGAACTCAGTCGCACCACCATCGAAGGCCTGGACACCCCGTCGGACCCTGCCGACGTGGCTTCGGTCGAAGAAGAGCGTAGCTGGCTGGTAAATGCCATCGACCGCGACCAGCGCCTGCTGCCACAGCTGGAAATGGCCCTGGACCGTATCGCCGACGAGAGCTTCGGCTGGTGCGATGACAGTGGTGAGCCAATCGGCCTGAAGCGTCTGCTGATCAGCCCGACCACCAAATACTGCATCGAAGCCCAGGAGCGCCACGAGCAGCTCGACCGCCACCAGCGCCAGGTATAACGCCGCGCGCGGTGCCGAGCCCCACGGAGCGATCCTTGGGGCTTTTTGCGTTTGTCGCGGGTTGCTGGCTTTGTTGCCCCGTGCGTAACACTGCTGTACCGGGATGCGCTGTTTCCTCGCAGGTGGCAGGCGTATCATGGCTTATCGTTAGGGTGCTAATTAAATTCCGGAGGGAATGATGAATAGCCGAGTCGATGTAGCCGTGATGATCGGTTCAGGCGTGCCGGCCACCTTGCAGGCGCTGGGCAAGCGTATTTGCTGGGTAGTACTGGTCAATGGTGAGCGCCGTGGCACCGCGTTTGCCACACGTGAAGATGCACTGGAGTGCCAGGCTGCGTGGCAACAGCAACTCAAGAAAGGCCTGGCGGCCTGAAATTGTTTATTGCCTCTCGACGGGTTTCAGTGTTTTCGGGCATATTTGTCCTACAGTAAGTGCGCACATCGACGCTTGGGCTTGGCTTTTACAGGCTCACCCCGTTGTTTGCGTTTTCTGGCGAGTGATCTCAGGCATCACGCTTCCCGCGTCGGGAATGAGCCAAACGCCTTCGAGTGAGGGCGATTCTGGCAAACCAGAGTAAAGATTCCTGCACGTTGCATCGTCAGCGAGCACAGACATTTCGCATATCGCTTTATTACTCTTTTCGCCTATCGATAAGAAATGGCCGTGCCTCCCCGAGCTTGGGTGAGGGCGGGTTGTAACCGGTTGAGGATTACTTCATTGGCAGTCAGCACACTTGATACGCATGCGTTGTTCGCCCTGGGCGACTTGCGCGGTAAATTGGCCCAACTGTTCCAGGGCCGCTTTATCTATGTGACCGAACAGAGCCCCGAAGGCCTGTACATGGCCGAAATCGACACCGAAAGTGCACTGGTGGTCGATGACAAGCAGCGCCTGGAGCTGAAAGTCGGCGACCATTTCCGCGCTGCCGTATTACCTAGCCGCGAAGGTGGCAAGCTGGAAATGCGCTTTCGCGAAATTAAGCTGAATGTGTATGGCGTAGGTGACTATGCCTTCGTCTCCGTGCCGGAAGGCGAAGGTATTGTGTTCCGTGAAGGCCAGGGCGTGATGCTGGTGTTTGCCGCGCAGCAGCAAGTGCAAGAAGGCCTGGGCAAGTTGCTCAAGGCGGTGACCGGCAAAGTTGCCAAGTGGCGCAAGGGTGAACTGACCACCTTCAAGGCCAGTGAATGACCGATGCTGACGACGCGCCTGTCACGCGGGCGGAGTTTCATCGGCAGCACCAGGCAGATGCCGTGGCCGAAGCCGAGCGCTTGCTGGCCCGGCGCGATGAGCTGCAAGGCGCGTGGATGAACTGGGTGGCGGCTGAGCTGTACCGGCTTGGCCCGCCACCTTATGCCGCCATGGTCCGCCGCGAGTTGCAGCGGCTTAGCCAGGCGTGAGGCGGCAGCCCTTCAGTTACCGCGGTCGTGGCCGCTGCTGACCTCTTCTGGCACCGGCTCTTTCGACATGCGTTTGCGGAACAGTGCCGCCCTTGCCAGCAGCAGCGTGGTGACCGGCACGGTGATCGACAGCAGGATCGGAATCAGCCAGGCATGCAGCACTGGCGCGTCCTTCAGCCATGAAAAGTAGATGATCGAGGCCAACGCCACGCACCAGGCGCCAATGGTCGAAGCCAGTGCCGGCGGGTGCATGCGCTGGAAGTAGTCCTTCAGGCGCACCAGGCCCACTGCGCCTATCAAGGCGAACAGGCTGCCGGTCAGCAGCAGCACGGCTGTGACCAGTTCCAGCCAGAACGGCAATACCAGGGTTTCAGTCATTCGATCACCTCGCCGCGCAGCAGGAACTTGGCCAGGGCAAACGAGCCAACGAAGCCGAACAGCGCAATCAGCAGTGCACCTTCGAAGTAAGTGTCACTGGCATAACGGATACCCAGCACCAGCATGGTCAGCATGGCCAGGATGTACAGGTAGTCCAGCGCCAGCACCCGGTCCTGGGCAGAGGGGCCGCGGAACAGCCGGATCAGCGCCAGGCCCATGGCCAGGGCGAAGATGAACAGGCTGGCAAGAACGGCACTGGAGAGCAGGCCAGTCATTGGAAGATCTCCATCAGCGGGCGTTCGTAAGTGTCCTTGAAGTGCTGGATGAAGGCCGCTTCATCGTCCAGTTCGAACACATGCAGCAGCAGGACGCTGCGGTCCAGTGCCAGTTCGGACCAGACCGTGCCGGGCACCACGGTGGTGATCATCGACAGCGCGGCCAAGCCGTGCGGGTCGCGCAGGGCCAGCGGGATATGGACGAACGCCGAATGCGGTGGCTGCTTGCCGGCCCGCAGCACGCCACGGGCTACCAGCAGGTTGGACACGATCACATCGATACCGACCCGGCCGATCAGCCTGGCGATGACCAGTGGCCGTCGTATGTGCGCATGCTGCGGGCGCAGGGGCGCCATCAGCAGGGGCGCCAGCACGCCAAGGGCGGCGCCCAGCAACAGGTTGCCGGGGCTTACCGAAAGGTTCAGCAGCAGCCACAGGCCGAACAGCGAGACCGAGAGCAGTGGCGCGGGGAACAGTCGATTCATGGCTGCACCTGTACGTCGAGCGAGGTGGGGCCAGGAACTGGCTTGGCGGCCATGACGGCTTCGATATAGGCATCGGGGGCCTGCAGGCTGGCGGCGGTGTCCTGGGTGTAGCGCAGCAACGGCTCGGCCTTGAGGCTGAGGATGATGCACAGGCCGAGCAGGATGACGATTGGGAGGCATTCAAAGCGGCGCAGCACCGGCGATGGGCGCTCTTCGGGCTTCCAGAACCGCTGGATGCCGACCCGGCCGAAGGCAATCAGCGAGGCCATGCCGGACAGGATCAGCAAGGCTACCAGGCCCCAGCCGGCTGCACTCAGTGGCTGCTCGGCCGGTACGCCCAGGCCCTGCGGGTTGAACAGCGCACTGATCAGGTTGAGCTTGCCGACAAAGCCCGACAGCGGTGGCATGCCGATGATCAGCAGGGCGCAGGCGATGAAGCTGAGGCCTAGGAAGGCCATGGTCCACGGAATGATCTGGCCGATCACCGCCTTCTGCTCATCGTCGAGGTTGATGCCCTTGGGCGGGTGCAGTGACTCCAGCGGTGGCGGCATGACGTCTTCCTCTTCGTCCAGCGGCGCTTCATTGGCCGAGCGCGAACGCTCTACCAGCTCGGCGAGCAGGAACAGTGCGCACAGCGCCAGGGTCGAGTTGACCAGGTAGAACAGCGCCGCGCCAGTCAGCGCCGACTGGGCGAAGCCGACCGCAGCGAGCAGGGTGCCGGCGGAAACCAGGATGCTCAGGGCCGCCATGCGTTCCAGGCGTTGCGCGGCCAGGATCGACACTGCGGCCACCGCCAGGGTAACCAGGCCACCGTACACCAGCCATTGGCCACCGAAATGTGCCGAGGCCCCGGCCTGCCCGGAGAACAATAGCGTCCACAGGCGCAGCACGGCATACAGCCCGACCTTGGTCATGATGGCGAACAGCGCTGCCACCGGCGCGCTGGCCGAGGCGTAGGCCGGTACCAGCCAGAAGTTCAAAGGCCAGATACCGGCCTTGACCAGGAAGGCCATGGCCAGGATCGCCGCACCCGCGTGCAGCAGGCCACGGTCGGCCTCCGGCACCAGCGGAATCTTCAGGGCAAGGTCAGCCATGTTCAGGGTGCCGGTCACGCCGTACAGCATCGCTGCGCCGATCAGGAACAGCGACGAGGCGAACAGGTTGATGGCGATGTAGTGCAGGCCGGCACGCACCCGGGCGCGGCCTGAACCATGCAACAACAAGCCATAGGAGGCGGCCAGCAGCACTTCGAAGAACACGAAGAGGTTGAACAGGTCGGCGGTGAGGAACGCACCGTACAGGCCCATCAACTGGATCTGGAACAGCGCATGGAAGCTGGCCCCGGCACTGTCCCAGCGTGCGCGGGCAAACAGTAGCGCGCTGAAACCGATGACCCCGGTCAAGCTCAGCAGCAGCGCCGACAAGTGGTCCACCACCAGCACGATGCCGAATGGGGCCGGCCAGTTGCCCGGCAGGTAGACGCCAATCGACTCTGCCTGCCCCCGGGTGCGTACCCACATCAGCAGGCACACGGCAATGGCCAGGCCGGCGAAGGTCGACAGCAGGTTCAGTCGGGCCTTGATCCGCCGATGCTTTTCACCGAGCAGTAACATCACCGCCGCAGTAAGCAGCGGCAGCAGGATGGGCGCGACGATCAGTTGACTCATGCCACTCATTCGTCACGCTCCCGGCCATCCACGTGGTCGGTACCGGTCAGGCCTCGCGAGGCCAGCAATACCACCAGAAACAGCGCGGTCATGGCGAAGCTGATGACAATGGCGGTGAGCACCAGCGCCTGCGGCAGCGGGTCGGTGTAGTGCAGCAGGTCCTGGGTGACGCCGTCCTTGATGATCGGCTCCTTGCCGATGAACAGGCTACCCATGCTGAAGATGAACAGGTTGACGCCGTACGACAGCAGGCACAGGCCCATGATCACCTGGTAGGTACGCGGGCGCAGGATCAGCCACACGCCCGAGGCGGCCAGCACACCGATGGCGACTGCAATGACTTCTTCCATCAGGCGGCTCCTGCTTGGCTGGTTTTCGCCGGGTTGCCCGGGCGGTAGGCGCGCACCGACTGGTGCGCCAGGGCGGTGAGGATCAGCAGGGTCGAGCCAACCACCACGGTATACACGCCGACATCGAAGAACAGCGCGCTGGCCACGTGCACATCACCCAGCACCGGCACATGCAGGTGGGCGGTGTGCGTGGTCAGGAACGGGTAACCCAGCAGCATCGCGCCAACCCCGGTCAGGGTCGCGCACAGCAGGCCGGTGCCCATCCAGCGCAGCGGCCGCAGGCTCATCTGCGCCTCGACCCACTGAGTGCCAGCCACCATGTACTGCAGGATGAACGCCACCGACATCACCAGGCCGGCGACAAAGCCGCCGCCTGGCTGGTTATGGCCACGCATGAACAGGTACATCGACACCAGCAGGGCGATCGGCAGCAGCAGGCGCACCAGCACCGCAGGCACCATCATGAAGCCCAGCGCGGTATCGGTGGCATGCCGCGGGTTGATCAGGTCGGTGACCACGTCGGGTGCCAACTGGCGCTGTTGTGCGGGCAGCTGCATGCTCTCCTTGGGTGGGCGGAAGCGCCGCAGCAGGGCAAACACGGTCAGCGCCACCGCCACCAGCACGGTGATTTCACCGAGGGTATCGAAGCCGCGGAAGTCGACCAGCATCACGTTGACCACGTTGGTGCCGCCGCCCTGGGGCAGCGCCCGGCTCAGGTAGAACGAGGAAATGTCGTTGGGCGTTGGCCGGGTCAGCATGGCATACGACAGTACGGCCATGCCGCCGCCAACCAGCACGGCCAGCAGCAGGTCGCGCAGGCGGCGCATGCGCGCGCGCTCGAGGCTGCCGGGCAGCGGCGACACGCCTTCGATACGCCGTGGCAGCCAGCGCAAACCAAGCAGGATCAGCACGGTGGTGACCACTTCCACCACCAACTGGGTCAGTGCCAGGTCGGGCGCAGAGAACCAGACGAAGGTAATGCAGGTCATCAGGCCGCAGACGCTGACCATGATCAAGGCTGCCAAACGGTGGTACTTGGCCTGGTAGGCGGCACCGATGGCGCAGGCGATTGCGATCAGCCACAGCGCGACGAACACACCGGAACCCGGGATCTTCGGTCGGTCGCCCCAGCTCAGGCCGCTGTACAGCATGGGCGTAAGGCCAGCCAGGAGCGCGGCGACCACCAGCATGAACAGTTGCGACTGCAGGCGGCGGGTGGTGAGCAGTCGCTCGACGCGCCGCGCCAGCAGCATCAGTTGTACCTGACCGTGCTCGAACAGGCGCTTGCCGTTGAAACGCTCGATCAGCGGCGGGTAAGGGAAGCGGCCCAGGCGCAACTGCTTGCGCAGCAGCAGGTACAGGACGATACCGCCGCTCATGGCCACCAGGCTCATGATCAGCGGGGCATTCCAGCCATGCCAGATGGCCAGGCTGTATTCTGGCAGGGTGCCGCCTACGACCGGCAGGGCGGCAGCGGCCAGCAGTGGGCCGACCGACTGGGCAGGGAAGATGCCCACCACCAGGCAGGTGAGCACCAGCAGCTCGACCGGTGCACGCATCCAGCGCGGCGGCTCGTGCGGGGTGTGCGGCAGGTCCTGGGCTGTCGGGCCGAAGAACACATCGACAGTGAAGCGCAGGGCATACGCCACGCTGAAGGTACCGGCCAGGGTGGCGATCACCGGCAGCGCGGCCTCGACCCAGGCAGTGGAGCTGATGAATACCGTTTCAGCGAAGAACATTTCCTTCGACAGGAAGCCGTTCATCAACGGCACGCCGGCCATCGAGGCGCTGGCGACCATCGCCAGGGTGGCGGTGTACGGCACCAGGCGGATCAGGCCACTGAGGCGGCGGATGTCACGGGTGCCGCTTTCGTGGTCGATGATGCCGGCGGCCATGAACAGCGAGGCCTTGAAGGTGGCATGGTTGAGAATGTGGAACACCGCGGCCACGGCGGCCAGTGGGCTGTTCAGGCCCAGCAGCAGGGTAATCAGGCCGAGGTGGCTGATGGTCGAATAGGCCAGCAGGCCCTTGAGGTCATTCTGGAACATCGCGGCGAAGGCGCCGAGCAGCAGGGTGATGGCACCGGCACCGCCGACGATCCAGAACCACTCCTCGCTACCGGACAGCACCGGCCACAGGCGTGCCAGCAGGAACACCCCGGCCTTGACCATGGTCGCGGAGTGCAGGTAGGCCGATACCGGTGTGGGGGCTGCCATGGCGTGGGGCAGCCAGAACTGGAAGGGGAACTGCGCGCTCTTGCCCAGGGCGCCAACAAGGATAAGGGGCAGCAGCACCGGGTACAGCGCATGCTGGCGGATGGTGTCACCGGCAGCCAGGACCTTGTCCAGGTCGTAGCTGCCGACCACATGGCCGAGCAGCAACGCCCCTACCAGCAGGCACAAGCCGCCCGCGCCGGTCACCATCAACGCCATGTAGGCGCCGCGGCGGGCATCGGCGCGGTGGTGCCAGTAGCCGATCAGCAGGAAAGAGAACAGGCTGGTGAGTTCCCAGAAGAACACCAGCTGGATCAGGTTGCCGGAGATCACCAGGCCGAGCATGGCGCCCATGAAGGCCAGGAAGAAGGCAAAGAAGCGTGGCACCGGGTCTTGCGGCGACATGTAGTAGCGCGCGTACAGCGACACCAGGGTACCGATGCCCAGCACCAGCAGCGAGAACAGCCAGGCGAAGCCGTCCATGCGCAGCACCAGGTTCAGGCCCAGGCTGGGCAGCCACAGGAGCTCTTCGCGAATCACGCCACCATGGGCAACCTGTGGGTACAGCAGTGCTACCTGGACGGTACCGACCAGGGCTACGAGCCCGGCAAGGATGGACTCGGCGTTACGTGCGTTGTGCGGCAGCACGGCTGCCAGGCAACTGCCCACGAACGGCAGAAGCAATAGCACTATCAAAGACATAGCGGCCTATTCTGGAGAAGTTTGCAAAGAATCATACGTGCCGAGGTGTTGTTCACCAACACGCAAGCTGTCGCAGAATCCTACAAACAGGCTGTGACAAGCAGTTTTTTTATAACAGTTCTTTACAAAGCATAGCCGCAACTGGCCGCTTTACAGCCCAGCCTGGCGCTCGCCTTGGTCGTGCACGTCACGTGCTTCGGCGGCTGCATCGCTTTCGCGCGGGCGGCGCAGTTTGAGTTCGCTGACCACCACCGCGATCACGATCAGCAGGCCGCCGAGCAGGGCCACGCCTGGCAGGCGTTCGCCGGCCAGGCGCCCGACGATGCCGGCCCATACCGGTTCGCCGGCATAGATGAGGGTGGCGCGGGTCGGCGAGACCGACTTCTGCGCCCAGTTCATCGCCACCTGGATCACCGCGCTCATGGCGCCAAGGCCAATGGCGCTGGCCAGCAGCAACCAGGAAAAGTCAGGGATCCGCTCCTGGGTCGGCACGATCATCAGGAATGCCAGCAGCGAGGCGGTCGCCAGTTGCACCACGGTGACCCGGCGCACGTCGACCTGGCCGGCGTAGCGGCTGATCAGGATGATTTCGCCAGCGATGGCTACGGCGCTGACCAGGGTCACCAGTTCGCCCTCGCTGAAGTGCAGGCTGCCGCCTTCCGGCCCGGCCAGCAGCATCAGGCCGACAAACGCCAGGCAGATACCGATGCTGGGCATCAGGCCCGGTCGCCGGCCGAGTACCAGCCACTGCAGCAGCGGCACGAACGGTACGTACAGCGCCGTAATGAACGCCGACTGGCTGCTGCTGATGGTTTGCAGGCCCATGGTCTGCAAGCCATAGCCGAGCATGATCGACACGCCGATCAGCATGCCCGCCTTCAGTTCGGTAAAGGTCAGCCCGGGCAGTGCTCGCGCCGAGACCACACCCACAAACAGCGCTGCGGCCGCAAAGCGCAGGCCGACGAAGAACATCGGGCCGCTGACGGTCATCACGTTATGCACTAGCAGGAAGGTGCCGCCCCACAGCATGGTGATGAACACCAGCACCAGTTCGGCCTTGCTCAGGCGAAAGGCAATGGCGGGGGTCGGCTTGCTGCTGGGTTGGTTCATGGTCTTGCACACTCGGCGGGAGGCGGCGCACAATCGCCGCAAAGTGGGCAGTATACTGCGCAGTTCTGACCAGCGAGCAATAACGTGCACAAAGATTCCACGCACCGGGCGTCGGTGCTGCAACATGTCAGCCTCAATGTCCGCAGCCTGCGCAACGCCGCTGGCATGAGCCAGACCGCACTGGCCGAGCGCTCCGGGGTCAGCCGGCGCATGCTGGTGGCAATCGAGGCGGGTGAAAAGAATGTCAGCCTGACCACCCTGGACCTGATTGCCGAAGCGTTGGGCGTGGCCTTCAGTACCCTGATCCAGGCGCCCGACCAGCGTGACCCCGGGTGCATCGAGCAACTGGCCTGGGCCGGTGAGCATCCGCAGAGCCGGGCGGTGTTGCTTGGCACCAGCCCGGCGCGGCGTGAAGTTGAACTCTGGGAGTGGACGCTGGCACCGGGTGAGTGCTATTCCAGCGAGGCTGATGCCGAGGGCTGGAGTGAGCAGATCTATGTGGCTGAAGGGCAACTGACACTGATCATCGAAGATGTTGAGCATCGCCTGCAGGTGGGGCAGTTTCATGTGTTTCCCAGTAATTGCCGGTATGCCTATCGCAATGACGGCGCGGTAGCAGTGCGTTTTGTGCGTAATGTGGTGATTTGAGGGCGCGCAGGGCCGCGCCTCCTGTTCGATCGAGGCCGCCCGCGCGGCGCTTCGCGGCACAAGGCCGCTCCCACATCTGTTTCGGTCCAATCATTCCTGTGAGGCTACCTCTGGCCGCCCTGTTTGTTCTCTTCGACATCGGCATTGGCGCTGCTCTTCATCACTCTCTAGCCATGAACCCAGGGAGCGAGTGCGCAGGTGGCAGGAGTAACTGGCCCGAAACAGATGTGGGAGCGGCCTTGTGCCGCGAAGCGCCGCGCGGGCGGCGCTCGATCGAACAGGCAACCAAACCCCAAGGCAAGCACCCGTCAGCCCTAACCGCTTAACTGACTAGCATTGGGGCTAGCCCACGAGCACCGGCAAAGCCTGTGCCATCCTGATTCGCGGGCACGCCCGCTCCCACAGGTGCTGCACGAGCCTGATCAGCTTTTCAGCAACTCATCGGTCTTCACCACCTTGGCATAGGCAAACGCCAGCGCCGCCATCGCCGAATCATGCACCTGCGCCGCCGGCACCTGGTTGCCGTTGAACGCGAGTGGCAGGGTCGCGCAGGCATCATGCGCCACGGTCACCTCATAGCCCAGATCAGCGGCCGCACGGGTAGCAGCGTCGATGCACATGTGGCTCATGCTGCCGACGATGGTCAACGCCTCGACTCCATGCTGGTCCAGGGTGTGCTCAAGGTCGGTGCCGAGGAAGGCATTGACCTTGTGCTTGAGCACCACCGGCTCGCCCGCCACCGGCTCGACCTTGCTGTGAATGGCCGCGCCTGGCGAGCCTGGGGCGAAAAACGGCGCGTCGGCGCTGTCGAACTCATGCCGCACATGCACCACCAGGTCGCCGCGCTTACGTGCCGCTGCCAGCAGCCGGGCCGCGTTGTCGGCTGCCGTGTCGGCGCCGTCAAGGGTCCACTTGCCACCCGGGAAGTAGTCGTTCTGGATATCGATGATGATCAGCGCCTGCTTGTTCATGCTGCCTCCTCTGGCAGTAGTCGTTCAATGACGTTAGTTATAGGCTGTGTGCACGGACCTGAGGATTGGCGCGAACGACACTATGCGGGCAAAAACTGACACCCCAACCAGCCTGGACATCGGCTTGCTGCTGTACCCCGGCGTGCAGCGCGCCGCCGTGCATGGGCTGGCCGACCTGTTCCTGGTGGCCAACCGGGTGGCTGCCGAGTTGGGCGCCGTCGAGCTGCCAAGGGTGCGCACCAGCTTCTGGCAGGCAAACGAAGCCGGCCAGTTGCAAGCTGCCGCCGATAGCCCGGCCCGCGAGGTGCCTGCCCTGCGCGTGCTGATCATTCCGCCGAGCCTGGAGTCGACGCCACAGGGCGAACTGCTGGCGCGCCATCGCACGTTGCTGTGCCAGTTGCATGGCCGCGGCACGGTACTGGCGTCGGTGTGCATCGGCGTGTTCTTCATCGCCGCCAGTGGCCTGCTGGACGGTCGCCCGGCCTGCACCCACTGGAATTATGTGCATACGTTGGCCCAGCGTTTTCCCAGGGTGAGGGTAGAGGCCCAGCAGCCGTTGCTGGACGACGGCGACATCGTCACCTCGGCGGGGTTGATGGCCTGGACTGACCTGGGCTTGCGCTTGCTGGAGCGCTTTCTAGGGGCGACGGTGGCCCGCGAGACCGCCCGTTATCTGGCGGTTGAGCCGGTTACGGCGCCGTTGCCCGGGGCGCTGTTCAACCCGCGACTGGATCACGGCGATGAGGCTGTATTGAAAGTGCAGCACTGGTTGCAAGGAAATGGCGGGCAGGACGCCGACCTTGCTGCGATGGCGTCTTGCGCGGGGCTGGAGGCGCGCACGTTCCTGCGGCGCTTTCGTGCAGCCACCGGGCTGCGCCCGACCGAGTATTGCCAGCAGGTGAGGGTGGGGCGGGCATGCCGCTTGTTGGAGTTCACCCGACGCAATGTCGAGCAGATTGCATGGGGGGTCGGCTATCAGGACCCGGGCGCGTTTCGCAAAGTGTTCCAGCGCATCACTGGCCTGACGCCCAGTGACTATCGGCGGCGCTTTGCCGTTTCGGGGCCGTATCGGGATAGCCTTGCAGAAACCCCTTGACCTTAACTTTGCTTGAGGTTTTACCCTGCTCGGCATTGCGCTGCCTGCGCCCATAGTCAGGAGACCGTCGATGTCGGCAATCCCTCAAGCCTTGTGGTTCACCCAGATGATCGAATACGAAGTGCCAAGTCTGTGCCAGCAAGCCTTGGCCGAGGCCCTGGTGGTACGTAGCGAAGCACTGGCTGCGCGCTGCGAGGGCCTGCAGGGCGTCAGCATCCAGGCCAGCGATGATGGCAGCCGGGTGTTGCAGTACCTGCAATGGCAGTCACGCCAGGCCTGGGCGGCAGCGGCCGTTTACTTCGTCGAGGAGCCGTTCCTTGACCTGTTGGGCCAGCATCAGGCACGTGGCGTCAACTTCGCCGCCTACCAGACCCTGCGCAGCCTGGTACGCGCTGCCGATGGCGGCCTGCATTGCCAGGTGGGCGAGCCTCAGGCGTACCACGGTGCATAGTGCGGGTAGCGGTCCAGGCGGGCACCCATGACCATTTCACTGATCCATGCCGCCAGGATAGAGCTGTAGGCTTTCTGGCTTTGTTCGCTGGACAGCGCGTGGTCGGCGCCGTCGACGATCCGATGGGTGAGTGAATGGGCGCTGACGAATGCCGAGCGGTAGCTCATCAGGGTGCTATGCGGCACATAGTCGTCCTGCTCGGATTCCACCAGCAACACATCACCGCCGAATTCGGCACAGGCTGCCAGCGCGCGGTTGTCTGCCGGGCCGAGCGAGCGCTGGCGATAGGCGTTCAGGCGTTGTCGGTCGAGGGCTTGCTTGGGGCTACCCCATTCGTCGTCCCAATACATGGCAGGCACCCGCAGGGCCAGCCATTTTACCGGCCGTTCGCGGGTTAACAAGGTAGCCAGGTAGCCCCCATAGCTGCTACCGATAATGGCGATGGCGCTGCTGTCGACGGCCGGGTGGCTGATCAGCCGATCGTAAGCCACCAGCAGGTCCTGCAGGTTTTGTTCGCGGGTGACGGTCAGGCGCTGGCTTTCGGTCTTTTCATGGCCGCGCAGGTCGAACGTCATGCACACGCAGCCCAGCCCGGTGATGTGCCGGGCGCGGGCCAGGTCACGTTGCTGGCTGCCGCCCCAGCCGTGGACGAAGAGAATGCCCGGCATCTTGCTGCCAGGGCTGACCAGGGTGCCGGCAATGCGGTCGTTCTCGACCTGTAGCTCAACGGTTTCACTCTGAATGGTCATGCTCGCGAATCCGCGCAAACTTGCTGAGTTGTCCGAGTTCACTGTCGTTTCCTTGATAGAAGAGGGTGGCGTCAGCGGGTAGGTCAGGGGTGCCGAACACTTCATGGGTGGAGGCCCGTACCTGCTGCAAGGCCGAGTCGTCGGCGAAGGCCTGCAAGGCCAGCAGCTCGGCGCTGCTGGCACCGCCCAGGCGCCAGGATTGTTCGAGCACGCCGCTGCACAGGTGGCCCGAAGGGTTACTGCCGCGGGCGATGTCGTAGTTGCGGCGTGAGGCGACAAAGCCCGGGAAATGCTGCTCGGCGGCCTTTTCGTAGGCCATGGCCTGGTTGACCGCCAAGCGCAGGTGGTCCTCCAGCGGCAGTTGCAGCAAGGCCTGGTAGTCGCCACGGACCACTACCAGGTCAGAGCCGCCGTAAACTTCGGTGCCCTGGTGGTCGTGGGTCAGCTGTTGGGTGCCGTGGTAGCTGCAGGTCAGGCCGGCGACGCGCACCTGGCCGACGCTGAAGGTCTGGACGTCGCTCAGGTCCTCTTCCAGCACCAGTCCCCACAATGCCAGTTGCTGGTCATCCATGCCGGCCAGCAATGGCTCCAGGTCATCCGCGCTGACGATCACCTTTTGCCCGCGGCCGGCGCAGGCCAGTACCGGTTTGACCCGCAGCGGGCCGTCGAGCAGAAGCAACTGTGCCGCGGTGCGGGCATCGGCCTTGCTGAACACCGTGTAGCCGCGCAGCAAGGCGTCGCAGGCCTGGCGGGCAAAGGCGTCGGTCCAGCCTGGCGGAAAACTCGCACCAGCCGGCAGTGGGTGGGAGATTGCCTTGGTCGCCATGTAGGGGTGTGACACCAAACCGCCAAACAGGTCCTGTTCGCCCTGAATGCCCAAGGCGGCATAACGGCGAGGGCCGATTAGGGTCTCGGTGGGCAGGTAATAGTAGCCGTCGGCGGCGCTGGGCGGTTGCCCGGGCTGCACATGCTGGCAGCCCAGCAGGCGGCCCAGGCCATCGGCAAGTTTGAGGTGCACGGCATGCTCATGCGCTGGCGTGTGTTCGCGGGTGTCGAGCAGCACCACGCCGGCTTTCGGGTTGCAGGCACTGGGCATGGTCATTTGCCTGTGTGCAATGAATGTACAGTGTCTGAAGCCGGGGCCTTGGGGAAGTTCAGCGGGACTTGATCGGTGGTCCTCATGTAGGAAGCGTCCTGTTTGCGCCGGGACGATTGCAGGGCTCTGGTGGCTGTTCCATTATCAGCCCATTGGATCAACCGTGATGTAGCCGCAGGAGAGCGCATGAACGTCCAGACCTCCCTAGAACAAAGCGTGCCACAGCGTCTGGCGCGCGTGCGCCAGGCCATGGCGGCAGAAGGTATCGATGCCTTGCTGGTCCCTTCGGCCGACCCTCACCTTTCCGAGTATCTGCCCGGTTACTGGCAGGGGCGCCAGTGGTTGTCGGGGTTCCATGGCTCGGTCGGTACGCTGGTGGTCACCTCCGGGTTTGCCGGGCTTTGGGTCGATAGCCGCTACTGGGAACAGGCAGAACACGAACTGGCCGGCAGTGGTATCGAACTGATGAAGCTGCTTGCGGGTAAGCCCGGTGCACTGGAATGGCTGGGTGAGCATGTCGAGCCCAACGGCAGCGTTGCGGTGGACGGTGCCGTCATGGCCTTGGCCTCGGCGCGTCAGCTGAGAGAGCGGCTGAAGGCGCGTGGGGCGCGGCTGGTGACCGACAAGGACCTGCTGGGCCAGGTATGGGACGGGCGCCCGGCGTTGCCGGCCAACCCGGTGTACCAGCACCTGCCGCCGTACGCCACGGTAAACCGGGCGAAAAAGCTCGCGCAGTTGCGCCAGAGCCTGCAGGCCAGAGGCGCCGACTGGCACTTCATCGCCACCCTGGATGACATCGCCTGGCTGCTCAACCTGCGCGGCAGCGATGTCTCGTATAACCCGGTGTTTCTGGCGTTTGCCCTGATCAACCAGCAGCGGGCGATCCTTTTCGTTGGCCCGGACAAGGTGGATGCGCACTTGCGTCAGGTGCTAGCGGCGGATGGCATCGAGGTCCGCAACTACAGCGAAGCAGGCCAGGCGCTAGCGGGCGTTCCAGCGGGCAGCCGGCTACTGGTGGACCCGGCCCGGGTCACTTGCGGCCTGCTCGACAACTTGCCGGCAGAGGTGGTGCTGGTCGAGGGGCTGAACCCCACCACCTTGAGCAAGTCATGCAAAACTGATGACGACTTGGTGCACATCCGTCAGGTCATGGAGCAGGACGGCGCGGCCTTGTGCGAGTTCTTTGCCTGGCTCGAGGCGAACCTCGGTCGCGAGGTGATTACCGAACTGACGGTTGACGAACAATTGAGCGCCGCGCGTGCCCGTCGCCCGAACTTCGTGTCGCTGAGTTTCTCGACCATTGCCGCCTTCAATGGCAACGGCGCGATGCCGCATTACCGCGCCACCGAGCAGTCGCATGCGCGGGTCGAAGGGGATGGCCTGCTGCTGATCGACTCGGGTGGGCAATACCTGGGCGGTACCACTGACATCACCCGCATGGTGCCGGTGGGGAGCCCCAGCCAGGCACAGAAGGAGGACTGCACCCGCGTGCTCAAGGGCATGATCGCCCTGTCGCGTGCCACGTTCCCGCGTGGTGTCCTGTCTCCGCTACTCGACGCCATTGCCCGGGCGCCGATCTGGGCTGACCAGGTCGACTATGGCCACGGCACCGGGCATGGGGTGGGCTACTTCATGAACGTGCACGAGGGGCCGCAAGTGATTGCCTATCAGGCAGCACCGGCACCGCAGACGGCGATGCAAGCGGGCATGATCAGCTCGATCGAACCGGGTACGTACCGCCCGGGGCAGTGGGGGGTACGCATCGAGAACCTGGTGGTCAACCGCGAAGTGGGCAAAAGCGCCTTCGGTGACTTCCTGAACTTCGAGACCCTGACGCTGTGCCCGATCGATACCCGTTGCCTGTTGCCCGAGCGGCTGGCCAAGGAAGAGCTGGACTGGCTCAATGGCTATCACGCCACGGTGTACGAGCGCCTGGCCCCCTTGCTCAACGGGGATGCGTTGGCCTGGTTACAGGCACGTACTGCGCCGCTGTAATGGCCAATGAAAAGGGCAGCCATTGGGCTGCCCTTCGTGCTACTTGCAGATGACGATCATGCTGCGGCTGGTGTAACCCGCGGGGTTGATGCCGAACAAATAGTCACCAGGTTCTCCATCACTCTCTCCCGAGCGTGCGATCACCCGGTAGCCGCGCGTGCTGCAAGAGCTCGCGGCCTTGCTGTAGCAATTGTCCCACGAGGACGAAAGGCCGGAACAATTGATATGCAGGCCCTTCTTGCCCTTTTTGACCTCTGTCTTGGCTGTGGCGGCGCATCCAGCAATAGCCAAGATGGCCAGGATGAGAAAAATACGTTTCATTCCTGTCCTTAAATGCAGGGCGTATCAAATGTCAGGCCCTGTCGTTATCGCTTCGGTTTTTCCTGAAGTGTCCCCAGCGTCCGTGTTCGCTTCAGTAGATAGCGTAAAGATGATGATTCCGTGACAGCTTAATCAGCGAGGCGGGCCGCTACAATCACTAATGTTGTCTCAAATGAAAATATTTCTCATATCAGTCTGCTGCGATGGGTGGGCTGGCTTCCTTGCGCATCGACAAGGTAGTGCCAACCGATGCAGCAATGATGGCCAGAATCGCCAGCCATTGGGTCGTGGTCAGCACTTCGCCGAGGAATAGCAGGCCGGACAGTGCGCCAAATGCCGGTTCGATGCTCATCAGGGTACCGAAAGTGCGTGCGGGGATGCGTGTCAGGGCAATCATCTCCAGGCTGTAGGGCAGGGCAGTGGATAGCACGGCAACGGCCAGGGCGACAGGGATCAGGGCGGGTGTGAGCAGTGCGCTACCGGCATGGGCGATGCCGATAGGGGCGACGAACAGGGCGGCGACCACCACCCCCAGGGCTGCACTCTGGATACCATGCTCGGCGCCGGCACGTTGCCCGAACAGTATGTACAGTGCCCAGCACACACCTGCCCCCAATGCATAGGCGGCACCCGCTGGGTCGAGAGCTTGCCCGCCATGGCCTGCCGGCAGTAACAGCAGCAGGCCGGCAATGGCCAGGGCAATCCACAGAAAGTCGATTGGCCGGCGCGAAGAGAAAATTGCCACGGCCAGCGGGCCGGTAAACTCCAGTGCTACGGCGATGCCGATAGGCACCGTTTGCAGCGCCATATAGAAGAGGAAGTTCATGCCGCCCAGTGCCATGCCATAGATGACCACGTTGCGCAGGGTGGTGGCGGTCATGCGTACCCGCCAGGGGCGCAGTATCAGCAGCATGATGATGCTGGCGAAAATGAGGCGCAGGGTGGTGGTGCCTTGTGCGCCGACGATGGGGAACATGCTTTTGGCCAGGGAGGCACCCGACTGGATCGATGCCATGGCGATAAGCAGTAGGCCGATCGGGAAGAGGGTGGCGGCCAGGCTACGGTGCTGGGTTGTCATTTGTGTGCGGCAATCCTTGGGCGAAGTGAGCAACTGAGCAATATAGTGCGCAGTTATCAGGCTGTGGGGCAAGATACCAGGCGAGAGTTTTACAGCCCTGCCCACTCTTTATATCCACCTCCCGCCATGCACCCAGCATGCGCGCGCCGATGTCACAGGCATAATTGGCCCGAAATAAACGTAGGAGCGGCTTTAGCCGCGAAGCGCCGCGCGGGCGGCGCTCGATCTCCCAAGCGCTGCAAGGCTGACGACGAGCACCTGACACCCCCAACACGACTTTTTCAAAAATATTCTAAATTATTGAAATTAAAGGTTGACCAAAAAATTCCCCACCCTATAATGCGCACCATTCCAACGCGGTAGCGAGCAATGCTAGCTACCCTGTTGAGTCAAGTGTTTGAAGCTAAACAAGTTTCTCGCAAAAAACTTCAAAATAAACGCTTGACAGGCTCTGAGGAAAGCGTAGAATGCGCGCCTCGGTTGAGACGAAAAGCTCTTAACCAAA
>NZ_JBJDNB010000051.1:0-41927 GCF_044900445.1 Pseudomonas sp. NPDC089407
CTGGCCCGAAACAGATGTGGGAGCGGCCTTGTGCCGCGAAGCGCCGCGCGGGCGGCGCGCGATCGAATAGGCGCTGCTAAAAGCATGGAGAACACTCTGTCTTTTCTTAACTGACTGGCATTAGGACAAGCCCGTTCCCACAGTCTGTTTCGGGCCAATTACTTCTGTGAGGTCACCTCTGCCCGCCTTGTTTGTTCCCTTCGATATTGAAGGGGACGCCGCCGCTTTTCATCAATCTCCAGCCATGCACCCAGGGTGCGCGCGCAAAAGGCACAGGCATAATTGGCCCGAAACAGATGTGGGAGCGGCCTTGTGCCGCGAAGCGCCGCGCGGGCGGCGCTCGATCGCATAGGCGATGCTAAAGGCACGGCGAACACCTGGGCAACGCGTTGCATGGCACCGGCCAATAAAAAAGGGCCGCATAGCGGCCCGATGCCCAGGTAGGCTGCCTTGCAGGCAACCGACCTGGTTTGCTACATACCGCTGATCGAGGCCGTTAACGCCCCATCGCCCGCGCGGCATCGGCGGTGTACATGTCCGGTGTGAACTTGGCTTCGTTGAGGATCGGCCCTTTCTTCGCTTCGTTGGTCATGCCGTAACCGGTGTACTGGCCAGAGTTCAGGTCCATGAAAAACTGCGAGCCAGCCTGCCAGGCACTCATGTCCGGGTGGTAGTAGTAGTTGATCATTGCATGCTTCCACAGGGCACCACGGCTGTCGTAGTTGTCTGCCAGCACCGAGTTCCAGGTGTCTTCGTCGATAAACAGCACACGCTTGCCATAGACATGGCGATAGCCTTCCTTCAACTTCGCCTCAAGCACCCACACCCGGCGCAGTTCATAGCGCATGTAGTCGGGGTTGGGGTGATTCGGGGTCAATATGCTGGCGTATTTCACATCACCGGCATTGGGCTTGTAGGCATTGGCTGGCACATAGATTTCACGCTTGCCGATCAATGTCCAGTTGAAGCGCTCGGGCGAGCCGTTGTACAGGCGGTCCTCGTCCACGGTCATGGTGCCGTTGGTGCCAATCATCGGCTGGTCATAGCCGTAGCCGGGCAGCTGCCGCACGCGGCGGGTGGATGGGCTGTAGCTCCAGGCCTGACGCGGGTTGGCCAGGAAGTTGTAGGGCTCATGCGAAATGCTCACCACGCCATTGTCCCGCGCAGGCTTCAAGGTGGTGTTCCAGCTCATCGCCTGTACGCCATCTTCGGTCTTCGGCTCGACGGTCGGCGAGTTGGCCTGGGACATGTTGCGGGCGTGCGCACGCCCCCAGCCAATGCTGCCGTTGGGCAATACCGACGCCAGGTCGCTGACTTTTTCTTCGGTATAGGCACGGGCTGGCAACTGGTGATTCCACAAAAGCTCCAGGCCGTTCTTCGGGATCGGGAACGGTACCTGGCCAAGGCCCTCGATGCCCATGCCGTCATCAACCAGCCTGGCATGCAAGGCGTTGTGTTTTACCCGCTCGCAAACGTAGTCCGGGTAGCGAAAGTCGCGGTGCCCCGGGTAGACGTTCATCTTGTAGGTGGTGGGATAACGCTTGAACAATGCCTTCTGGCCTTCGGTCAGGTGGCTTTCATACTGGCTCATGTTCTGCGCCGTAATCACCAGTACCGGCTTTTCGTTGGCGTAAGGGTCAACCGGCTGATCACCGGAAAACTTCACGTGGTTCCAGCCCGGCACTTCACCCAGGTACTTGCCGGTGTAGGGTGGAATGGTGCCCTCGGCATTGCCGGCCTTTTCAGCACCGACGCAGGTCAGTTGATTACCGAGCTTGGCCGCTTCTTCTGGCGAGACTTGCGCAAGTGCGTTGCCTTGCAGGCCGATATTGACGGCCACTGCTGCTACGAACATCACGCCTGTTGTTGTTTTCATCGGTTGACTCCTTCGCAGACCAGGACTACTGGGGTACTCCATTGTTCCTGATCTGCCGGGGAGAACATCGTCCGGAAAGACTACGCGGTCAGGCGTCGACCAATAATTCCCTGAGCTGCGCCTTGATCAGCTTGCCCGACGCATTGCGCGGCAAAGGGGTGTGCAGCAGGTGCACCTCGGCCGGTACCTTGTAAGCCGCCAGCCGCTGCCCGATAAAGGCGCATACCTGCTCGCTGGACGGCGCCGGTACCTGCTCGCAGCGCAATACCAGCGCCAACCGTTCACCCAGGTCATCGTCGGCAATTGCAAAGGCAGCGGCTTCGACCACGCCAGGCATTTCGCAGATGCACGACTCGACCTCGCTGGCGGAGATCATCTCGCCGGCACGGTTGATAAGGTCCTTGGCCCGGTCGGTGATGTAGAGAAAACCCTCATCATCCAGGTGGCCAATATCCCCGGTATCCAGCCAGCCGTCCTGCACCGCCTCGGCGCTGGCCTGCGGCAACTGCCAGTAGGCATTCATCAGGGTCGGGGAGCGCAACCAGATCAGGCCACTGTGCCCGGCCGGCAGCGGCGAACCCGGGTCAGGGCCAATGCACACATCGACAATCGGCAGCGGCCAGCCGACCGAGTCGGGCTTGTAGGCGAACTGATCGCCACCCACGGCGGCGCAAATGCCGTTGCTCTCGGTCAGGCCATAACCACTGCCACCAATGGCCAGGGGTTTGAGCCGGGTGATATGGGCCAGCAACCGGCTGGAAGCTGCCGCCCCGCCAAGGCCCAGGCCATGGAGGGAGTCGCTGTCGCTGCTGGCGAAACGCGGCGAGTTGAGCAACTGCTGCATCATGACCGGCGCACCGTTGAACTGGGTGCAGCGCTCGTCACGGATCAGGTCGAACGCCTTGTCCACGTCCCACTTGTACATCAGCAGCAAACGCCGGCCACTGCGTAGCGCCAACAGAAATTGTGCATGCAGGCCACTGACATGGAACAACGGCACCGCCATCAGGTTGGTCGGCGGCAAGCCGCTGTCGATCACCGCCTTGATCCGCTCGGGCGAGCTCAGCGCGCAAAATGCCCCCTGGAATTCCAGCGCTGCCAGTGCCTGGCAAATGGCCCGGTGGCTGGACAACACACCCTTGGCGCGGCTGGTAGTGCCCGAGGTGTAAAGGATCAGCGCCGGGTCATCAGGCGCGATGCTGATGGGCGGCAGTGCCAGCAACGGCGCCTCTGCCAGCGCCTCGTAAGGTTGGCAATTGGACGGCAACGCCTGCCCGGCCGCGCCGACCACAATGGCAGGCAAGCGCTCGTCGATCAGGTCACCTTTAAGGAACTGCAGGCGCTGCAGGTCACACACCAGCACCCGCGCGCCGCTGTCCTGCAACCCGTGCAACAGCTCGTCACGCAGGCCCCAGCTATTTAGCGGTACGCACACCGCGCCGCAGCGTTGAATCGCCACGAACGCCACCAGCCAGGCAGGCTGGTTGCGCATGGCGATGGCCACCCGGTCGCCCTGGGCAACAGCAAACCGTTGTGAAAGTTGCCCCGCCAGGCGGTCGACCTGTTGGAAAAACCCATCGAACGTCAGGCGTTGCTGTTCCCACACCAGAAACTCACGCTCGCCATGCACCCGGCCGGCATCGATTGCCTCAAGCAGGTTGGCCGCGGCATGACGGAAATACCGCAGCCCACCCTCGGGCGCAGTTGCCACTTCGTACGGCGAGCCGGGGCCAATCAACTGCTGCCACGCGCTGTGCCACTGTTCCAGCTTCATCGTTCAGTTCTCCGAGGACTTGAGGGCGCCATAGCGTGCGCACTGAAAGTCACTGTCACCCAGGCATGCCTGGGCAACCCTTATGCGCTTGAGGTACAAGCCGACATCCAGCTCATCGGTGACGCCAATACCGCCATGCATCTGCACCGCCTCATTACTGACTTGCGCCGCGACTTCGCCGGCCTTCCATTTGGCCAGGCTGACCAGGCGACCACGCTCGCCCGCACTCAAGTGCTGGTTTTCCAGTGCTGACAAGCCTGCCATCACCGCACTACGGGCCAATTGCAGCTCCACATGCAGGCGCGCTGCGCGGTGCTGCAGGGCCTGGAACGAGCCGATCGGGGCATCGAACTGGACACGGGTCTTGAGGTAGCCCAGGGTCATGGCAAACAAATGATCGGCAGCGCCCAGCAGCTCTGCGGCCAGGCATGCGCGGCCGCGATCGAGGCTTTCTTCCAGCGCCGACCAGGCCGCGCCGGCACTGCCCAGCAGGGCTGCGTCCGGCACCTGTACATCACGCAGGCGCAGCCAGGCACAATTGCGTGAATCGATCAGGGCCAGCGTGTTGATGTGCAGCCCCGGCGTAGCGGCCGGCAGTAGAAACACGCTGATGCCCTGCTCGTCGCCGGCCTGCCCGGCGGTACGCGCCGCAACCAGGTAGGCATCGGCACCCAGGCCATCGATGACAAAGCACTTGTCGCCCTCAAGGCGGTAGCCACCCGCTACCTTGGTTGCCGCCAGTGCGGTCTGCGCCGGGTCGTGTCGCGGTTTTTCGTCCAGCGCCAGGGCCAACCGGCGCTCACCGCTGATCAACGCAGTCAGCCACTGGTCCTGCTGGGCGGGCGAACCCGCCAAGTGCAGCAACGAGCCCGCGAGCACGACACTGGACAACAAGGGTGTCGCCACAAGGTTGCCACCGATCGCCTCAAAGACCGGCCCAAGGCCCATGCAACCAAACGCCAGGCCACCCAGCGCCTCAGGGAACGGTATGCCACTCCAGCCCAGCCCCACGGCCTCTTGCCCCAGCTGCGGGTCGTAACCCGGCTGTTGTGCCGTGTCGCGCAACCGCCGCTGCGCCGCCACTGGGCTGCGCGCGGCAAGAAACTCACGGGCGCTGTCGGCCAGCAGGCGTTGCTCTTCGCTATACACCAGACTCATGATCACACTCCCTCAAGCGCTTGGCAGGTTCAGGACCCGCTTGGCGATTACATTCAGCTGCACTTCCGACGAGCCACCCGAGATGGTCAAGGCATAGCTGTTCAGCCAGCCACGGGTAATCGCCAACTCCTGCTCAGCGAATGCCTCGCCTGCAGCACCCAGTGCGCGGTAGCCAAGGGCATCGAGCAAGATCTCGAACTTTTCGCGTTCCTGCTCGGTATGCACCAGTTTCATGATTGCCATGAGCGCGCTGGTGTCCATGCCAGCCCGGGCTTCCTCGCCCAGGCGTTGCACGGTCAGGTTGTAGGCCTGTTCGTTCATCGCGCAGGCCTGGGCACGTGCTCGCAGTGCCTGGTCGGCAGGGGCCTGGCTGTCGGGCAGGTACTGCTCAATCAGCGCCAGCAGATCAAAGTGCGTGGGCAGGCTGAACTCGCCGAACTTGGACATCGCCTTGCGTTCATGCTGCAACAGGCGCTTGCCCAGGTTCCAGCCACCGTTCAGCGGCCCGATCAATTGGCTGCGCGGCACCCGCACATTGTCGAAAAACACCTGGCAGAAGGCTGATTTGCCGCTGATAAGGTCGATCGGCGACACGCTCACCCCCGGGCTTTGCATGTCCAGCACGATCAGGCTGATACCTTCGTGCTTGGGCGCCTTGGGGTCAGTGCGTACCAGGGCGTACATCCAGTCGGACTTGTCGCCGTAGGAGGTCCAGATCTTGGTCCCGTTGATGACGAAGTCATCGCCATCGACAGTGGCCGAGGTTTTCAGGCTGGCCAGGTCCGAGCCGGCATTGGGCTCGGAGAAGCCCTGGCACCAGCGCACTTCACCGCGGCACATCGGTGGCAGCAACGCCAGCTTTTGCGCTTCGCTGCCAAACTCCAGCAATACCGGGCCAAGCATCCAGATGCCCAGGTTGATTTGCGCCGGGCGGCACTTGAGCTTGCGCAGCTCGCTTTCCAGCACGGCGTTGAACGCATCGCTCAGGCCACCGCCCCCATATTCCACAGGCCATTGCGGGCAGAACCAGCCTTTGTCACGCATACGCTCGAACCAGACCCGGGCGTCGGCACTGGGAAACTCCACCTGCCGGCCACCCCAGACGATCTCGCCTTCGGAAGTGGCCGTGCGCATTGACGGCGGGCAGTTTGCCTGCAGCCAGTCACGCGTCTCTTGCCTGAATTGCTCGATTGCGCTCATTCGTTCACCTGAAAGGGACGTTATTGTTATTGTCACGCGGGGCGCAGTGCCCCTGCTTCGTGCTTCAACGCGCTGCGCGTGGCATGCCCAGGCCAAACTGGGCAATCAGTTCTCGCTGGATCTCGTTGGTGCCCCCGCCGAAGGTGAGGTTGACCGAGGCCCGTACTTCGTACTCCAGTTCACCCAGCAGATACGCGGCGGCCGAGCCGGCGCGGGTCAAGCCGCTGGCGCCGACAATGGCCGACAATTTGCGCAAGATCTCGATGGCCGATTCCGAGCCGTAGACCTTGGTCGTCGACGCCAGGGCCACATCAACCCGGTCGTGCTCAAGGTCGGCAGCGATACGGAAGTTGATCAGGCGCATGGCTTCGAGCCTTGCGTAACACTCTGCCAGATCGCGGCGCACCCAGGCATGGTCAGTGGCACGATGGCCCTGTTCGTCGGCACAACGTGCCCATAGATAGACGCGGCTGAACAGGCTGACCACTTTGTCTGACCAGGCACCCAGGCCAAGGCGCTCATGGTTGAGCTGTGCAGTGATCAGCTTCCAGCCACCGTGCAGCTCACCCACCAGCATGTCCCGCGGGACCCGTACGTTATCGTAATACGTGGCCGCCGTGGGGTTTCCGGAGGTCGGGATGAGCGTGCTGGAAAAACCTTCGGCCTGGGTATCGAGAATCAGGATTGAAATACCCTTGTGGCGTGGCCGTTCGGGGTCGGTGCGCGCCGCCAGCCAGATGTAGTCCGCCGAATCGGCACCCGAGGTCCATAACTTGCTGCCATTCACCACAAACCCGTCGGCCTCTTCCCGGGCGCTGGTTTTCAGCACCGCCAGGTCGCTGCCTGCGCTGGCTTCGGAATAGCCAATGGCAAAGTTGATTTCGCCTGCAGCGATGCCCGGCAAAAACTTTTCCTTCTGCAGCGCCGAACCATGTGCCATCAACGCCGGGCCCACCGTGCTGATGGTCACGAAGGGCAGCGGTGCCCCGGCAATGTTGGCCTCTTCAAAGAAGATCAATTGTTCGGTGGCCGCATAGCCCTGCCCGCCATAGGCTTTCGGCCAGCCAACCGCCAGCCAGCCGTCACGGCCGATCTGGACGATGGTGCGGCGAAACAGCTCGCCGCCTTCGGTACCGCGCATCTGCTGGCGCAGTTCAGGGGTCATGAGGTTCTGGAAATAGTCCCGAACCTTCAGGCGCAGGGCACGCTGCTCGGGGGTGAGGTCGACGAACATGGGGCGCTCCTTATACCGTGCCGAGAATCAGGCCGCTGGTCGGCACGCCGGTTCCGGCGGTAACCAGCACGTTTTCAACGTCCGCCACCTGATTCACTGCCGTGCCGCGAACCTGGCGCACGGCTTCGGCAATGCCGTTCATGCCGTGGATGTATGCCTCCCCCAGCTGCCCGCCGTGGGTATTGATCGGCAGCTTGCCACCCCGGGCATGGTGCCCGGCACGGATGAAGTCCTTGGCCTCGCCACGCCTGGCGAAGCCGAACTCCTCCAGCTGTGGCAATACGAACGGGGTGAAATGGTCGTAGATGATCGCCGTCTGGAAGGCCTCCGGGCCTAACCCCGACTGCTGATACAGCTCTTTGGCCACCACGCCCATTTCCGGCAGGCCGGTAATGTCGTCGCGGTAATACGAAGTCATCACTTGCTGGCCGGCACTGATACCTTGCGCCCCGGCCTTGATCAGCACCGGCTTCTGCTTCAGGTCTTTGGCACGCTCCACCGAGGTGATGACCATGGCCACCGCCCCGTCGGACTCCTGGCAGCAATCAAGCAGGTGCAAAGGCTCGCAGATCCAGCGCGAAGCCTGGTGCTCTTCGAGGGTGATCGGCTTGCCGTGGAAAAACGCCTGCGGGTTGGTGGCGGCAAAGTCGCGCACCGCCACGGCTACCCGGCCAAAGTCTTCGGACGTGGCGCCATAGGTGTGCATGTAGCGCTGGGCAAACATGCCGACCCAGGCCGCGGGGGTATGAAAGCCATGGGGCATGTACCAACCGTAATTGACGTTTTCAAAGGTGGGGGTCGAGGCAAAGCCGTAGCTGCCGGTACCAAAGCGGTACCAGGAACGCTCGTTCATGGCCCGGTACACGACTACCACCTTGGCCACGCCAGTCGCCACGGCCATGGCCGCGTGCATCACCGGCCCGCAGGCAGCCCCACCACCGTGCGGCACCTGGGAGAAGAACTTGACGTCCTTGCAGCCCAGCAAGCGGGCGATCTCGTACTCGGGCACCTTGTCCACCGAGTAGGAGCTGAACCCTTCCACCTCACTGGGGTCGATGCCAGCGTCTTTGAGTGCTGCCAAGGTGGCTTCCATGGCCAGGCGCAGCTCGGTACGCCCGGAGTTCTTGGAAAACTCGGTCGCGCCCAAGCCGGCAATGGCGGCGCGCCCGGATAGCGTCGAATGCGTCATTTGTGTTGTCTCCAGCAAATTAAGGCAGTACCAGCGAGACCGTGCCGATCACGTGATTACCCATGGCGTTCTGGCCCTTGAGGGTCACTTCCACACTGCGTGTGGCCGCATCCTGATGTGTCACTGCGCCACTGAAGGTCATGCTGTCACCGGGGTAGTTCGGTGCGCCCAGCTTGATTTTCAGGGCCTTGAACTGCACCTGCGGGCCGCTCCACTGCTCCACAAAGCGTTGCACCAAACCATTGGTGGTGAGGATGTTCATGAAAATATGCGGTGAACCCAGTGCCTGGGCCGCTTCCAGGTCGTGATGCCCCGGGAAATAGTCACGGGTGGCTATCGCCCCGCCGGCAATCAGGCCGACCGTGATTGGAATCGTCAGCTCCGGCAGTTGCTCGCCGAGGCCTACGTCTTCAAAGCGCTTGGTGTTCTTCAAGGTCATATTTCCATCCCAAGGTGTCGTTATCGTTCAGCCAGTCGCCAAGACGTTCCAGGATCACCGACGACCCGCCCAGCGCACTGGCCAGGCCGCGGCTCCAATACAGGAACCGGTGGATCGGGTACGTCAGGTCGACACCAATGCCGCCGTGCACATGCTGTGCGGCATGGCCAATACGGTGCCCGGCCTCGCACGCCAGGTAGGCGGTGGCCAAGGCTTCGCTAGGCGCTGCCAGGCCTGCGTCAAGGCGGTAGCACAGCTGCCACAGGGCACTGCGCAATACCTCCAGCTGCACGTGGCTGTCGGCCATGCTCATTTGCACCGCCTGGAAGCTGCCAATCGGGCGGTCGAACTGTTGGCGCTCTCCGATGTAGGCCACCGTGCGGTGCACCTGCTCGGCACTGACCCCCAACTGCAACGCTGCCAATGCAGCGATCGCACGAGGCGCCAGCCAGCCCAGCGCGGCTTCTGGCAGTACGTGGCTATGGCTCAGCAAGGCGCCATCAAGGTGCAGGTCGGCGAACGCCTCGCCGTGGGTCATGGTGCCCGGTACACGGCTGATGCCCGCCTGCGCCAGGTCCAACAGCACCAGCCGTGGCTGCCCCTGGACCAACGCCAGTACCAACGCCGCTGCCGACTGCTCGGCCAGCGCCAACGCCGCAACCCGCCCGCGTAAACGCCAGTCGGCGCCTTCGGCCGATGCCTGCAGCTCGATGCCGCGTACGCTGGTCAAGCCGTCGAGTGTCACCGTCAACAGCCCGGTGCCGGCGGCGGCTTGCTCCACCCATGGCTGCAAGGCCGTGCCACCGAACTGCGCCAGCGTGGCGGCTGCCAACTGGTGGCGCCACAGCGGCACCTGGGCCAGGGCGCCGCCCTGTGCATCCAGTACCTGGATCAGTTCGGTCATGCCCAGGCCGCTGCCCCCAGCCGCTTCCGGAATGGCCAGTGCGTGCAGGCCGGTCTCGATGCAGCTGGCCCACAGCGCCTGCATGTAGGGCTGGCCGGACAGGTCCCAGTCGCGCAGGCATTCGTCGGTGCAATAGTCACTCATCAGGCTGCCGGCCATTTCGGCAATGGCGCGCTGGTCTTCATTGAGTTCGAAATCCATGCTGCCCCCTACTCTGCCAATGGCCGGAACAACGGCAACGCGAGGTTGTCGTCGAAGGTCTGGAACTCGACCTGGACGCGCTGGCCGATCTGCAACTGTTCGCGCGTAACACCGACCAGCCCGGCAATCAGGCGCACGCCCTCATCCAGTTCGATCAGGCCAATCGGGTTGGGGTGGTCGAACGGCGCTACCTGCGGGTAATGCATGACCACAAAGGAATAAAGCTGGCCTTTGCCGCTGGCCTGCAGGGTGTCCCAGTCAAAGCTGTGGCAAGCGGTACACACTGGTGCGGGTGGGTGACGCAAGGTGGCGCATTGCGTGCAGCGCTGAATCAGCAACTGGCCTTGCTCGCAGCCCTCCCAGAAATAGCGCGTGTCGTCGCTGACCCCGGGCGCTGGCCGCTTGGCCTGCACCGGCTCGGATACGACCTGGGCTTGGGCCGCGTGCACGTTGGCGGCACGGAACTTGAACACGCGGAACAGCAACTCACCGACTTTTTCGTCGCCGCTGGTGTGTTGCGCGAAGTACTCCATGATCAGGGTGACGAAAAAGCCGGTGCCCAGCCCGGTGGTTTTCTCATCACCGACCGATTCGAGCCGCGTGGTGTAGTACAGCTTTTCGCCCAGGCGCAGGTTGCGTTCGAAGGTAAGCTCCGAGTTCACCGCCACCACCGAGGGGTAGCCGTAGCTTTCGATCAGGCCCAGCACTTCATACGGGTTGTCTGTGGTCGAGCCTGGGGCATAGTTGTTGATATGAAAGCCTTCCATGCACCAGATCTGCAGCATGGGCGGCGGGGCGACAATGCCGTCATTGCAACTGCCGGCAGCGGCCACCGGGTCGGTGTACAGCGGGTTGTCCAGGCCGATGACTTCGCACCAATGGCGAATCATCGGCGCGTTGACCTCATCCCAGGCATTCACGCGCCCGTACTGGCGCCCGATCAGGGCGCGCACTTTGGATAGCAATTGTGGATCAGCCACGTTCGTCTCCTGCGTGTTCAAAGCGGCGCCCGCGACTGCAACGCCGAGGTGGGTCTATCAGTGCGGCGCGACCTGCGCCGCGCCGAGGTAAGCCGGGCGTTCACCGCCGCCATGCAACAACAGGTTGCAACCACTGGCGTAGCCGGCCAGCGGTGAGGCGATGTACAGGCAGGCGTTGCCAATGTCTTCGGGCACGGCCAGGCGCCCGGCCGGAATGCCAGCGCCGACTGCGGCGATACCGGCCTCGTCGCCGTAATGCAGGTGGGCAAGTTCGGTGCGAACCAGCCCTGGGCTGACCGCCACAACCCGCACCTTGGGCGCCCATTCGGCAGCCAGCGATTGCACCAGGGCGATTACCCCGGCCTTGGCTGCACCGTAAGCGGCGGTGCCTGGCGAGGCCCGCAGCCCGCTGACACTGCCGATGAACACGATGCAGCCACCGCCGGCTTGCGCCTGCATCAGCAGGTTGGCCTGCTGGGCCACGTTCAACGGGGCAATCAGGTTCAGGCGGATGACCCCTTCGTGGAAGCGTGGCGAAGCGCTGGCCGCGTCAGCCGTGGGGCTACCACCGGCGTTGTTGATGAGCACGTCGAGGCGGCCGTAGTCCTGGCGCAAGGTGTCGAACAGCCCTTGCAGCGCACCTTGGTCACGGACATCGGCCGCAATGAACGCTGCCTGCGCATCCCCCACCTGCGGCAATTGCTCGGGCGCCGTGCGCCCGCATACGACCACCCTGGCACCCGCCGCCAGAAAGCTGCGGGCAATACCTGCACCAATACCCTTGGTACCGCCCGTGACCAGCACCACCTTGCCGTTGTAATCCAGCCCCGCGTGACCGCTCATGGCGTGCCCCTCATGCTTGTGTTGAGGGTCACTCTAGGGGCAATGCGCGCAAGCCTCGTCGTCTGAACGGACGATGAAAACCGGGGTAGTGACCGCAACAATCCGCGCAACGGCGCCCACCCGGAGGCGCCCCATGCCTGAGGTTGACCATGTCTGACTCACTGACCGCCCCGGTGCTGCTGGAATACCCGGCGCCGGGTGTAACCCTGGTGCGGCTCAACCGCCCACACGCGACCAACGCCCTTAGCCTGGAGCTGCAAGCCTTGCTGTCGCAGCATTTTGCCGAGCTGGCCAGCAACCCGGAGGTACGCTGCATTCTGCTGACCGGAGGCGACAAAGTGTTTGCTGCCGGTGGCGATATCAATAGCCTGGCCGGGGTAGGCCCGATCGATATTTACCAGCGCCACACCGAGCGGGTCTGGGCGCCGATCCAGCATTGCCCGAAACCGGTGATTGCAGCCGTGTGCGGCTATGCCTACGGCGGTGGCTGCGAGCTGGCGATGCTCGCCGACATCATCGTCGCCGGGCGCAGTGCACGGTTCTGCCAACCGGAAATTCGCATTGGCATCATGCCGGGCATTGGTGGCACCCAACGCCTGGTGAGGGCGGTGGGCAAGGCGAAAGCCATGCGTATGGCGCTGACCGGGCAACCGATCAGCGCCGAGGAAGCCTGGCTGGCCGGGCTGGTCAGCGAGGTGGTGGACGATGACCAGGTGCTGGCTCAGGCGCTGCAACTCGCGCAGGTGATCGCGGCAATGCCGCCGCTGGCGGCCGAACAGATCAAGGAAGTGATCCTGGCCGGCATGGATGCGCCGCTCGAGGCGGGGTTGGCGCTGGAGCGCAAGGCCAATGCACTGCTGTTTGCGTCACGGGATCAGAAAGAAGGCATGCAGGCCTTCATCGAAAAGCGCCCTGCATGCTTTGAAGGCCACTGAAGCGGGCGCCTGCACGGGCAGGGGCGGTGCAAAGCCGCCCCTGCCTGCTCATGCATGTACAGCGTCACGCAACTCGCCCTTGACCACCTTGTTCGAAGCATTGACGGGTAACGCCTGAAAAAACCGCACATGCCGCGGTACCTTGTAGTTGGCCATGCGCTCCCGTGCCCAGGCGATCAGGGCTGACGCGTCCAGTTGCTGGCCTTGGCGCAGTACCACGCAGGCACACCCCACCTCCCCCATGCGCTCGTCCGCTACCCCGATGACCGCCACCTGGGCAATGGCCGGGTGCTGAATCAACCCGGCTTCGATTTCTGCCGGGTAGCAGTTGAAGCCACCGACAATGAACATGTCCTTGAGCCGGTCGGTAATTTGCAGGTTGCCGGCCGCATCCAGGTTGCCGATGTCGCCGGTGTGCAGCCAGCCATCGGCATCTATCGCCTGTGCGGTGGCTTCCGGGTCATTGAAATAGCCCCGCATCACATGAAAGCCGCGCAGGCAGATCTCCCCGGACTCACCGGTCGCCACTGGCTGATTGAGCGCCGAACGGATGCTCACCTCGGTGTCGTCAATCGCCCGGCCGCTGGTACCGGCAACCACGTCGGCAGGGTCATCAGGGTTGCACATGGTCGCCAGCCCGCCGCATTCGGTCAGGCCGTAGGCAGTGGTCACCACGCGGATACCCAGTTCAACGCGCATGCGCTCGATCAGCACGGGCGGTATGGTCGAAGAGCCGGTCACGGCAATGCGCAGGCTCGACAGGTCGGTCTCGGCCAGGCGCGGGTGCGCAAGCATCGACAAATACAAGGTTGGCGGCCCCGGCAGCACACTGATGCGTTCGGCGGCAATGCGCTGGAATACCACCTCGGCGTCGAACACGGCATGCGGCAAAATAGTCGCCCCGGCCAGCAGGCAGGTCAACCAACCCGCCTTGTAGCCAAACGCATGGAAAAACGGGTTGATGATCAGATAGCGATCACCGGGCAGCAAGCCAATGGCCTTCACATATTCGTTGAAGGCCCGCAGGGTTTGCCCGTGGGCGCTCATCACGCCCTTGGGCTTGCCGGTGGTACCTGACGTGAACAGCAGGTCGGACAAGTCACGCGGCCCTACCCCCGCAGCGCGCTGCCTGGCCTGTGTTTCGCTAACAGCGGCGCCGTTGCCGATAAACGTGGGCCAGTCGAGGTCGGCCGCTGCGGGCGCGGGCGCTGCACCGAACACCACCACCTGCTCCAGGCTGGCCGGGCGCCACGGTTGCAGCATCGCCGGGTAGTCCACGCCGAGGAACTGCCCCTGCATCAATAACACCCGGGCTTCGCTGCGCTGCAGGATATCGGCCGCCTCGGCGCCCTTCATACGGGTGTTGATCGGTACCAGTACCGCGCCAGCACAATGCACGCCGAGCGCAGCAATGACCCAGTCGCGGCAGTTGGGTGCCCAGATGGCCACGCGGTCGCCCGCCTGCACGCCGGCTGCCATGAGGCTACGGCACACCCCCAGGGCCAGGTCAGGCAGGTCACGGTAGGCGATGGCAACGCCTTCTTCCTCGATTGCCACCCGGCCGGCGTGGCGCTCGGCACTGGCAAATAGCATGGCCGGAATCGACAGGGGCAATGGGTTCCAGGCATTGACGGTGCCCGGCAGTGCGGTAGTTGAGGTCATGGTGACAAACTCGCCAGTCAGGTTATTCGGGGAAAATCACACGAAGGTGTTCGCTGCGGGCCAGTGACTGGCACGCCAGCGCCCAGCCCTGCTCGATTTCATGGGCATCCAGGGCATCGTTACGCAGCATCTGCACAACACCGCTTTCAACCGTGCACATGCACGTGGCACAGGCACCGACCAGGCACGAGCTTGGCGGTTTCAGGCCGGCACGGCGCATGGCATCGAGCAGGGTCTCGCCTTCGGCGCAGGGCACTTCGAACTCCTCGCCATCCAGGCGCACCGAAAGCTGGCTGCAAGGCCGCGAGGTATCCAGCACCTGCGGCGCACTGACCGTTCCTTCTTCGGGCAAGGAGACAAAGCGCTCGACATGCACCTTGGCGCCCGGCATTCCCAGGTTGTGCAATGCCTTGACCGCAGCATCCATAAATGGCCCAGGGCCACAGATGAACGCTTCGGCGTGTGCGAACGGGCGCGCAAGCTCGGCCAACTGGTCAATTGACGGGGTGCCCTGCACCGAGTCGAGCCAATGAATCACCTGCAGGCGCTGCGGGTGCGCACTGGCCAGGGCTTTGAGCTGGTCGCGGAAAATCACGGAGCCCTCGTCGCGGTTGGCATAAACCAACAGCACCCGCCCGTGCCCGGCCAACAGCGCCGAACGCAGAATCGACAGCACCGGGGTTACCCCACTGCCGGCGCCAAACAGCAGCAGGTCGGTGTCCAGCTGCCGGGGCACGAACACGCCGGCCGGCACCAGTACCTGCAAGTGGTCACCCGGTTGCACGTCGTCACACAGCCAGTTGGACGCGCGGCCATCGCGCACCCGCTTGATGGTGACACGCAGGGGTTCATCTACCAGTGGCGTACTGGAGAGGGAATAGCAGCGCGGCAACCAGCCGTCGCCACACGGCACCCGCAACGTCAGGAACTGCCCCGGCTGATAGGCGAACCGGGCCTTCAGCGCGTCCGGCAGGTCGAACTCCAGCGACCGGCTGTCAGCGGTTTCTTCAATCACGCGGGTTACGCGCACTGTCTGGTAGTCCAGGCTCATGTCGGTTGCTCGCAGGTTTCGATTACCGCAGGCGTCAGGGCTGCAGCTACCGCCTGCCCTGCGCGCCTGCCGGAAAACACACAATCGGCCAGCGACAAGCCGCTGACGTACAGGTGCGACGGAATGCCGATGGCCGTGCGGCCCGCCGCATAAAGCCCGGCAATGGCCAGCCCCTGCGCATCCAGCACGGCACCGTTGCTTTCATCGACCTTCAGCCCGCCGAGGGTCAAGGCGCCCATTGGGAACAGCGGGTTGCCGACCGAAATGTCACAGGCGTAGAACGGCCCCTTGGCGAGCACCTGGCGGCTCTCGGCAGACTTGCCGAAGGGGTCTGCGGCATCGCCGCGCGCTGCGGCGTTGTAGGCCCCCAGGGCACTGCGCAGCTCATCACTGCGCATCCCGGTGGCGTAAGCCAGCTGTTCGATGCTCTGGCCCTTGCGCACGCGCCACAGCATCAGGGCCAAGGCTGGCAAACTCTGGAACCACCAGTACCCCGCAAACAGTGCCTGCCTGATCGCTTGCCGGCGCAAGCGGGCGTCCAGCACCAGCCATGCCTTGCCGCCTTGTTCTTCGCACAGGGGCTCGCCCAGCGTGGCGCCATAGACTTCCTCGTTTACAAAGCGCCGCCCCAGCGTGTTGACCACGATGCCCTTGGGCCAACATAACGGCGGGTTGATGAAGCGCCACGCCGAAACCCGTGCCAGGCGGTCGGCCACGCCACCGGCCGCCAGGCCCAGGCGCAAGCCACTGCCATCGCAACCCGTGGCGCCGACCTTGAAGTTACGCCGGTATTTCGGGGCATGCTGGGCGATCAGCTCGCGATTGAAGATGAACCCGCCCGTGCTCAACACCACGCCGCGCCGGGCCTGAACCAGCCGCGGCCGTGCATGATCGCGCTCCAGTTGGCGCAGGCGTTTGCGCAGTGTCTCGCTGTATCGCGGCGCAAGGTTTTGCAGGCGTTCGGCACGTGCCGCCCAGGTTGCATGCAACTGCGCCTGCTTGCTGCCGGCGGGCAGGCACCACAACTCGGCGCCAAGTACCCGCCCACGGCTGTCGACCACCAGGCGGCGGGCCGCAGCATGAAGCTGGGCCCGCACACCGTTGCGCAGGCACGCCGACTTCAGGTGTGCGAACAGCACCGCACCGCATTGCCCCTTGCCCACGGTACGGTGGCCGCGCGGTGCAGGTGCCAGCGCACCCCGGTGGGAGGGCACCATCTCGTTGCCCGAGTAATACAGAAAGCAGCCATCGGGGGGATAACTGGTTTTGCCACCGGGCGGCATGCTGTGGGCATAGGGCACCCCATGGCTTTCCAGCCACGCTAGGTTGCCGGCGCTGGCCTGGCAAAAACGCTGCAAGGTGGCGTCAGCCACAACGCCTTGGGTCTCGTGCCTGAGGTAGGCAAACATCGCTTCGGGCGTGTCCTCGAAACCGGCAGCCCGCTGCTGGCGCGTACCGCCGCCGGCATAGACCACGCCCCCGCTCTTGGCGCTGGCGCCTCCGCCCTGAAAGCGGTCGGCAACCAGCACATCGGCGCCTTGGGCACGCGCTTCGAGGGCCGCGCAGGCACCTGCCGCGCCCCAGCCAATCACCAGCACGTCACACTGATCGTCCCAGTGCAACGCGCCAGCGTGGGCGACCTGCAGCACCGGTTGAATATCGGTGCACGTTGATTTTTCAGCAGCAGACATGGCAGCTCCTTACGCGTTTGCGGCAATGTGCCGGGCCGCGATGTAGCCAAAGGTCATGGCCGGGCCGAGGGTGCCGCCGGCACCGGGGTAGCTGGTACCCATCACCGAGGCCGAGCAATTGCCAATGGCATACAACCCTGGGATCGCGACGCCATCCTGGCTAAGCACCTGCGCATGTTCGTTGGTCAGCAAGCCACCCTTGGTGCCAATGTCTCCGGCGTCCAGGCGCATGGCATAGAACGGGCCCTTGCTCAGCGGCGCCAGGCAAGGGTTGGGCTTGACGTTGCTGTCGCCGTAGTAGCGGTCAAACACGTTGCCGCCCCGGCCAAAGTCCAGGTCGACGCCACGCTGGGCAAACCCGTTCATGCGCTCTGCCGTCTGCGCCAGGCCGGCTGCATCGACACCGATCTGCCCTGCCAGCGCTGCCAGGCTATCGGCCTTGAAGTACAGGGTGCCAAGCCATTCCTTGCGCAGGCGGCTGTCGGGCATCACTTGTGCCGGCATCAGCGGGCCCATGGCATAGTTGAAACGAAAATGCCCATCGAAGATCACCCAGGCCGGGATGCTCTTGCCACCGCTGCGGTGATGGTCGCGGTACATCGCGTCGACAAACTCAAGGTACGGCGCCGCTTCGTTGACAAAGCGCCGCCCCAGGCTGTTGACCACGATTGCCCCCGGGAAGGCGCGCTCGGCAAACACCCCGCGCGGCTTTTCTTCACCGGGTACAGCGATGGTTGGCGCCCACCAGGCCCAATCCATCAGGGCGGTGGCCGCCCCCAGCGCCAGGCCGGCCTGCAGCGCTGCGCCGGTGTTGTTGCCGGGGGGTGTGGCACTCCAGGCGCGCAGGGTCGGTTGCGGCAGGTATTGCTCACGCAGTGCCTGGTTCTGCTCGAAACCACCGGAGCCGAACACCACCGCACGCCGAGCCTGCAGCTCCAGTACCTGGCCCGCACGGCGCACCTGCATACCGCTGACCCTGCCGTTTTCGGTGCGCAAAATTTCAAAGTCGGTGTTCAGCCACAGCGGGATGTTGCGGTCCATCAGCGACCGGCGCAACGCAGCGACCAGTGCGCTGCCCAGCGCGGCACGACGGTCGCGTCGGCCTTTGCGGCGCCATTTGAAGTCGAGCTTGTAGCGCAACAGCAGGCCGACGATCAACAAGCGCCAGCCCAGCGAGCGCGACATGACCTTGTGGGCATGCCGTGCAGTCCAGGCCACCCGCCCCATGAGCAGGGTCGAGGGCGAGGGTTTGCGCAGGTTGTCCAGTTCGTCACCGAGCACGCTGGTGTCGAACAGCTGCGGGTCGAGGGTACGCCCACCCGCCAGTGCACCGGGCAGTTCGGGGTAGTAATCCGGGTATTTCTCGGCCACGGCGTAGCGCACATGGCTGTTGTGCTCCAGCGCCTGGATCATGTGCGGGGCATGCTCAAGGTAGGCTCGCAGGCGTTTTTCATCGCCATGCTCAGCCGTGGCCGCCTTGAGGTATTGCAGCGCCAGCTCAAAACTGTCGCGGCCACCCTTGGCCGCGAAGTAGTGGTTGTTGGGGATCCAGATACCACCACCGGAAATTGCCGATGTACCCCCGAACTTGTCACTTTTTTCAATAACCAGTACCGACAGGCCCTGGTCGGCCGCAAACAGCGCCGAGGTCATCGCACCGGCGCCGGAGCCAACGACGATCACGTCGTAGCAGGAAACAGGCTGAGCGTTAGCTGTCATTGTCGTTAAGCCTTGGCAGTGATCGGAAAGGCCCCGGCGCGACCGCCAGGGTTGGCAAACCCGGGCGCGCAACCTGGCGGCCCGGGCACGGCTCACACGTAGGGGTCGGGGTTGGGCAAGCCCATCTGCACAGCCCCCAGGCTGCGGCTGAAGGCCATGTAGTTGTTGGCGATGTGCCCCCGCGCCTGATGCAGGTCGCGGAACAGCCGGGCCACCGGGTTGGTGTTGTACAACCCCGAGGCGGCCATGCAGCGCAGCAGCTCGTTGACCTTTTCGGCACAGATGTTGGTGACGTAGGAAGACTGGTAGCGGTACAGCAGGCGGGTTTCGACGTCCGGGTACTCACCGGCCTCGGCCAGCGCCATCAGGTGCGCGTAGTTGCGCTCCAGCACCAGGCGCAGGCTGTCGACGGTGATGGTGGCTTCGGCCACCGTGGTTTGCGCTACCGGGTCGTCTGCCGTTTTCATGCCGTGCTTGCCAATGTGCGCGGCAGCGTTGGCACGAAACTCGTTGATCGCCCCCTGCAGGGCACCAATGGCCGAGGACGACACGGCACGGGTGAACACCTGGGCAAACGGAATGGCGTAGATCGGGTTGGTGTTGACCAGGCGCCCCGGCGTGGCTTCTACCGTGCAGTTGTTGGTGCGCTGCACCCGGTGCGCCGGCACAAAGGCATCTTCGACGATGATGTCGTGGCTACCGGTACCGCGCAGGCCCAGCACATCCCAGTTATGCTCGATGCGGTAATCGCTGCGCGGGATCAGGAACGTACCATGCTCGGCCGGCTGCTCTGCGCTGGCCGGCAACACGCCGCCCAGGAAGCACCACTGGCAGTGTTCGCTGCCACTGGAAAAGCCCCAGCGCCCGCTGATGCGGTAGCCGCCTTCGACAGGCACCACCTTGGCCACAGGCATGTAGGTGGACGAGATCAGGGTGGTGGCATCCTGGCCCCAGACATCGCGCTGAGCCTCGACCGGGTAGCGCGCCAGCTGCCAGGGGTGCACCCCGATGACGCCGTAGATCCAGGCCGTGGACATGCAGCCCTCGGCCAGGGTCATCTGGATTTCGAAAAAGGTCCGCGGGTCCACTTCATAGCCGCCGAACGCCTTGGGCTGGAGCGCCCGCAACAAACCGGCTTGCTGCAGCTCGAAAATGGTCTCGTCAGGCACCCGGAACTCGCGATCTGCCCGCGCCGTGCGGCTTTTAAGCGCGGGCACCATGCGCCGGGCGCGCTCCAGCAATTCGACTTCCTCGGGCGTCTCTACTCGCATGCTGTCCATCCGTTCGTTCTCCCAATCTGGTTGCGCGAATGCGCGGGCCGTGATGGATGATCGAATGCAATGGAAGTCTGTTCATCGTCAAAGCGGACTAGGATGCAGCAATCCGGCGCCTTCCCTGGCGCCTTGTGTTACACCGGGGCGCGCCGTGCAAGCCACGGGCGATCTTGCTCCAGTTGCGCAGCCAGGCGTAGCAACAGGTCTTCGCCACCCAGCCGGGCAGTGAACATCATGCCCACCGGCAAGCCTGAGTCGCTCATGCCCAGCGGCAAGGAAATCGCCGGCTGGCCACTGACGTTGGCAAGCACCGTGAAACCGGCACTGCCCATGGCTTTTTGCGCATAGCTCTCGTACGGCTGGTTCAGCGACAGCTCTCCCAAAGCCGGTGTCAGGCTGGAGGTGACGGGGGAAAGCAGGACATCAAAACGCTCGAACTGCTGCTCCATCGCCATGCTGATGTCTTCAAACGATTGCCGGGCGCGCACCACGCCTTCACCCGTTACTTTGCCTGCACGTTCCAGCACGCCAAAGGTGATCAGCTCCAGGTCTTGCGGCCCCAGGCTACGGCCGAGCGCTTTTTCCCGGTCATTGACCATGGCGAGCACGGCATTGCCCATCGCCGCTCCGTGCGAGCCGAACAGCTGCCGAGGGTCGATGGGCAAGCGCAGCTCTTCAATCTCGTGGCCCAGGCCCAGCAGTTGCTTGATGGTCTGTTCCAGCACCTTGGCAATCGCAGGGTCCAGCGGAGCCCCGGTCATCGAGTCGCGCACCAGGCCGACGCGCAGGCGGCCGGGGTCGCGGCCGAGCTCATCCACGTAAGGCCGCTGCAGTGGCTGGGCCCAATAGGGGCTGCCGCGCTCGTGCCCCTGCCCTGCATCCAGGAACAACGCCGTGTCGCGCACACTGCGTGACACCACGTTGGCAACACTGGCACCGAACGAGGCTTCCAGGCGCAACGGGCCGCTGGGGGTGCGGTAACGCGTCGGTTTCAGGCCGACCACCCCGCAATAGGAGGCCGGAATACGGATCGAGCCCCCGCCGTCGGTGGCATGGGCGACCGGCACGATGCCGGCGGCCACCGCCACGCTGGCGCCGCCCGAAGACCCGCCGGCACTCATCGCCTGGTTCCATGGGTTGCGCGTTTGCCCCCAGAGCAGCGACTCGGTGGTGGTGGTAAGGCCGAACTCAGGGCTGGTGGTCTTGCCGAACGGCACTGCACCCGCCGCTTCATATCGGCTGATCAGGGTACTGGTCACCGCTGCGGGTGGCGCGTCCTTGAACAACCGGCTGCCATTGCTGGTGGAGGTACCCTGCAAAAAGGTGTTGAGGTCTTTGAGCAGAATCGGCACGCCGGCCAACGGGCCCAGGTTCAAGGTCCCGGCCTTGCGCCTGGCGGCCAGCAGCGCCCGCGCATAATCATCGTGGCGCATGTTCACAGCATTGAGCTTCGGGTTGACCTGCTCGCAACGGGCAATGGCCGCAGCCAGTAAATCTTCACTGCTGAACTGCCCCGCCTGCAGGCCCTTGACCATCGCCCAGGCATCCAGGGCCTGGTAATCGCTGGCAGACAGGCCCGCCGCACGGGCATCGGCAAAACGCCCCAGCAGGCCCACCCCCAACGCCACGGCGCCAGCCTTGAGAACCTGGCGGCGCGGCCAACCGTCCACAGCGCCGTCGGCGCCGGATAGTGCGTTGTTTTCCATGTGCTGAATTCCACTTTCTTGTTGTAGTTGTGATGCCGACCGACACGCGTGTAAGCCGGCGCGCGGTTCAATCCGCGGTGATCTGCGCCACCATCGCGGCCAGGAACTGCTCGCTGTACGGTGGCAACAAGCCCCATTCGCGGCGCGGGTCATGCTCAGGCGCCTTGAGCACCGTGCGCGTGTGGCTGAATTCGAGAAAACCCTCACGGCCATGGTAATGGCCCATGCCCGAGCCACCAATGCCGCCGAACGGCGCGTCATGCAAGGCGGCATGCATCATCACATCGTTGAGGGTGGCGCCGCCCGACAGGCTGTGCGCCAGCACATGGCGCTGCTCTTCGGGGTCGGTGCCAAAGTAGTACAGGGCCAGCGGCCGTGGCCGGGCGTTGACCTGGGCCAGCACCTGATCAACTTCGTCGTACGGCAACAGCACCATGGCCGGGCCGAAGATTTCCTCGTGCATGATACGGCTGTCGCCTGGCGGGTCGATCACCAGTTGCAGCGGGCGCCTGCGGTTCTGCGCATCGACCGGCTGCTCGTTGGGCAGGCTCACCACCCGGGCACCGGCCCCTTTGGCTTGTTCGACCAGGCTTTGCACGCGGGCCAGGTGCCGGGCATTGACCACCGCCACTACGTCCGGGTTGTCGCGCACCTCCGGGATCAGCTCGCGGTAAGTACGCGCGAAGGTGTCGACGAACGCATCCAGCGATTCACGCGGGACATAGACCAGGTCAGGGTTGATGCACACCTGGCCACTGTTGGTGGTCTTGGACACGGCGATGCGGTATGCCGCCGTCGCAATGTCGGCACTGCGCCCCACGATCACCGGCGACTTGCCACCCAGCTCCAGGGTAACCGGCACGAGGTTTTCGGCGGCATGGCGCATCACCGACTTGCCCACCTCGGTGCCGCCGGTGAACACCAGGTGGTCGAACGGCTGCGCCGTAAAGGCTTTGCCCAGCTCTTCGCCACCGGTGACCACTGCCACTTCGAGCGGGTCGAAGTGTTCGCCAATCAGTTGTGCAATCAGCGAGGCCGTACGCGGCACCACCTCGGAGGGTTTCAGGATCGCCCGGTTGCCTGCCGCCAGGGCTGAGGCCAGCGGGCTGAGCAAGGTGTAGACGGGGGCATTCCAGGTGCCCAGGATACCCACCGAGCCTTTGGGCTGGTACATCACCCAGGCTTCGGCGCCCAACTGATCGTAAGGCGAGAACACCGGGCGCGGCTCATCCTGCATCCACCCTTCGAGGTGGTCGCGCGCGTGCTTGAGCGAACCCAGCGAGCCCAGCACATCGTTCATCAGGGAAAACCCCGCCGGGCGGCCGCCAAAGTCGGCATCCATTGCCTCGGCCAACGCCATGTGGTGCTTGACCAGCAGGTCGATCACACGCTGGATGCGCACTCGACGTACCTGGGCGCTGACCGCCCCTGCTGCATTGAACGCCATCTTCTGCTCTGACAACAGGGCCGTAAGCCCTTCGACGGATGAACCTGCACAACTCATTGGTGCCTCCTCAACTGTTCAAAGGCCAGCATTGATACGGCCGTTCAGGGTCAACGCCCTGACTGCACGCTAGCGCCACAGCCACGCCGGGCGCCTCGTCCAAGTGGACGATTGAAGCAAAATCGTTAGTCCGTTGAGACGATGTGAAGCCTTGTGACGCTGGCGATACTGCAGGCACGCACAACCACTCCATGAGGCCCATCATGGCATCGCACGCCTGCTTCGACCCCCAAGCGTTCCGCGCCGCGCTCGGCACCTTTACCACAGGGGTGACCATCATCACCACTCAGGCTGAAGACGGTACGCCAATCGGCATTACTGCCAACAGCTTCAACTCGGTCTCGCTCAACCCGCCGCTGGTGCTGTGGAGCCTGGCCAAGAGCGCCAGAAGCCTGCCCGTGTTCAGCGGTGGCCGGCACTGGAATGTGCATGTGCTGTCCACCGAACAAGAGTCGCTGTCCGGGCGCTTTGCACGCCAGGGCGAGGACAAGTTTGCCGAGATCGAGCTTGATACCGGCATCAGTGCTGCACCGCTGCTGCAGGACTGCACCGCGCGCTTTCAGTGCCGCACCGCCTTCCAGTACGAAGGCGGCGACCATGTGATCTTTGTGGGTGAAGTGCTTGCATTCGACCACAGTGACCGCGCACCGCTGGCCTTCCAGAGTGGCCAGTACGCCCTGGCCATGCGCAAGCCGCGCAGCGAGTTACGCCTGGCAACCACCCCGCCACCGCCCGATTGCAGTTACACCGAAGACCTGCTGGGCTACCTGCTGGGTCGCTCGCACTACCAGATGCTGTACGCCTTGCGCCAACTGCTGAAAAACCAGCAGCTGGATGAGCATGCCTTCTTCATCCTTTCCACTCTGTGCATTCGCGACAACCTGAGCCTGGACGAGATCAACGCCTTCGTCGGTTATACCGGGCATGTGGTCAGCGCAGCGAGCATGCGCTTTCTCGAACGGCAAAACCTGGTTGCCCGGGAGTTTGTCGATAATCAGGTGCGCTATGTGTTGACTGCCGATGGCCGAGCAGCCTCGCTACAGGAAGTGGCGTTGGCAAAAGCGGTTGAGCAGGACATTGCCGCGCGCCTGGGCGCCGGTGATGCCCAGGCGCTGAAAGTGTTGCTCAAGCGCCTGATCGCCACCTCAGACCCGGGTTTGCCGGACCTCTGGGCGCCCCGTTGAGCCCTGTGCGCCAACACCGCCCGCCGCCGCAGGCCCCTGCCCCTTTCACCACCCAAGGACAGCCATGAGCATTCTGCAACGTTTCAACCTCGCTGGCAGTGTCGCCATTGTCACGGGGAGCGGCCGCGGCATTGGCCGCGCCATCGCCCTGGCCTACGCCGATGCCGGCGCCGACGTGGTCTGCAGCGCCCGCTCGCTGGCAGATGTCGAAGCCGTCGCTGAAGAAGTGCGTCGCCGTGGCTGCCGGGCACTGGCCCTGAGCTGCGACGTTACCGACAGCCAGCAGCGCATGGCCCTGGTCAGCACCGCTCAGGAGCAACTGGGGCGTATCACCCACCTGGTCAACAACGCCGGCGGCGGCGGCCCGAACGACCCATTGGCGATGAGCCCGGACGCCTTCGAACAGGTGCTCAGCTTCAATGTCAGTGCCGCCTACGCCCTGGCGCAGTTGTGCGTACCGCTGATGCGCGATGCCGGAGGCGGCAACATCGTCAACATCACCTCGGTGGCCGCACGTTATGCGCAACGCCATTTCAGTGCCTATGGCACGGCCAAGGCAGCACTGACGCAGCTGACACGGCTGCTGGCACAGGACTTTGCCCCGCAGATACGGGTCAATGCCGTGGCGCCCGGGCCCATTCTGACCGACGCCCTGGCCGGTGTGATGCCCGCAGCCATGCGCAGTGCCATGGAGGCCAACACCCCGCTCAAATGCCTGGGGCAACCCGAGGACATTGCCGCCGCAGCCTTGTACCTGGCAAGCCCCGCATCGGCCTGGGTCACCGGCAAGATCATCGATGTCGATGGTGGTGCCGACTCCAGTGTCTGGCCGGGCTGAGCCTTGGTCGCCGTCTTGATCCCCTTGCCACAGAGCGAGCTCTTCATGGATACCCACCTGATCCAAGCCTTGGGCGACGAGCTGTTCCACGCCCTGCAAACACGCCAGAGCGTGGCACCGCTGACCCTACGCCATCCCGCACTCAGCCTCGATGAGGCCTACCGTATTTCCCTGCGCTTTCTGGCCCGGCGTGAAGCGCTGGGCGAGCAGGTGATCGGCAAAAAAATCGGCGTTACCAGCCGCGCCGTGCAGGAAATGCTCGATGTCCATCAGCCCGACTTCGGTTTTCTCACTGACCGCATGCAGGTCGCCGCTGACAGCGACGTCAGCTTTGCCGAGCACCGCCTGCTGCAGCCACGCGCCGAAGGCGAGATTGCCTTTGTCCTGGGCGAAGACCTGCAAGGCGGCGAGGTCAGCGCGGACGTCGTACTGGCGGCCAGCGCATGGGTGCTGCCGTGCTTCGAAATTGTCGACTCGCGCATCGACAACTGGCAGATACGCATTCAGGACACCGTCGCCGATAACGCCTCCTGCGGGGTGTTCGCCTTGGGCACTCAAAGTGTCGACCCGCGGACGCTGGACCTGGCCCAGGTCGAACTGCAGCTGTTCAAGAACGGCCACCACGCGGGCAGTGGCCTGGGCGCTGCAGTGCAAGGCCACCCCTGTGCTGCCGTGGCGTGGCTGGCCAACACCCTGGGCAAGCTGGGCATCCCTTTTCGCAAAGGCGAAATCATCCTCTCCGGCGCGCTGGCCCCACTGGTGCCGGTGGCCCCGGGTGACTTCGTCAGCCTGTCACTGAGCGGCATGGGCAGCCTGCACCTGAACTTCGTGCCCTGAACCGCTGGCCCACCCTTTCTGATCGAGAGCACCGCCATGAGTAAAAAGATTAAATGCGCCCTGATCGGGCCAGGCAACATCGGCACCGATCTGTTGTACAAGCTCAAGCGCAGCACCGTGCTGGAGCCGGTATGGATGGTAGGCATCGATGCCACTTCCGAGGGCCTGGCACGGGCCGCCGAGCTGGGCCTGAAAACCACCAGCGACGGCGTCGACGGCTTGCTGCCGCACGTGCTAGAAGACGGCGTGCAGATCGCCTTCGACGCAACCTCTGCCTATGTGCATGCCGAAAACAGCCGCAAGCTCAATGCCTTGGGCGTGCTGATGATCGACCTCACCCCAGCCGCCATCGGGCCTTACTGTGTGCCGCCGGTCAACCTCAAGCACAACCTTGGCCTGGGTGCGATGAACGTGAACATGGTCACCTGTGGCGGCCAGGCGACCATTCCCCTGGTGGCGGCCGTTTCCAGCGTGCAGCCGGTGGCCTATGCCGAGATCATCGCCACCGCAGCGTCAAAGTCGGTAGGGCCAGGCACCCGCAAGAACATCGACGAGTTCACCCGCACGACCGCTGCCGCCGTAGAACAGGTGGGCGGGGCGAAAAAAGGCAAGGCGATCATTATCGTCAACCCCGCCGAGCCGCCTCTGATCATGCGTGACACCGTGCACTGCCTGACCGAAAGCGAACCCGACCAGCCCGCCATCCGCGCGGCCATCGACCACATGATCGAACAGGTACAGCGCTATGTACCGGGGTACAAGCTGGTCAACGGCCCGGTATTCGACGGCAATCGGGTATCGATCTTCATGGAGGTCGAAGGCCTGGGCGACTACCTGCCCAAGTACGCAGGCAACCTGGACATCATGACCGCCGCAGCCGCACGCACGGCCGAAATGTTCGCCGAAGCGTTGCTCAACGGTGAACTCCAGCTCACCACCCCTGCCCCACAACCCGCCACCGTCTGAGGAGCACGCCATGGACCTTCACGGCAAACGCATCACCGTCCACGACATGTGCCTGCGCGATGGCATGCACCCCAAACGCCACCAGATTTCCCTGCAGCAGATGAAGGACATCGCCTGTGGCCTGGACGCTGCCGGCGTCCCCCTTATCGAAGTGACCCATGGCGACGGCCTGGGCGGCAGCTCGGTGAACTACGGTTTTCCGGCCCACAGCGACGAGCAGTACCTGTCGGCGGTGATCCCGCTGATGAACAAAGCCAAGGTCTCGGCCCTGCTGTTGCCCGGAATTGGAACGGTCGATCACCTGCGGATGGCGTTCGAGCTGGGCGTCAGCACCATTCGGGTGGCCACCCATTGCACGGAAGCGGACGTTGCCGAGCAGCACATCGCTGCAGCACGCACCCTGGGCATGGACACCGTCGGCTTTTTGATGATGGCCCATATGAACAGCCCCGAAGGCCTGGCCCGGCAAGGCAGGCTGATGGAAAGCTACGGTGCCAATTGCATCTACATCACCGACTCTGCCGGCTACCTGTTGCCCCACGATGTCAGTGCACGCGTGACGGCCCTGCGCGCTGCACTCAAGCCCGATACCGAAATCGGCTTCCATGGGCACCACAACCTGTCGATGGGTGTGTCCAACTCCATCGCGGCCATCGCCGCAGGCGCCACGCGCATCGATGCCGCCTGCGCCGGCCTGGGTGCAGGCGCAGGCAACACGCCGATGGAAGTGCTGGTTGCCGTGTGTGATCGCATGGGCATACAGACGGGTGTCAGTGTGTTCGGCATCCAGGACGTCGCCGAAGACCTGGTGGTGCCCATCATGGACTTCCCCATTCGCAGCGACCGGGATGCCCTGACCATGGGCTACGCCGGTGTGTACGGCTCATTCTTGCTGTTTGCCAAACGGGCCGAGCAGAAGTACGGGGTATCTGCACGGGAAATCCTCGTCGAGATGGGCCGCCGCGGCATGGTAGGCGGCCAGGAAGACATGATTGAAGACACCGCCATGACACTGGCCAGACAACGCCAGGCCCTCGCCTGATCGTCCTCGCAAGCCCAGGCATGGCCTGGGCCCTCGCCCCCGGCACCTGCAGGAGCCCTGCATGCGTACTCCGCCTGTTTCGCCCATTGGTTGGCGCAGCCATGGTCTGCTGTTTCTGCTTGCAATGATGTATGCCGACAACTTTGTCGGGCGACAGGTCATCGCGGTCATGATCGAGCCCCTCAAGCAGGAATTCGCCGTCAGCGATACCGCCATGGGGCTAGTGTCAGGTCTGGCGTTTGCGGCGGTGTATGTGCTGCTCGGGCTACCTGCCGGGCGCCTGGCCGACCACCTGCCACGCACCCGCCTGCTGGCAGTTTCTTCATTGTTGTGGGCGCTGGCCACCGTGGCCTGCGGGCTGGCCGGCAGCTTTGCGATGCTGGTGGTCGCGCGCATGGCCGTGGCGGTGTTTGAATCGCCCAGCACTTCGACCTCGATGTCGATCATTGCCGACATCTACCCACCGCAGCGGCGGTCGTTCGCCATAGCCTGTTACACCGCTGCCCCCACCTTTTCCACGATCATCGCGCTGTGCGTCGGTGCCTGGGTGGTTAACGAATATGGCTGGCGCAGCGCCTTCTTCGCCGTTGCCGTGCCCGCCCTGCTGATCAGTGCACTGTGTGCGTTCATCGTGCGCGATCCGCCGCGAGGGCGTTTTGACCTGACCCCGCCGCGCGCGCCGCAGCCGACAGTGGGCCTGCTGGCCAGTGCTGGCGAGCTCTGGGCGCAACCGGCGTACCGCTGCCTGGTACTGGCTTGCGGTATCACCACGTTCAGTGCCTACGCCTATGCGATGTGGAACGCCAGCTTTCTGGTTCGCTCGCATGGTATGCCGTTGCAGTACGCCGGTTTCCTTGCCGGCCTGGTGGGTGGCATTTGCGCAGGCGTCGGGGCCCTGTTCAGTGGCTGGCTTACCGACCACCTGGCCGGCAAGAACCCACGCTGGCAGATCGGCATTCCGCTCGTTGGCCACTTGCTTGGCGGTAGCACACTCATCCTCTACCTGCTGTGGCCCGGCGATGTCCTGATGCAGGTGAAAGGCGTGCCGGTACCCAGCGCGATGCTCTGGTGCGCGCTGACCAGTTTCTTCTCGGTGTGGTGGGTTGGCCCGTCATACTCCCTGTTGACGCAATTGGTGCCTGCCTGCCGCCGCGCAACCGCCGTGGCCTTGCAAACCATCGTCTCCACCCTTTGTGGCGTAGGTATCGGCCCGCTGGCAACGGGTTTGCTCAGTGATGCGCTGATGCCATGGTTTGCTGATGAATCACTGCGCTACGCCTTGCTGTTGATCAGCAGCACCCTCGTCATACCGATGGCCTTGCTCTGGCGCACCTATCGGCACTTGAACGGCCTTGCAAGGGTGGACGCCTATGCCTGAGGCAGGCACGCTTGCAGTCAACCCCGACTGCGCAAGGTACATTCTTGTTGCCGCCACCGAGCTGCTTGGCGAAGTGGGTTATGGCGCCATGTCGATGCGCCAGCTGGCAAGCCGCGCCGGCGTGTTGCCAGGCAGCCTCTATCACCACGTTGCGAGTAAACAGGACTTGCTGTCATGCGTGCTGATGGACCTGCTGACGTCACGCGACAATGCCTGGCGGGCTTTCCCGCGGCGAAGGGGCGTGCTCGGTGAGTTGCAGGCTTTCATACGGTTTTGTCTGGCATGGCAGGCCTCGCACCCCCTCGAAGCCAAGGTGCTGGAGCATGAGCAGCGTCATCTGCAAGCACCTGTGCAGGACTGGCTTGCGCGCCGCCCGGGCAACCTGCACGTGCAGCTGCAAAAACTGCTGGAAAAAGGCCAGAAGCAAGGTGTTTTCGGTGAGTTCGAAGCCGAGCCCGCCGCGCTCGCGATCATGGCGTTGACTAAAACTGCCGACGCGCTGCGTTGCAACGCGTCGGGCTGGTCACTGTCACGGCTTGAACGCTACTGCCTGCAAATGAGCTGGCGCCTGCTTGATGTGAACAAGGCCGTGGTGTTACAGCATGAACCCTAACGCATGGCCGAGGTACCTGGCGCAGACGTTGTGCCCGGCCTCGCTCAGGTCGAACGGCTGACACATGGCGCCCGTGGTCACCACGTCGCCGGCCTTCAGGGTTTGCCCGCGCTCGGCAGCGTGCGCATACAAGTGGGCCAGTGACACCAGCGGGTCGGTTGCCGCATCACCCGACAGACCACGCGCCCGTAATTCGCCGTCTACATAGACCTCGGTCGTCTCGGCCAAGGTGGCCAACAACGGTATATCGATGCCTGCGCCCAGGCTGGGGCTGACGACCAGTGCCTCGAAGCCGACGTTGTCGGCGACAAAGCTCGGCCAGCCGACAGCCTTGCGGTCGACGAAACGCGAGCGCACCACTTCGAAGGTGACGCAGGTGGCGCGGATGTCTTCGCTGACCGGCTGCCGCCCGGCTTGGGGAGGGATATCACGGTCGAGCACGAAGGCGACTTCGCATTCGATGGTCACTGGCGTCACAGCAGGCAGCTGTATGTGCACACCGTCTGCGTGGCAGCGCTTTTCTTCCAACTGGCCGATCAGCGGCCGGGACAGATTGGCCGCTCGCATGCCTGCCGGGCTGCCGACCCCAAGCTTCCACCCGGCGCGCTGGCCGGCGGCGGCAGCAAACAGCTGGTCCTGGCTGTCGTAGCCTTGCTTCAAAGTCTCGGGCTTGAGGCTGGCGGGCAGTTCCGTCAGTAGCTCACCACTGCGCCAATGCTGCAATAACAGGGCTGCGGTACGTTGGGGCACAAAGAGCGAACTGTTCATCAAGACCTCATGGTGATGGGCAATGGCGGGTGTCAGATGCTAGGGCCTGGCATTGATAAGGATAAATATATTGTCATGATGCCTGGCATCACAATTCGTTATAAACCCGCCTGACGCGATGCCTTGTAGGAGGTCGGGCAGAAAACTCTGCTGCAACTCCGCAAACGGTGTGGGAGCCGCGCTTGCCGGCGATGGGCTGCGCAGCGGCCCCAAAGTCTTAATCACTCACAATCCGTCAGCATGGTGTCGCCTGCATTAGGGCTGCTTCGCAGCCCCTCGCCGGCAAGCGCGGCTCCCACAGAGGGAACGCCTCAAATCTGCAAGCCGCTAGACTGGTACACCCAGGCCCACCTTAACCTTGTCCAGCACAATCAGTGTGCGGTAGGTAAGAATGTCTTCGTTATCGGCAAAGTGCAGCCTGACCAGTTTTTCGAAATGCGCCACGTCACGCGCCAGCATGACGATGATGAATGACACCCCACCGTTGACGAAGTAGCACTGCTGGATCTCCGGCACATTGGCAAAATAGCGCTTGGCCCGGTCCATCACCTGCGAGCGGTCGTCGCGCAGGCGCGATTCGACGATGGCGGTAATCATCTGGCCGACGCTTTCCGGGGCAACCACCGCGGTGTTTGCCGCAATCACCCCGCTTGCCTCCATTTGCGCAACGCGCCGCTGCACGGCGGGCGTAGACAAGCCGATGTCTTCGGCGATGGCGCGCTGCGAGGTCTTGTTGTCTTGCTGCAGCAGCCGCAGGATCGCATGATCGAAGCCGTCCAGCGGCCGATTGGTGGAGTCACTCATTTTTGGTTTCCAAAGCAAGCAGTTCACTCATCAGAAGGCCATTTTCACAGCAAATGCTTCGCACGCCGAGCACTAAAATGGCGCCTTGACTGTTGCTGGAGCCACGTGTGGACGCAAAAAATGCTGGAACCTTCGCCCCGGTCGGTGCTGCCATCGCCGCACTGGTGTCGGTACAGACCGGTGCCGCCTTGGCCAAGACCCTGTTTCCACTGGTTGGCCCCGAAGGTGTGGTTGCCTTGCGGCTGGGCCTGTCTGCGGTAATTTTGCTGGTGCTTCTGCGGCCGTGGCGTATCTGGCGCCAGGCCAACAGGCTGCACCTGTTGGGCTATGGCCTGATGATGGGGCTGATGAACATCCTGATTTATCGTGCCTTCCTGTACATCCCGGTGGGTATCGCGGTTTCCATCGAAGTCATCGGCCCGCTGGGCGCCGCGTTGCTGACTTCGCGGCGGCGTATCGACCTGCTGTGGATCGCCCTGGCACTTGCCGGCCTGACGTTGCTGCCGTGGGGCACGGACAACCAGGGCCTGGACCCGCGCGGGGTGATGTATTCGCTCGCCGCAGCCTTGGCCTGGGGGCTGTATGTGTTGCTCGGCAGCAAGGTGGCGGTGCACGGCAAACAGGCAGTCGCCAGTGGAATGCTGTTCGCTGCGTTGCTGGGTGTTCCACTGGGCGTCAGCCATGCCGGGGTCGATTTGCTGGCACCCTGGGTGCTCATGGCAGGCCTGGGCGTCGCCCTGCTGTCCAGCACCATCCCGTTCCTGCTCGACATGTATGCAATGCGCCACTTGCCGCCGAGTATTTTCGGCGTATTGCTCAGTGCTTCGCCGGCTGCCGGGGCAATCGCCGGCTGGCTGATCCTCGATGAAGTGCTGGCTGTGACCCAGTGGCTGGGCATTGCCGCTATCGCCCTGGCCTGCGCAGGGGCGGCACTGGTGGGGCGCGGTCGATAGCGGCCGCTCTGCACAAGGCCTTTCATCGATTGCGCTGATGTTTACTATCAAGCGGGCCGCCTGTCGGCCCGGCAAGCTCGCCGCCTATAATCGCCGGCAAATTCCCCCCTCTTGCGCCTGCTACAGGCGACATCCCTCCTTGGAATCCGACACCATGCCAAGTGCCAGCCAGGCCCCACGGGGCCGTCCCGAACATAATCAACAGAGCGTCGCCCAGCAGTGGCTGGCGATTCTCTCGGTCGCCGTCGGCGCCTTCGCCCTGGTCACCAGCGAGTTCCTGCCGGTGGGCGTACTTAACGATGTGGCCAGCGACCTCGGCATCAGTGCCGGCCTCGCCGGGCTGATGGTGACCCTGCCCGGCATCATGGCCGCACTGGCTGCGCCGCTCATTTCCGTGGGCGTTGGTGCGCTGGACCGGCGTTACCTGCTGATCGGCCTGACCCTGATCATGATCATCGCCAACGCCATCGTCGCCTACGCTGGCGACTTCAACCTGCTGTTGCTCGGCCGTGTGCTGCTGGGCGTGAGTATCGGCGGCTTCTGGGCCACCGCCATCGCCCTCAGCGGGCGCCTGGCACCGGATGGGGTTGGCGTGGCCAAGGCCAACTCGATCATCATGGCCGGGGTCACCCTGGCGACGGTGGTGGGCGTGCCGGTGGGTACCTGGCTGAGTGGCCTGATGGGCTGGCGCATGACCTTTCTGGTAACGGCACTGGTGGGTATCCCGGTCCTGCTGGCCCAAGTGTTCCTGCTACCACGGCTGATGCCGGAGAAGGCCATTCGCGTGCGCGACCTGCCGGCCTTGTTCATCAACCCGCAGGCGCGGGTCGGGCTGATTGCCGTGCTGTTAATCGGCCTGGCGCACTTTGCCGCATATACCTATGTGGCGCCGTTCTTCAAGCAGAACGCAGGCTTTGATGGGCCAACCATTGGCTCGCTGTTGCTGTTGTATGGCGTGGCCGGGTTCATGGGTAACATTTTTGCCGGTTATGCGGCCAACCGCAGCGTGCGGCATACCCTGATGCTGGTCGCGCTGATGATCGCTGTCAGCACCGCCCTGTTCCCGCACTTCGCCACCGGCATGACCGGCGCCGCAATGCTGATTGCGCTGTGGGGCTTTGCCTTTGGTGCGTTCCCGGCCTGCGCCAATATCTGGATGTTTGTCGTGGCGCCCAAGGATGTCGAGCGGGGCATGCCGCTGTTCGTGGCCTTGTTCCAGGTGATCATTGCCGTGGGCTCGTTCTTTGGCGGGCAAGTAGTCGACCATATGGGCACGGCGGTGCTGCTGAGCCTGGCCACGGCGCTGGTGGGCTGCGGCTTTGTCACGGTGCTGGTGCTGGGGCGCAACGTCAGCAACAGCCTGGCGGCGCAGCCGGGCTGAGGTTGCCCACGGCAAAGGCGTTTTAATACCTGTAGGAGATCGCGCAGAGAACTCTGCCCGCAAGCCCGACGCATTCGCTGTGGGAGCCGCGCTTGCCGGCGATGGGCTGCGCAGCGGCCCCAAAGTCTCAAGTCAATTACAATCGGTCAGAATGGCGTCGCCTGTATTGGGGCTGCTTCGCAGCCCATCGCCGGCAAGCGCGGCTCCCACAAAGTCCGCGTCAAATCAAAATGTTATGGCGGCCTTGCAGCTCAGGCCCTGAACCGCCCGACTAACGCCGTCATCTCGCCCACCAACCCCGACAATGCCTTGCTCGCCTCAGTGGTCTGCTGCGCCCCGGCCGCCGATTGGTTCGACAATTCGCGAATGTTCAACAGATTGCGATCCACCTCCCGTGCCACCTGTGCCTGCTCTTCGGCCGCACTGGCGATGACCAGGTTGCGCTCGTTGATTTCGCCGATCGCACTGTAGATGCCCTCCAGCACCTGCCCCGAGGCCAGGGTCACATCCAGGGTCGACTGGGCGCGGTTGGTGCTGGCTTGCATCGAAGCTACTGCTGCTTCGGTACCGGCCTGCACACGGCCGATCATCTGTTCGATCTCCTGGGTCGATTGTTGCGTGCGGTAAGCCAGCGTGCGCACCTCATCGGCTACTACCGCAAAGCCGCGCCCGGCCTCACCGGCACGGGCAGCCTCGATGGCGGCATTGAGTGCCAGCAGGTTGGTCTGTTCGGACACCGAGCGGATCACTTCCAGCACCTTGCCGATATCCCGCACCTGCCCCACCAGTTGCTCCAGGTGGGTACTGCTGGTCTGGATCTCGCGGGTCATGGCCTCGGTGCCATCGATGTTGTCGTTGACCTGGCGACGGCTTTGCGCGGCCAGCTCGTTGGACTCGCTGGTGGTCTGCGAGGTGGTGCGGGCGTTTTCGACAAACTCGGCGACCAGTTGCTGGCTCTTGTCGTTCAGCTCGACCGACAGCGCCATGCGCTTGGCTGCGCTGTCGTCATGGCCGCCCAGTTGTTCGATAAAGCCCGACGACACGTTGGCGCTGGCACGAATCGCCATCAGCAACGCATTGTTCAACCGGTCCGACTGGTGCGCGGTCTGGTCCAGTTCGGTGATCTGCTGGTCGCTGCCCACGGCTGCCCGCCAGGCACTGAGGGTGGAAAACAGCAGGGTCAGGCTGAACAGCGACAACACCCAGAACATTCCGGTGCGGATCTTCAGGTTGGCGAGCATGCGGGCAGTACTCCTTGTTGGCACCACTTCTGGTCGATGATTCGACGGTGGGTGTGCTGCTATCGGAGGGGCTGGCGCAGGCTTGAGGTGGCGGATGATGCTTGTGGGCGGTAACCGCACGGATGTTGCCGAATGAGACGCGCTGGATTGTAGGAGCGGCCTCGTGTCGCGATCGGGGTGCGAAGCGCCCCCACGCTTTTTGCATCATGCAAAATTGCCGGGGCCGCGCTGCGGCCCTATCGCGACACAAGGCCGCTCCTACAGGGCCAGTGTGGTCACAGCTTATGCCGACCGAGAAACTCGGTAACAGCCTCGGTGAATGCCTGCGGCTGGTCCAGCATGACGAAATGGAAGCTGCCATCGATACGCTTGAACCGGATATCCGGCGTACCGGTATAAGCGCTACGGAAGGTCGCATCAACGCTTGCAGCGGGCATGCCATACGAAGGGTCATAGGCATACACGACCTCTACCGGCACCTGGATACGGCCAAGCTCCGGGCGCAGGTCGGTGGTCATCAGCTCATAGGTGGCATCCGCTACCGTCCTGCGGTCCGAGCGCAGCGCCGCCTCTACCACTGCAGGCCTGGCCGCCGCGGTCTTGGCCAGCCGGTCAATGGCCGTGCGCTGCATCGCTTCGGCCTGCTCGGCCGGCGCTGCCAGCATCGCATCACGGAACTGCACAGCGTGCGGCGCCGCGGCTTCGGCGGTGGCCGCAGGGTTGATCAGCAAGGTGTAGAACGGCAGCGCATCGACCACCATCAGCCGCCCTGCCTGCTGCGGATGGCGTGCCCCCAGCATCAGCGCCACCTCGCCCCCCAGCGAGTGGCCGATGATGGCCGGCGCCTGCAGGTGCTGGCTACGGATGTAGTCCGCGACCGCCTCGGCCACCGGGGCAACCACGCGCCCGTCGACTGCGGGCACGGCAGGTGCTCCGGCAAAACCGGCGACCTGCACCAGGTGCAGGCGGTGCTGCTGGCGTAGGGTGCTGGCAAGCCCGGCCCATACCTCAGGTGATGAGGCCAGCCCGGGGATCAGGATAACGTCCGGCCCAGTGCCCTCGACCGTTACCGAAATGCGTTCATTCGCCACTGGCGCGGGCTGGCTTGGCGCGGCTAAGGCCGCCGTCAGCGACAAGCTGGTACTGATGGCTGCAAGCAGGGTACGCACACGCATGCGGGTCATTCCTTTGACTTTCAACGGAGAAAAGCCCGCCACTATAAGGTGCCGGGCAGCCCCTGGGAAAACTATCGTTTGCAACCCGGGGCGCAGCACCGTTACAGTCGGGGCCTGGGCGCCGGCTGCGCCTGCGGTCCGCGCGAAGGGGTTACCCGAGCCATGCGACAACACATTCTCATACCAGCTCCCGGCTTGTCGGCGGACCGAGCCCCAAAGGAGTTGGCATGCCCGCCACTAATTCATCCCGCCACCACGGCCTGCTCGACCTGCCCGCTTTGCGCAAACGCGCCAAGCGCTTGCTGAGTGCCCTGAAAAACCACCAGGCCGACGACGCCCGCGAACAACTGCGCATCCTTGGCCTGCCCGGCCCCGACTACCGGCTTGCCGATACCCAATGGCTGGTAGCTCGCGAGGCCGGCTTTGCCAGCTGGCCCAGGCTGAAGGCGCATGCCGATGCCGTGGCGTTTGCCGCACGCCACCCCGGTTTCGCCGCCGATGATGAGGCTGCCGTGCAGCATTGGCGTTGCGGCAACGACATCGCCCACAGCTTGCGCACTGCCGGCTTTGCCGGCGCCTTCCAGATGTTCGACGACCCCATGGTCATGGGCCCGGTACCAGCGCTGCCCGAGCAACCGTACTGGCAAGTGCGCGGCGCCTATGTACAACAGGCGTTCAACCTCGACGCCGCCGAGGTTGCCGCTCGCCAGACGGCACAGCAGGCGGCACTGGCCGGATTGAACGGCGACAGCCAACTGGTGCTGTGGTGCGAGGCCGACGCTTACGACCAGTTGTTCCTGATCCGCGTGCTCGCCAGCCTGCCCTGCCTCCCGCGTCGGCTGGAGCTGATCGAAATTGACCAGGTGCCCGGTATCGAGCGCTTCATCGGCATCGGCCAGCTGGCCCCCGACCTGCTGGCGTGGCTGTGGCCGCAGCGTCGCGCACTGGGTGAGGATGCACTGGCCCTGGCACGCCAGGCATGGGCAGCCTACACCGCCGCCGATCCGCAGGCCTGGGCCGACCTTGCTGGCCGCCAGCACCCGGCGTTGCCGCTGCTGGGGCGGGCACTGGCGCGTCAGTTGCAGGAATTGCCTGGGGCAAACGATGGCTTGAGCCTGACCGAACGCCTGCTGATGCGCGTGCTGGCGTCACGCGGTGAGCTGCCCGCCGGGCGCGTGTTTGGCCAGTTGATGATGCAGGACGACCCGCTGCCTTATCTGGGCGACATGATGTTCCGTGCCCTGCTGCAGCCGTTGATCCATGCGCCGCAACCGCTGCTGCTGGAAGGCGCAGGTGAGGCCTGGGCGCAACGGCCATTGCGGCTGACCGCACTGGCTGAACAGGTGTTGGCAGGCAAGCAGCACTGGCTTGATCACAGCCCGGCACAGCGTTGGGTGGGCGGGGTGCTGGTCGATGCGGCTGACAGGCCTTGGGTGGTCAGCGAGCAAGGCCTGGTGTGGCGCCGCCAGTAGTAAATGGCCCAACAGCCAGCGCAGTCCATGTAGGCGCGGCCTTGCGTCGCGAAAGGGCCGCGGCGCGGCCCCGGCAATTCATGCGACAAAGCTGAGATTGCGGGGGCGCTTCGCACCCCTTTCGCGACGCAAGGCCGCTCCTACACGGACCGCGCCTGGCTTTTAGATTTCGCCGCCTTCGCCAGGCGCTGGACTGCCGCCCGCTGCGCACTACCAGGTCCAGCGCCAAGGCGTTGTCGACCAACTGATCGACATCGATCGAGCCGGCAAACCTCACCCACAACGCCAGCCCCCCTTCCGGCTCACGCACGCTGATCTGCTCGCCAAACGCCTCATGCAAACACGCCAGCAAGGTCTCGCGGCGCAGGCGGCCCTCGCTGATCGCCGCCACCAACCCTTCGACAATCTGCCGGTACGACGCCTGCGCGCCCTCAAGCCTGAGCAGCGGTTGCCATTTTGCGTAACTGGACCATGTGAAGTATCCAAAACTGGAGGTTCTGCTGGTCCTGGACTATAGCAACAATCGAACCTCCCATCGCCCCGAGGTGTTCATGCAAAGCCGCCATGTCATTGAGTTATCGCCTTCGGGCGAAACCTTCTCCGCCAGCCAGGAATTGCTACTCGATGCCATGCTCGCCAGTGGCCTGCCGGTTCCGTTCTCTTGCCGCCGCGGCGCTTGCGGTTCGTGCAAGGTCAAGGTGGTGTCGGGGCACTACCAGGACAAGCAGCGCGATGCCGACACGCCAGCGCCCTCCTATCCCTTGGCCGCCGATGAAATGCTGCTGTGCCAGAGCCACGCCTGCAGCGACATGCGCCTGGAGATACCCGGCTGGTCACTGGATGCCCCGGACCTGCAGTTCGAAGCACAGGTACACAGCAAGCGCGCGCTGAGTGCGGACATCGTCGAACTGGTGCTGCAGCCTGCCCAGCCGCTGGATGTACGCGCCGGGCAATATGTCCGGTTTTTGCTCGACAAGGGTGACAGCCGCTGCTTCTCCGTTGCCAACCTGCCGACACAGGACGCCACTGACCGTGCGAATATGAAACACCAGCCGCCCCTGAAGCCCAGCGCGGGGGCAAGGCCTGGCAGCTGGAGCGTAACCTGGCCGGGCATCGCATCGCCGATTTCCCGCATGTGCTGTACAGCCAGGAGAACTGGCCGAGGTGGAGTTTGTTCCGAGCGAGGTGGTGTGGGTGCTGGAAGTACAGCTGTGCCACCCGACCGAGCCGGTCGGGGCGTTTTTCGAAGACATCCTGATCGGAAAAGCCAAGGCCGCGTGACCGTTGTAGGAGCGGGTTCACCCGCGAATGCGGCGGTTGAATCACCATCGCATTCGCGGGTGAACCCGCTCCTACAATGGGCCAGGTTAGTGCTGCTCCATCACTTCATCCAGTGCCTGCTCGAGCGTACTGACCGTGCGCTCGATGTTGTGCAGTTTCTCGAGCCCGAACAGACCGATGCGGAACGTCTGGAAGTCGGCCGGTTCGTCACATTGCAACGGCACGCCGGCGGCTATCTGCAGGCCGTGTTCGGCAAATTTCTTGCCGTTCTTGATGTCGGCATCATCGGTGTAGCTCACCACGACGCCCGGGGCCTGGAAGCCGGCGGCGGCCACGCTCTTGATGCCTTTGCCACTCAGCATGGCGCGCACCCGGTCGCCCAGGGCCTGTTGTTCGCTGCGGACCTTGTCGAAGCCGTAGGCCTGCATCTCGTTCATCACGTCGTTGAAACGCGCAAGAGAATCGCTGGGCATGGTCGCATGGTAGGCATGCCCGCCCTGTTCGTAGGCCTGCATGATCTGCAGCCACTTCTTCAGGTCGCAGGCAAAGCTGCTGCTTTGCGTGTTCTCGATGCGCTCCAGGGCCAGGGCACTGAACATCACCAGGGCGCAGCAAGGGGACGCGCTCCAGCCTTTCTGTGGTGCGCTGATCAGCAGGTCGACCGCGCACTTGTGCATGTCGACCCACAGCGTGCCCGAGGCGATGCAGTCGAGTACGAACAGGCCGCCCACTGCATGCACGGCGTCGCCCACAGCGCGCAGGTAATCGTCGGGCAGGATGATCCCGGATGAAGTTTCCACATGGGGGGCGAAGACGATCTGCGGTTTGTGCGCCTCAATGGCCGCCAGTACTTCATCCAGAGGGGGTGGCGCGTAGGCCGCCTGGTGCCCCGCTTCGACCGGTCGGGCTTTCAGCACCGTAGTGGCCGCCGGGATATGGCCCATCTCGAGAATCTGGCTCCAGCGGTAACTGAACCAGCCGTTGCGGATCACCAGGCATTGCTGGGCGGTGGCAAACTGCCGCGCCACCGCCTCCATGCCGAACGTACCGCTGCCAGGCACCACCGCAACAGCCTGGGCGTTGTAGACCTGTTTCAGGGTGCTGGAGATGTTCTTCATCACCCCCTGAAATGCCTGCGACATGTGGTTGAGCGAGCGGTCGGTGTAGACCACCGAGTACTCGATCAAACCCTCAGGATCAATACCGGGATAGAGCTTCGACATGGGGTGATTCCTTCGCCAAGGATGTCTGTGGTATCGACCCTGCCTCAAGCCTGGGCAAATGACAAGCCACTATATTCCAGCAGATCAACGCGCGACAGCTTGATGCTTGAGCCAATTCTGGACAATGCTTAATGAATCAGACTGTTTCATCTTGCGCGGCCACACCAGGTAAAACGACTTGTCGAGCTTGAGTTGCTGGTTAAAAACCTGAATCAGCCGGCCTGCAGCAATGTCATCACCGACAAACGCAAGGCTGGCCAGCGCAATGCCTTGACCACTTATTGCTGCGTCAATGGCCAGAGAGGTCTGATTGAAGCGCAGGTTCCTGGCCGTAGGTTGCGCGTGCTGCGGGAACAGTTCTGCAAGAAACTGAGGCCAGAAGTTATGGGCATCGTGAAGCATGATGAAATCCTGAAGCTGCTCAAAGCTGGCAGGCATTTCGCTTCCTTCTAACACCCGTGGGCTGGCTACCGCAACGATGCGCTGCTCCATCAACAACTCGCTGTTCAAACCCGCGCCGAAATCGGGCTTGCCGTAGCGAACAGCGATGTCTACGCCATCGGTACTGAAGTGAGAGAGCCGATCGGTTGCCAGCACACGCAAATCGATATCTGGATAACGCTGTGCAAAGCTGCCGAGCCTGGGAATCAGCCATTTCGAAGCAAAGGTAGGCGTCACGCTGACCGTCAGGTGAGCAGCCTGTGGCCTGAGCAGGCGTGTTGCCTCGTCGATCATGGCGAGTGCACTGCGAATGCTGCCGCTGTAGCTGTGCCCTGCATCGGTCAACGCCAGGCCACGGGGTAAGCGCTCGAACAAGCGCAGATCCAGGCTCGCTTCCAGCCCGCGTATCTGCTGCGCAACTGCCGCCTGGGTCACACCCAGTTCCTCGGCCGCCACACGGAAGTTCAGGTGACGAGCTACCACTTCAAAAACACGCAACGCATTTAGCGAAGGTAAATCAGTGAAACCGTCTGACATGGCAATGGAGATTCTATTGGATTGGATGATTTTTTTGCCTCTCTGGTGCTTGCACAGGGTTGATAACCTGATTTGCCAGAGGGATTGAGTGTACCGAGGTTACTCCCTGAACATCGTTGAAGAAACCCGTGCAAGGTGCGCCCGAGCGTGGCAAGGACCTGCTGGTGGCGCTGCTGGCCACGGCGTATGCGGTACTGATGGTGTGGGCGGGCGGCATGAAATACCTGCTGCTGTCAGCGGTCATCTACGGGCCGGGCACGGTGCTGTATATCAAGGCGCGGATGGAGCAGCAGCGGCAGGTGTTCAGCGGGTTCGAACGTGGGGTGTTTGCGGTGGTGCTGCTGGGGCGGCGGGTAAACCGAGGGTGTCAGAAATTTTGTGTTCGGGCATAACATGAGTAAGAGGTGCATGTATGCCAACCAAAAAGAAAACCTTGCGTGACCTGCCCAAAAT
>NZ_JBJDNB010000052.1:0-38828 GCF_044900445.1 Pseudomonas sp. NPDC089407
GGGGGCGAGTGCGGAGGAAGCAGGAGTAACTGGCCCGAAACAGATGTGGGAGCGGCCTTGTGCCGCGAAGCGCCGCGCGGGCGGCGCTCGATCTCACAGGCACCCAACATCTCAAGGCATGCACCTGTCAGCCCAAACTGCTTAACTGAAAGGCATTAGCCCTTGCCCGGCCAATTCCGTGACCCGCGGGCCCCAAAGCCTGCGCCACTTCGTTTACAATGCGCGCCGTTTTCGACTTGCCAAGAGACCCTGCCCATGTCCGCCTGCCAGACGCCCCTGATCGTCGCCCTGGATTTCCCTACCCGTGAGGCCGCCCTGAAGCTGGCTGACCAGCTTGACCCTGCGCTGTGCCGGGTAAAGGTTGGCAAAGAGCTGTTCACCAGCAGCGCTTCGGGCATTGTCGAAACCCTGTGTGACAAGGGCTTCGAAGTGTTCCTGGACCTCAAGTTCCACGACATCCCCAACACCACGGCCATGGCGGTAAAAGCGGCGGCCGAGATGGGTGTATGGATGGTCAACGTGCATTGCTCCGGTGGCCTGCGCATGATGGCGGCCTGCCGTGAAGAGCTGGCCAAGCGCAGCGGCCCGCAGCCGTTGCTGATTGGCGTAACCGTGCTGACCAGCATGGAGCGTGAAGACCTGGCCGGTATCGGCCTGGATGTCGACCCGCAAGAGCAAGTGCTGCGCCTGGCGGCATTGGCACAAAAGGCCGGCATGGACGGCCTTGTGTGCTCGGCGCTGGAGGCCCCGGCATTGAAGGCGGCGCACCCGTCGCTGCAGCTGGTGACCCCGGGCATTCGCCCGGCGGGCAGCGCGCAGGATGACCAGCGCCGTATCCTCACCCCGCGCCAGGCACTGGATGCCGGTTCCGATTACCTGGTAATCGGCCGCCCGATCAGCCAGGCTGCCGACCCAGCGCAGGCGCTGGCGGCGGTGGTGGCGGAGATTCGTGGGTAAGTAGCCCAGCGCTAGAGAGAAAGGCCAGCTCGCGAGTGCTGGCCTTTTTTTATGGAGAAAGCATTTGGGCTGCAGGGTGTTCGGCGGGGTATTTTCAGCGCTCTTGAGATCGAGCGCCGCCCGCGCGGCGCTTCGCGGCACAAGGCCGCACACATCTGTTTCGGGCCAGTTACTCCTGTGCCGATGGCGCGCGCACCCTGGGTGCATGGCTGGGGATGGATGAAGAGCAGCGGCGCTCCCTTCGATCTCGAAGGGAACAAACAAGGCGGACAGCGGTGATCTCACAGCAGTAATTGGCCCGAAACAGATGTGGGAGCGGCCTTGTGCCGCGAAGCGCCGCGCGGGCGGCGCTCGATCTCACAGCCGCTGCAAATCGCCAAACATGCGCTTAAACCTTCAACACCAACTTGCCAAAATTCTCCCCGCTGAACAGCTTCAACAAGGTCTCAGGGAAGGTTTCCAGCCCCTCCACAACATCTTCCTTGCTCTTCACCTGCCCACTGGCCAGCCAGCCGGCAATCTCCAGCGCGGCTTTGCCGTAGTCCTTGCTGTAATCCATCACCACAAAGCCTTCCATGCGCGCACGGTTCACCAGCAGCGACAGGTAGTTGGCCGGGCCTTTCACGGCTTCCTTGTTGTTGTACTGGCTGATCGCGCCGCAGATCACGATGCGCGCCTTGTAGTTGATGCGCGTCAGCACTGCATCGAGGATGTCGCCGCCCACGTTGTCGAAATACACGTCCACACCTTTCGGGCATTCACGCTTCAGCCCGGCCAGCACGTCTTCGGCCTTGTAGTCGATCACCCCGTCAAAGCCCAGCTCATCCAGCAGGTACTGGCACTTTTCCGCACCGCCGGCAATGCCCACCACGCGGCAGCCTTTGACCTTGGCTATTTGCCCGACGATGCTGCCCACCGCACCGGCCGCGCCGGAAATCACCACGGTGTCGCCCGCCTTGGGCTGGCCGACGTCCAGCAGGGCAAAGTAGGCGGTCATGCCGGTCATGCCCAGCGCCGACAGGTAGCGCGGCAGGGGCGCCAGGTTGGGGTCGATCTTGTGCAGGCCCTGGGGCTCGCCGGTAAAGTAGTCCTGCACGCCCAGCGCACCGCTCACATGGTCGCCCGGCTTGAACCCCGGGTGGTTGGAGACCACCACTTCACCCACGCCCAACGCGCGCATCACCTGGCCCAGGGCCACAGGCGGGATGTAGGACTTGCCTTCGTTCATCCAGCCACGCATGGCCGGGTCCAGCGACAGGTACAGGTTGCGCACCAGCACCTGGCCTTCGCCGGGTTGTTCGGCAGGCACAGTCTCGAAGCTGAAGTCGTCACGGCGCACGGCGCCGACCGGGCGTTTGGCAAGCAGGAAGCGGCGGTTGGTCTGGGTCATGGCGGGGTCCTTGTGGGCAGTGGAGGGAATCAGGCGTTCAATCTACCTTGTTGATGAAGGCAGGTCGTTAACATCACTGACAAGCATGGTAGCCCAACCGGTGGGGTGATGATGCTGCCCGGCCGGCCGGTGCCTGACTATGCTCGGAACCCCACCATACCGTCACAGGAGCACCCGATGAGCATGACCTTTACTGGCCAGGTAGCCCTGGTTACCGGCGCTGCGGCCGGCATTGGCCGGGCGACCGCCCTGGCCTTCGCCCGGCAGGGCCTGAAAGTGGTGGTGGCCGACCTGGACCCGGTCGGCGGCGAGGCCACCGTGGCGCTAATCCAGGCGGCGGGCGGCGAAGCGCTGTTCATGGCCTGTGACGTTACCCGCGACGCCGAAGTGCGCCAGCTGCACGAGCGCCTGATGGCGGCGTATGGCCGGCTGGATTACGCCTTCAACAATGCCGGTATCGAAATAGAACAGCACCGCCTGGCCGAAGGCAGCGAGGCAGAGTTCGACGCCATCATGGGCGTGAACGTGAAGGGCGTGTGGTTGTGCATGAAGTACCAGTTGCCATTGCTGCTGGCCCAGGGCGGCGGGGTGATCGTCAATACCGCCTCGGTGGCAGGCCTGGGGGCGGCGCCGAAGATGAGCATTTACAGCGCCAGCAAACATGCGGTGATTGGCCTGACCAAGTCGGCGGCCATCGAGTATGCCAAGAAGGGCATCCGCGTGAATGCCGTGTGCCCGGCGGTGATCGACACGGACATGTTCCGCCGCGCCTATGAAGCCGACCCGCGCAAGGCCGAGTTCGCTGCCGCCATGCACCCGGTGGGGCGCATCGGCAAGGTCGAGGAAATTGCCAGTGCCGTGTTGTACCTGTGTAGCGACGGTGCTGCGTTTACCACCGGGCATTGCCTGACGGTGGATGGCGGGGCTACGGCTATCTGAGCGGGTGGTGTGTGGGCCTATTCGCGGGCTTGCCTTGAAATGTTGGGTGCCTGTGAGATCGAGCGCCGCCCGCGCGGCGCTTCGCGGGACAAGCCCGCTCCCACATCTGTTTCGGGCCAGTTACTCCTGTCACCTGCGCACTCGCACCTTGGGTGCATGGCTGGAGATTGATGAAGAGCATGAGCGCAGCCGATATCGAATGGAGCAAACAAGGCGGCCAGCGGTGAACTTACAGGAGTGATTGGCCCGAAACAGACTGTGGGAGCGGGCTTGCCCCGCGAAGCGCCGCGCGGGCGGCGCTCGATCTCAAAGGCACCCAACATTTCAAGGCAAGCCCGCGCCAGTTAAAAACTGACACCCACTTTCACCCCATACTCATCGCGAGTCTGTTCATCCGAGTCTGTCATCAAGAACTGCCCGTCCAGTTCATAGTTATATCGGCTGAAGTAAAGCGAGGCGAGTATCGGCACGCTGCCGTGTTGGTTAAACAGCACACTCAGTTCGGCAAACGGGTTACTGGTGTCATTCAAATCAACGTCTTCGCTGCTGATGCCATGTATTTCCAATTGCGAATCGCCATTGATAACGTGGCGTATACCGGCTTCAAAGCGCAACGTGGCATTATTGAAACGGTAGTTGTAACCCGCTGCAAGCTTGGCGAACGGTGTGCGGTTGGTGAGGTCGACGTCGTACCTGCTGGTATTGGGTGAAAGCCGGTTCCATTTGTAGCCGGCACCCACCAATAGGTCGAGGGACTGGCGCTCGGCCACGGCCAGCCGCCAGCCCAGGTCCAGGTCGGCCTGGCCGTCCTTCAGCTTCTGGCTCTGCTTTTTCGAGTACATGCCGCTGGCTTCGGCGTGGTAAATCGGGCCTTCTTTGGCCGTCATCTTGTTGCCGTAATTAATGAACAGCCCGCCTTCAGGCATATGCTCGGTATCATTGCCGCGCCCGTTCAACTCCAACTGGGTATAACTTCCCTGCAGGCCAAGGGTTAATAACGGTGCCGTGGAAGTTTCGGCATGCCCCACCGTCGGGAGCGCAACAAGCAGCAACGGGGCGACCACAGCAGTAAGCAGGGCTGTTTTCATGAAAAGCTCCAGGGGGCGCTACGGGTCCGAAGGGCGGGCCAGTTATCGATCACGATAGCGCTGTTTTTTAATTCGATAGTGGCAATTTAATATTTTTTCTTGCCCCACTATTGGCGCAAAATTAATGGCGTCAAAGTGGCTATATAAATAGGCAATTGGAATAACTTGCAGATAAGTTTGCTTCCATTTGATTGGCACATTGGCCCGCGCATGGCAGCGTGTTGGCTAAAATTCATGGCTTGTTGATGGCAGCCGCAGCGCCTGGCAAAACCGACCTCGATACAGCCAAAAACGACAAGACATAGCTATTTGACACTATTCTGGCGCCACCCCCTTGTTCACCGGCTGGCAAGGTTGCCACCCTTGGGGCTGGGATACCTCACAGGCTGAAAGGGGATCGGTGATGGGCGCGAGCAAGCACGGTGTGCTGGCCAACCTGGGCATGGCCCGCAAACTCGGCCTGGGCTTTGCCCTTGTGCTGCTGCTGACCGTGGCGGTGGCGGCCATTGGCATCGCGGCGTTGCACAGTGTTGGCCAGCGCTTCGACAGTTTGCGCCAGCTGGCCCAGTTCAATACCGACCTGCTGCGCTTGCGCCAGCATGAGCAGGCCTTTGCCCTGCGCTCCGACCTGCAGCAGGCCGAGGCCTTGCGCAGCGGCTTGCAGGGGCTGGCCGAGCGCGCCCGGGGCCTGCCGGCGCTGGCGGCGGCAGAAGCCGACCTGGCGGCGTACGGCCAGGCATTCGAGGCATTTGTCGAGGCGGTGCAGGCCAAAGAGCTGGCGCTGGACATGGCCAGCTGGTCGGTGTCGAGCGTGGCCAATAACCTGGATGTGCTGCAGGCCGGCCTGGCCGATGATGGCGTGTACACCCTCAAGCAGTCCCAGGGCCAGCAGGGCGGCGAGTTCCTTGAACAGGCCGCTCAGGTGGCGCAGGTGTCGCGGCTGATGCTGCAGGCCATGGACGAGGCGCGGGTACGCCTGGAAAAAAGCCGCAAAGGCGAGGAGGGCCTGGGCCAAGAGCGCATTGCGCAAACCGTCGAGGCGGCCAGCCTGGTGGGCCAACTGCAGGGCGCGGTAGGTGATGCCGGCTACCAGAGTGTACTGGGTGAAGTGGCCGGGCACATTGGCAGCTTCTCGGAAAAACTCAACGAATACACCGACCAGCTGGCCCGGGAACAGGGGCTGAAAGCGCAGTTGCAGGCCAGTGCCGAGCAGGTCACTGGCAAGGTCGACCAGGCTTATCTGGGGCAGCAGCAGGCATTGCAGGGCGAACTGCAGCGCAATGCCGTGGCCATCGGCCTGGCCACGGCGCTGGCGCTGCTGGTCGGCGTGCTGGCGGCCTGGCTGATTACCCGCGCGGTGGTGGCCCCGCTGAAGCACGTCATTGCCCGCGCCCAGCGCATAGCGGCCGGCGAACTGGCGTTTGATGCCCAGGTGCCGCGCCGTGACGAAGTCGGCCAGCTGATGCAGGCGATGCAGCAGATGGCGGCGGGGCTTTCGGGGATTGTCAGCGGTTTGCAGCAGGGCATCGAGCAACTGGCCGGTAATGCCCAGGCATTGTCGGCAGTCACCGAGCAGACCAACCGCGAGGTGGGCAGCCAGAAGGAAGAAACCGAACAGGTCGCCACGGCCATGCAGCAGATGACCGCCACCGTGCACGATGTTGCGCGCAATGCCGAGCAAGCGGCGCAAGCGGCCGAGGCGGCGGATGAAAAGGTCGGCTGGGGGCAGCAGGTGGTGCGCCAGAGCATGCAGCGCATCGAGCAGCTGGCGGCGGCAGCCGAAACCGCCAGTGCCGGCATCGATAGCCTCAGTGCCGAAATCCACACCATTGGCGGCGTGCTGGAAGTAATCAAGAGCGTGGCCGAACAAACCAACTTGCTGGCGCTGAACGCCGCCATCGAAGCGGCCCGGGCCGGGGAACAGGGGCGGGGTTTTGCCGTGGTCGCCGATGAGGTGCGTGCATTGGCCCGGCGTACGCGGCAGTCGACCGAGCAGATCGAAACCCTGGTTGCCAGCTTGCGCGGTAACGCCCAGCAGTCGGTGGCGCAGATCCGCGGCAGTACTGACCTGGTGCGCCTGGCCGTGGCCGACGCGTTGCAGACTGAAAGTGCGCTGGGCAGCATTGCCGCGGCGGTGTCGTTGATTCAGCAGATGAACCAGCAGATTGCTGCGGCAGCCGAGCAGCAGAGTTCGGTGGCGGAAGAGATCAGCCGCAGCGTCACGCAGATTCGCGGCAGTGCCGACCAGGCGGCCTTGGCGATGCAGGACAATGCCCGGTCAAGTGTCGAGCTGGCGCAGTTGGGGACTGACTTGAAGGGGATGGTGGGGCATTTCAGGTTGTGATTAGGGCCTGGTCAGGTTGTCGCCTGTGCGGGCCTCTTCGCGGGTAAACCCGCTCCCACCTGGCCTGCATCACACTCAAGGCAGATACAGAACCTGTAGGAGCGGCCTTGCGTCGCGATGGGCTGCGCAGCAGCCCCAAGGTCTCCGCACAGATGCACAAATTGCCGGGGCCGCTTCGCAGCCCATCGCGACACAAGGCCGCTCCTACAAGTGCCGGTGCTGGTGGAGGACACAGGTTCTCCACCGCCCTCAGGCCCTGTGAGATCCCTGTAGGAGCGGGTTCACCCGCGAAGAGGCCAGAACAGACAACAAAGTACCTTCAGGCCTTGCGCGGGTTAAGTATCAACAGGGCCAAAACCCCCGCCACAATCCCCCAGAACGCCGACCCGATCGAGAACAGGGTCAGCCCCGAAGCCGTCACCATAAAGGTAATCACCGCCGCCTCACGCTCGCGCGCTTCGCTCATGGCCACGGTCAGCCCGTTCATGATCGAACCAAACAGCGCCAGTGCCGCAATCGACAGCACCAGTTCTTTCGGCAATGCGGCAAACAGCGCTGCCAGGGTCGCCCCAAACACCCCGGCGATGCCGTAGAAAATCCCGCACCACACCGCTGCGGTGTAGCGCTTGCTTGGGTCTTCATGGGCATGCGGCCCGGTGCAGATGGCCGCGCTGATCGCCGCCAGGTTGACCCCGTGCGAGCCAAACGGCGCCAGCAGCAGCGAGGCAAACCCGGTGGCCGAAATCAGCGGCGAGGCTGGCACCTGGTAGCCGTCAGCCCGCAGCACGGCTACGCCGGGCATGTTCTGCGAGGTCATCGCCACCACGAACAGCGGAATGCCAATACTGATGGTGGCCGCCAGCGAGAAGCTTGGCGTGGTCCACACCGGCTTGGCCACTTCCAGGTGGAAGCCGCTGAAGTCCAGCAAGCCCAGTGCGCCCGACAACGCCGTGCCCACCAGCAGCGCGGCCAGCACGCAATAGCGCGGCGACAGGCGCTTGACCAGCAGGTAGCTGAAGAACATGCCCAGCACCAGCACGGTACGGTGCTGCGCGGCCACAAAGATTTCGCTGCCGATCTTGAACAGGATACCCGCCAGCAAGGCCGAGGCCAGCGAAGCCGGAATGCGCTTGACCAGGCGCTCGAAACTGCCGGTCAGGCCGCACACCAGCACCAGCACGGCGCAGGTAATGTAGGCACCAATCGCCTCGCCATAACTGACCCCGCCCAGGCTGGTGATCAGCAACGCCGCGCCGGGGGTGGACCAGGCGATGGTGATCGGCGTGCGGTAGCGCAGCGACAGGCCGATGCTGCACACCGCCATGCCGATCGACAGTGCCCAGATCCACGACGAAATTTGCGCAGTGGTCAGCCCGGCGGCCTGGCCGGCCTGAAACATCAGCACCAGCGAACTGGTATAGCCGGTGAGCATGGCAATGAAGCCGGCGACCACCGCCGACGGAGAGGTATCTGCCAGGGGCCGCAGGCGTGCGGAAGTGGCATCGGTCATGAACAAAATCCTTGTAAAGGTGTAAGCAGTTTTTTCAGACTACAGCGGGCAAGGTTGATCCTTGCCATACAGCGGCCATTGCATTTAGCCGTACAGTCACCAACTATTGGGCGTAATTGCAGAACTGCTTGGCAGTGGAGGGGCGATGTACAAGGTCTATGGCGACTACCAGTCGGGCAACTGCTACAAGGTCAAGCTGATGCTTAGCCTGCTGGGCCGGCCGTATGAATGGCAGCCGGTGGATATCCTCAAGGGCGAAACCGAAACGCCCGAGTTTCTGGCGATGAACCCCAACGGCAAGGTGCCGGTGCTGGAGCTGGAGGACGGCAGCTACCTGTGGGAGTCCAATGCCATTCTCAACTTCCTTGCCGATGGTAGCGAGTTCTTGCCCAGCGAGCCGCGCCTGCGTACCCAGGTGTTGCAGTGGCAGTTCTTCGAGCAGTACAGCCATGAGCCGTACATTGCCGTGGCGCGTTTCATCCAGTTTTACCTGGGCCTGCCGGACGAGCGCGTGGAGGAATACCGCAAGCTGCACAAGGGTGGTTACAAGGCGTTGAGGGTGATGGAACGCCAACTGCAAATGACCCCGTACCTGGTCGGTGAGCGGTATTCGATTGCCGATGTGGCGTTGTATGCCTACACCCATGTGGCGCAGCAGGGGGGCTTTGACCTGGCCGAGTACCCGGCGGTAAGGGCCTGGCTGGAGCGGGTTGCCAGCCACCCTAGGCATGTGCCGATGGTGGGCTAAGCACCTTTCTGAAGCAAACTTCGCCCCCTGTAGGAGCGGCCTTGTGTCGCGATAGGGGTGCGAAGCGCCCCCAGGATTTTGGCATCACTGCATAAATTGCTGGGGCCGCTTTGCGGCCCGATCGCGACACAAGGCCGCTCCTACAGGTCGATCGCGGTAATTAGATGGCGGAAAACCGCTCATCCAGGTAAGCAATGATGGCCTTGGACTCATACATCCAGGTCACCTTGCCGCCCTCTTCAATGCGCAGGCACGGCACTTTCACCCGGCCGCCACCCTCCTGCAGGGCCTGACGGTGCACCGGGTCGTTCTTGGCATCGCGCAGCGCCACCGGCACGTTCAGGCGGTGCAGGGTGCGGCGGGTCTTTACGCAGAACGGGCAGGCATGGAACTGGTACAGCGCCAGGCCCTTGGCCGCTTGCTCGACGCGGGCCTGGGCGGCGGCGTCGCGCTTGCGCTTGGCCGGGCGGCTGAGCCAGTCACCGAACACGATGAGCTGGCCGAGGCCAACCCGCAGGGCTTTGACGATCATGGGCAACTCCTGAAATGCAAAAAGCCGACCCGCAAGGGTCGGCTCGGGGTCAGCAGCCAATCACTTGATCAGGCTGAGGAACTCGCTGCGGGTAGCGGCGTTTTCGCGGAACTCACCCAGCATCACCGAGGTGATCATGGTCGAATTCTGTTTTTCCACACCGCGCATCATCATGCACATGTGCTTGGCTTCGATCACCACGGCCACGCCGGCGGCGCCGGTAACCGTCTGTACCGCCTCGGCGATCTGGCGGCTGAGGTTTTCCTGGATCTGCAGGCGGCGGGCGAACATGTCGACGATGCGCGCGACCTTCGACAGGCCCAGGACCTTGCCCTTGGGCAGGTAGGCCACGTGCGCCTTGCCGATGAACGGCAGCATGTGGTGTTCGCACATCGAATACAGCTCGATGTCCCGGACCAGCACCATTTCGCTGTTGTCAGAGCTGAACAACGCGTTGTTGGTCACTTCTTCCAGTGTTTGCTCATAACCGCGGCAAAGGTACTTCATCGCCTTTGCAGCCCGCTTGGGCGTGTCGAGCAGGCCCTCACGGGAGACGTCCTCGCCAAGCTGGCTGAGGATCTCGGTGTAGTTCTGTTCCAGGGACATGGATCTACCTTGGGAAAAAATCGCAAAAACGAAGGGTACGGCGGTGCGCGCGGCGCTGCAAGCGCGGCGTTACTCGTCGCGGCCTTCGAGCATGGTTCGCTTGAGCATCACATACACCGCGCCAGTGCCGCCGTGGCGGGCGCTGCACGAGGCAAAACCGAGCACTTGCGGGTGCTGGCGCAGCCAGGTGTTGACGTGGCTCTTGATCATCGGGCGCTTGCCGTCCAGGCGTGCGGCCTTGCCGTGGGTCACGCGGACGCAGCGCACTTCCAGCTTGGTGGCTTCGGCGATGAAGTCCCACAGGGTTTCGCGCGCCTTTTCCACGGTCATGCCGTGCAGGTCGAGGCTGCCTTCGAACGGAATCTGCCCCAGCTTGAGCTTGCGCAGCTGGGTTTCCTGCACGCCGTCGCGGCGCCACATCAGCTCGTCTTCGGCGCCCACGTCGATGACGAACTGGTCGGACATGCCGTCGATGACCAGGGCCTTGTCACTGCGTACAGTCGCCGCCTGGCGCAGGCCGGCCAGCTGCTGGCGGTCGGCCTTGGGCTTGCCGACTTCGGCGCGGTCATGGCGGATCGGCTTGACGCCGCGCACTTCGGCCTTGAACAGGGAAAAATCGTCGTCTTGCATGATGCCTCCACGTGGGGCGGCGTAGTTTACGCGACTGTGGGGCGGTGTGCAGCTCCGTCAGGCCCGATTGGCCCCCTTGTAGGAGCGGCCTTGTGTCGCGAAAGGACCGCAAAGCGGTCCCGGCAATATTTGCGGCGAAGCTGAAATCGTTAGGGGCGCTTCGCACCCCTTTCGCGACACAAGGCCGCTCCTACAGGGACCGTGTCAGCCCATGGCGATCAGTCGTGTTTTTTCATCAGGTGCGGCGACAGGTTCAGCTCCCGCCCGCGGCGCAAACGAATACGGCTGCGCCGCCAGAAGCGCACACCCAGCCACAGCAGCAGCAGGCCTGCCACGGCAAGCACGCTGGACAACGGTTTGTTGGCATTGAGTTCCTGCAGGGCAGGGTAGTTGCCCAGCAGGCCGGCGACGCCGGCCATGGCCAGCAGCACGCCCAGGGTCGCTAGCAGGGCCGACAGGCCGGCCGCCAGGCGGGCACCCCAATTACGCGGTTGGCGCGGGCGCAGGCGCTTGGCGTCGAAACTGCCTTTAAGCTTCATTCCGCTCTCCTCTGTGGATATCCGGAATTCGACCTGCTGCCGCCCATCGGGTTCCGCCCGGCTGCCGGGCGGTCATGCCCGCGCTTCAGATCAGGCTGGCGGTGGGTGCCACGCAAGCGAAGTTGTCGGCCATCACGGCCATTTCGCACTGGTGAATCTGTGCCGCCGGGATAACCCCGTCCTTGAACGCCAGGTCGCGGGTTGCCGAGGCGTCTTCCACCAGCGTGCACCGGTAACCATAGTCCTTGGCGCGGCGAACGGTAGTGCTGACGCTGGAGTGGCTCATGAAACCGCAGACGATCAGGTCCAGGTGGCCCAGCTCCTGCAGCGTTTCGTGCAGTTTGGTGTTCTTGAATGCGTTGGGCATGCGCTTTTCGATGACGATTTCGCCTTCCAGTGGCTCCAGCCCTGGAATGAACTGGCCAGCTGGCCCCTGTGGGTCAAACCGGCCACCGACCGTGCCCAGGTGGCGAACATGGATGATCGGGCGGCCGCTCTTGCGCGCCGCGTCGAGCAACCTGGCGATGTTGGCCACGGCCTCGTCCATGCCCGACAGTTGCAAGGGACCGCTGAGGTACTCCTTTTGCGCATCGATGATGATCAGGCTGGCGTGGCTCAGCTTGGCCGGCGGGTAGTCGCGGCCAGTGAGGCGGAACATCGTGGTTGGAACGGACATCAATGGCTCCTTGAGCAGGGCTTTTGTACACCTATTCTCCCCTGCATTGGCGCCAATGGGAATGGTTGACAACGCAAGTGGCATGGTTACTGGCTTGTGGCTAGCTTTGGGACGATCGGATGGAACAAATGTGTGCCCCGGGCTGTTAGACTTTTGGTCGATCTGAATTAGGAGTACCCCGTGATCACATCCCGTCTGCGCACGCTGCGCGACTACATCCGCTGGGCGGTCAGCCGCTTCCACGAGCACGACCTGTTCTTCGGCCACGGCGCCGACAACGCCTGGGACGAGGCCCGCCTGCTGGTGCTGGGTGCGGTGCACCTGCCATGGGAGGTGGCCGACAGCTACCTGGACTGCATGCTTGAAGACGACGAGCGGGTACGCCTGCAGCACCTGCTCAAGCGCCGCATCGAAGAGCGCGTGCCGGCCGCCTACCTGCTGGGCGAGGCGTGGTTCTGCGGTATGTCGTTCATTGTCGACCAGCGCGTGCTGGTGCCGCGTTCACCGATTGGCGAACTGATCGAAAAACGCTTCGAGCCGTGGCTGGCCAGCGAGCCGGCACGCATCCTCGACCTGTGCACCGGTTCGGGCTGCATCGGCATCGTGGCCGCTGATGTGTTCCCCGAGGCCGAGGTGGTGCTGGCCGACCTGTCGTTCCCGGCCCTTGAAGTGGCCAACCAGAACATCGAGCGCCATGGCCTGGACACCCGTGTGTACACCGTGCAGGGCGACGGCTTTGCCGGCCTGCCGGGGCAGCGTTTCGACCTGATCCTGTCCAACCCGCCGTATGTCGATGCCGAAGACTTCGACGACATGCCGGCCGAGTACCACCACGAGCCGGAGCTGGGCCTGGCCTGTGGCAACGACGGCCTGGACCTGGTGCGGCGCATGCTGGCCGAAGCGGCCGACCACCTGACCGACAAGGGCTTGCTGATCGTCGAGGTGGGCAACAGCCAGGTGCATGTCGAGGCGTTGTACCCCGAGGTGGACTTTGCCTGGCTGGAGTTCGAGCGTGGCGGGCATGGGGTGTTCATGCTGACGGCTGAACAGTGCCGTCAGCATCAGCAACTGTTCAAGGCCCGCGTCTGAGCCATTTGGGGCTGCTTTGCAGCCCATCGCGACACAAGGCCGCTCCTACAGGGTGATGCGTTGCCCCATGCTTGCGCGGTCCCCTGTAGGAGCGGCCTTGTGTCGCGATGGGCCGCAAAGCGGCCCCAATTCCGGCTGCTAACGCGGTCTCAGCGGGTAGCAATCCAGATCAACAACCCCGCCTGAAACACCGCAAACGCCACCAGGCAGGTGATGGTAAAACGCAACCCGCCATCTTCACGCCGGTACTTGGCCACCCGCTCATCACGCTCGCGCAGCTGTGCGTCTTTCTCCTGCAGTTGCTGGTCTGCCTGCTGCAACAGGTTGGCAGCATCCAGAATATCCACCCGCTGCAAGCGTTCGTTGCTCCAGGCGGCCTTCAGCTGGCCCACCGTCATTTCCACGGTACGGCCCTTCAGGTGCTGGCTGTCCTCGTACTGCACCTCGATCCCCACCCCGCGCAAGCAGTGGTCACGGCGCAGGCGTGAGTCCTCGTTCAGTGCATCCTTGTTCGGCAGGGTCATGCCCTCTACCTGGTAATGCGGCCACTTGCGCTGCAGCCATTGTGCGGCCTGGGCCAGCATGTATCGGCCCAGGCCACGGTTGGCCGGTTCCAGCTGCAGGCCCTGTTCACTGCCTATGCGCACCCGGTGTTCGGCATGGTCGACGCGGATGTCCAGGCGGTTCTGTTGCTTGTGCACTTTTTGCCCGGGCAGGGTAATTTCCATGCGCAGCAGGCTGTGCGCCTTGTCGTGGCGCTCGGCGTAGCCGAACTGCACAAAACGCAGCGGCCGTGCGCCGGTACTGCGGTCGGTGGGCAGGGCGGCCAGGCGCAGCAGCTGGAAGTGCTCTGGGCTCAAGTCGGCCCAGGGCAGGGCAGGGTGTTCCTGGGGTTCTTCGGCCGGCTCTACGGCGGCGGGGGCGATGGTCATCAGGGCTTGTCCTTAGGTACGGGCAGGCGGTTGGGGCTGCTGCGCAGCCCATCGCCGGCAAGCCAGCTCCCACAGGGATCGCAGGGCATTCAGGCCTGTGGTGATCCTGTGGGAGCTCCTACAAGGGTCGCAGGACATCTGGGCCTGTGGTGATCCTGTAGGAGCTGCCACAGGGGTCGCAGGACATCTGGGCCTGTGGTGATCCTGTAGGAGCTGCCACAGGGGTCGCAGGACATCTGGGCCTGTGGTGATCCTGTAGGAGCTGCCACAGGGATCGCAGGACATTTGGGCCTGTGGTGATCCTGTGGGAGCTGCCACAGGGATCGCAGGACATCTGGGCCTGTGGTGATCCTGTGGGAGCTGCCACAGGGATCTCAGGACATCTGGGCCTGTGGTGATCCTGTGGGAGCTGCCACAGGGATCGCAGGACATTTGGGCCTGTGGTGATCCTGTGGGAGCTGGCTTGCCGGCGATGGGCCGCGTTAGCGGCCCCAAAGATCCGCTAATACCGAAATTATCGGCCGTATTGGCCAGGACCTGAGGCTCAGGCCGAAGGCAAATGCTGGATGAACGTCACAATTCGCTCACCCAGCTCGCGCGCCAGTGGCAATTCGGGGTTGAGGTAGCTGTCGCGCTGCTGGCTCATGCCCTTGGGGCTGATGCGCAGCATGTGGTTCATGCCGTCGATCAGCACCAGCTGGGCATCCGGCTTGGCGGCCTTCAGGCGTTCGGCATCGGCCACGTCCACTTGCACGTCGTTGCGCCCCTGCACGATCAGCGCCGGCATGGGCAGGCGGGCGAAGGCGGCGGCGGGGTTTTGCTGGAACAGCGAAATCAGGTACGGCTGCACACTGGGGCGGAACACCTGGCGCAGGGGGGCCGGCACTTCCAGGCTGGTCTGCCCGGCTTGCAGGCGGTCGAGCAGGGCGCTGCCACCGGCCAGTTGCGCCGGTGGCAGGCGCTGGGCCAGTTGCTCGCGCAGCACATCGGCCAGTGGCCGGCCACTGCCGGCCAGGGTAATGACCGCGCTGGCGCCGGCCTGTTCGGCGGCCAGGCTGGCGATCAATGCCCCTTCGCTGTGGCCGATCAGAATCAGCGGCCCGAAGCGCGGGTCGGCCTTGAGCTTGTGGCTCCAGGCGACCACATCGGCCACGTAACGCTCCACGCTGAGGTCACGTTCGTCGGGGGTGGCCGGTTGGCTGGCGGCGACACCACGCTTGTCGTAGCGCACGCTGGCGATGTGCTCGCTGGCCAGTAGCAGGGCCAGGCGCTTGAGGTTGTCGACCCTGCCGGAAGCCGGGTTGTTGCCGTCGCGGTCGGTGGGGCCGGAGCCGGCAATGATCAGCACCACGGGTGGCGGGGTGGCCTGTTGCGGCAGTAGCAGGCTGCCGTGCAGCACACCCTGGCCGGTGTCGAGGTCGATCGGGCGTTGCAGCACGGTGGGGGCGGCGGCCTGGGCCAGGCCGGTGCACAGCAGGAATAACAAGGCGACGAGGCGCGACATCATGCGGTACTACATGGGGAGATGTCGGTTTGACCCAATGTTTGCGGGAAGGTTCTCGGGGGCGCATGGCAGGCTTGGCCCTATCGCCGGCAAGCCAGCTCCCACAGGATTACCTCAGACCTGAATACTGTGGGTACCTGTGGGAGCTCTGGCTTGCCAGCAAAAGAGCCCTCACAGACAATCAGCCGCTCACAGGTATTACACAGTATTTGGATCTGTGGCGATCCTGCGGGAGCTGGCTTGCCGGCGATAGGGCCCTCACAGACAATCAGCCGCTCACAGGTATTACACAGTATTTGGATCTGTGGCGATCCTGTGGGAGCTGGCTTGCCGGCGATAGGGCCCTCACAGACAATCAGCCGCTCACAGGTATTACACAGTATTTGGATCTGTGGCGATCCTGTGGGAGCTGGCTTGCCGGCGATAGGGCCCTCACAGACAACCAATCCATCTGTATACTGCCGCCTTCACCCCTTTCAGGCAGATCTCGCGGAGCGTCCATGTCCGGCAATACCTACGGCAAGCTGTTCACTGTCACCACCGCTGGCGAGAGCCATGGCCCGGCGTTGGTCGCCATTGTCGATGGATGCCCTCCGGGCCTGGAAATTTCCCTCGCCGACCTGCAGCACGACCTCGACCGGCGCAAGCCCGGCACCAGCCGGCATACCACCCAGCGCCAGGAAGCCGACGAGGTGGAAATCCTCTCCGGCGTGTTCGAAGGCCGCACCACCGGTTGCTCGATCGGCCTGCTGATCCGCAACACCGACCAGAAGTCCAAAGACTACTCGGCGATCAAGGACCTGTTCCGCCCGGCCCACGCCGACTACACCTACCACCACAAGTACGGCATCCGCGACTACCGCGGCGGTGGCCGCAGCTCGGCCCGCGAAACCGCCATGCGCGTGGCGGCCGGCGCCATTGCCAAGAAGTACCTGGCCAGCCAGGGCATCACCGTGCGCGGCTACATGAGCCAGCTTGGCCCGATCGAAATCCCGTTCAAGACCTGGGAGTCGGTAGAGCAGAACGCCTTCTTCAGCCCCGACCCCAGCAAAGTGCCCGAGCTTGAGGCCTACATGGACCAGCTGCGCCGTGACCAGGACTCGGTAGGCGCCAAGATCACCGTGGTCGCCGAAGGCGTCATGCCTGGCCTGGGCGAGCCTATTTTCGACCGCCTGGACGCCGAACTGGCCCATGCGCTGATGAGCATCAACGCCGTCAAGGGCGTGGAAATTGGCGCCGGCTTCGCCAGCGTGGCCCAGCGCGGTACCGAGCACCGTGACGAACTGACCCCGGAAGGCTTCCTCAGCAATAACGCTGGCGGCATCCTGGGCGGTATTTCTTCCGGCCAGCCGATCGTTGCCCACCTGGCACTCAAGCCGACCTCCAGCATCACCACCCCGGGCCGCTCGATCGACGTCGATGGCAACCCGGTGGACGTCATCACCAAGGGCCGCCACGACCCGTGCGTGGGCATCCGCGCCACGCCGATTGCCGAGGCCATGATGGCCATTGCGCTGTTGGACCACCTGCTGCGCCACCGGGCACAGAATGCTGACGTGAACGTGAATACCCCGGTGCTGGGCCAGCTCTGATTCGCCTGCACCGGCCCTATCGCCGGCAAGCCAGCTCCCACAGGTTTACCTCAGGCTTGACTACTGTGGGGGACCTGTGGGAGCTGGCTTGCCGGCGATAGGGCCGGCCCAGGTCCCCACAAGGCCACCCCATGCAACCCATCCCCTACTGGCGCCTGTCCAGCTTCTACCTGTTCTACTTCGCCCTGCTCGGCTCCACCGCCCCCTTCCTGGCGCTGTACTTCGACCACCTGGGCTTCTCCCCGGCGCGCATCGGCGAGCTGGTGGCCATCCCCATGCTGATGCGCTGCATTGCCCCCAACCTGTGGGGCTGGCTGGGCGACCGCACCGGCCAGCGCCTGCTGATCGTAAGGCTTGGCGCGCTATGCACCCTGGCCACCTTCTCGCTGATCTTCTTCGGCAAAAGCTACGCCTGGCTGGCGTTGGTCATGGCCCTGCACGCGTTCTTCTGGCATGCGGTACTGCCACAGTTCGAGGTCATTACCCTGGCCCACCTGCACGGGCAAACGGCGCGCTACAGCCAGGTACGGCTGTGGGGCTCGATCGGTTTCATTCTTACCGTGGTCGGCCTGGGCCGGCTGTTCGAATGGCTGAGCCTGGACATCTACCCGGTGGCGCTGGTAGCGATCATGGCCGGCATCGTCGCCGCCAGCCTGTGGGTGCCCAATGCCCAACCGCTGGAGCAGGGCGAGCGTAGCGGCGCGGGCGGCTTTTTGCAGCAGTTGCGTGCCCCGGGGGTGATCGCCTTCTATGCCTGCGTGGCGCTGATGCAGCTCAGCCACGGGCCGTACTACACCTTCCTGACCCTGCACCTGGAGCACCTGGGCTACAGCCGCGGTGCCATCGGTTTGCTGTGGGCGCTGGGGGTTGTGGCCGAAGTGCTGATGTTCATGCTCATGAGCCGGCTGTTCGCGCGTTTCAGCGTGCAACGGGTGCTACTGGTCAGCTTCCTGCTGGCCGCGGTGCGCTGGCTGCTGCTGGGCAACCTGGCTGCCGAGCCGGGCGTACTGATTTTCGCCCAGTTGCTGCACGCCGCCACCTTCGGCTGTTTCCACGCCGCCAGCATCGCCTTTGTCCAGGCCAGTTTCGGCGCCCGTCAGCAAGGCCAGGGCCAAGCGCTGTACGCAGCGCTGTCAGGGACCGGTGGCGCGCTGGGGGCCTTGTATTCGGGTTACAGCTGGAAACTGCTGGGGCCCACCTTCACCTTTGGTATGGCCAGTGCCGCAGCCTTGGCTGCAGCCGTTATCATTGGCCTTTGTTCGCAACCGACCAGGACCCGCCCCTGATGAGCATTCTCAGCGTTTTTAACTCCGCCAGCCCGGAACTGCCGAACAAGGTGCTGACCCACCACGATGACATCGCCGCCACCCTGGCTGCGCAGGGCGTGCGCTTTGTGCATGCCGAGCATGGCCTGCGGGTGCGCCCGGGCACGGCCCAGGGTGAAGTGCTAGAGGCTTGCCGCGGGTACCTGGACCAGTTGATGACCGCGCAGGGCAGCAAGGCCTTTGTGCTGCTGAACCGCGACGGTGAGGCGCCGGCACAGGTCGATGTGCGTGACGAACACGTGCATGACGCCGACGAGCTGTTTGCCGTAGTCAGCGGGCGCGCACAGGTTGGGCTGCGTGTGGGGGATTGGGTGTATTCGGTGTTGTGCGAGAAGGGTGACCAACTGTTGGTGCCGGCCGGCACCCGGCGCTGGGTGGAACTGGGCGATACGCCGTTTTGCCTGGCGTTGCGTTTGTATGGCAGTGAGCAGGGTGTGGAGGCGCGGTTTACCGGGGATGTGACGGCGCGGGCGTTTCTCGGGATCGACGAGTTGTAATGCCTGTGCCGGCCTCTTCGCGGGCCTGTGGGAGCGGGTTCACCCGCGAAGAGGCCGGCACACGCAACACAAAACTCAACGATAAGTCGGCAGGGCAAACCGCTGCTGGCTCTGCAGCATGTTGATCACCGGCAATTCACTGGCCTGCTCGGCCAAGTCGCGACGAATTGCACTGATCGCCCACGAGAGCTGCTCGGCACTGTGCAGTTGACCATAGGTCAACACCCGGCGGGTCACCTTGCCATCAGCCGCGCGCAGGGTCAGCAGCACGCCGCCATCGGGGCGAGCCTGGGTGTTCACCTGATAGGCCGAAAATACCGAAACGAACTTTTGCTGGATGAGGTCCATATCAACTCCTGGCTGTGTGTGGCAGACGTGAGTTGATGGTTGCAGCGACCGTGCCAGAAACCTTAGTAAAGGAAAACCCAGCAATTACGGGCCTTTGCGGGGTATTTGCAGAAGCGGCATCGTGCAGGGTGCATGGTCGTGCATTTTGCACAGTGCATTTTGCACGGCGTCGGCTTTGCCTATCGGGCCAATAGAATCTGAACCTTTGACCGCAATGGCATGCCTGACAAAAACTTGGGCAATCATTTATGCCAGGAGGTTCCCGATGTCCACCCAAACCGCGCCCGCCACCATGACCGACGACGAAACCGCTGCCTTTGCCGCGCAGGTGTTCGAATGCGCCCGCCAGGGCGATGCCGCCATGCTCGAGCGCCTGCTCGCCAGCGGCCTGCCGGCCGACCTGCGCAACCACAAGGGCGACACCTTGCTGATGCTGGCCAGCTACCACGGCCACCACGACGCGGTGCGCGTGCTGCTGGCGCAAGGGGCCGACCCGCTGATTGCCAACGACAACGGCCAGCTGCCGATTGCCGGTGCCGCGTTCAAGGGTGACCTGGCGATGATCCGCCTGCTGCTGGAGCACGGTGTGCCGGTCGACGCCGCTGCACAGGACGGGCGTACTGCGCTGATGCTGGCGGCCATGTTCAACCGCAGCGAAATCCTCGACTACCTGCTGGCCCAGGGCGCCGACCCGGCGCGCCAGGATGCCCGCGGCGCCACGGCGCTGATGGCGGCGCAAACCATGGGGGCGGTGGACGCTGCTGCGCGCCTGCAAGCGCTGGCCGGCTAACCGCCCGGGGGCATTTGCGGCTATCCTTGGCGACTTTTCACCCGTCGCAGGCCCCCTTTCATGAAAACTCAGTTGCTCGAATTCATCAGCCTCATTGGCGCTGGCTGCATGCGCGAGGCCGACATCGAGCGCATTGCCGGCGAAGCCGCCCAGGCCTACGCCGACCCGGCCGCGTTCCTGGCTGCCAACCCCGACATCAACTACGACGACAGCTTCCCCATCCCGCTGGGTGAATGGGTGGTGCTGGGCAGCCTGCCGGACACCGTGGTGTTCCAGGCCGACAGCTACCAGGACCTGTTCCAGCAGATCAGCGACTCGTTCGACAACAGCGTGCCGTTCACCCTCAAGCCCAAGCAACTGGCCCGTACCGAGCCACTGACTGCGCTGAACCGCATCCAGGTGCAGATGGGCGCGCTGAACAAAGAGGCCGGGGGGTATGTGCTGTTGAACTTCAGCCAGCTGCTGGATGACGAGCTGCAGATGGTGATGGTGGGGCAGCATGATCTGGCGCGGGTGCTGGAGTTAGGGGCAGAGGTGGGGATCAAGGTTGAGCCTGCGCTGGAAGCCCTGAAGGTCGCTGTTCATATCTAAACCGCTACGCAGTCCCCGTGTAGGAGCGGCCTTGTGTCGCGATGGGGCGCGCAGCGGCCCCAACATTTTCAGCTTCGCCGCATGCATTGCCGGGGCCGCTTTGCGGCCCATCGCGACACAAGGCCGCTCCTACACGGGGGCTGTGCAAGGCATTTCAGCCCAGCGCGGTATCCAGGAACATCATCACCGCAAACCCACCCATCAACCCCAGGGTCGCTGCTGTCTGGTGCCCATTGCGGTGGGTTTCGGGTATCACCTCGTGGCTGACCACAAAGATCATCGCCCCGGCCGCCAGGCCCATGCTGATCGGGTAGGCGAGGGCAAAGCCGGTCGAGATCCCCAGGCCGATCACCGCCCCCAGCGGTTCCATCAGCCCTGAGCCAATCGCCACCAGCGCTGCCTTCAGGCTCGACAGCCCGGTAGCGCGCAAGGCCAGCGCCACGGCCAGCCCTTCAGGGATGTCCTGGATGGCAATGGCGCTGGTCAGCGGCAGGCCGATGTTCATGTCGCCGTTGGTAAAACTCACCCCAATCGCCATGCCCTCAGGCAGGTTGTGCAGGGTAATCGCCATCACGAACAGCCACACCCGGCTGAAACGCTCGGTTTCAGGCCCGGCGACGCCGACGCTTTCATGCTCGTGCGGGGTAAAATGGTCCAGGCCCAGCATCAGCAACACGCCCAGGCCCATGCCCACCACCACCGTCAGCGCCGCCGCCGGGCCGCTGCCGGTAATCTCGCGGGCGGCATCCAGGCCGGGCAAAATCAGCGAAAACGAGCTGGCTGCGAGCATCATGCCGGCGGCAAAGCCGAGCATTACGTCCTGGTTGCGCGTACTGACGTCGCGCAGTACCACTGCCAGCACCGCGCCCAGTGCTGTAGCACCAAACCCGGCAAGCCCACCCAGGCCCGCCAGGTGCAGGTTTTCCGAGTGGTCACCATGAATAGCATTCCACAGGCTTGCCCCCAGCAGCGCGATCACTGCCAGCAGGCTCAGGGCCAGGCCAGCGCCGACCCACGGGCTGTTGCTTATCTGCTGGCGCCAGGCACTGAAGGGCGAGGGCGCTGCGGCGCTTTGCGTGTGTGCAGGGGGCATGTAAACCTCGAACTAAACGGATTGGGGCAGTTTAAGCAGTGACCTTCGCGCCCCGCCAAGGATTCCCTTCTATCGACGTGATAGCTGACTATGCTGTGCAGCAAAGCCTCTGGACGGGAGTTTAGGCATGGGATCGACATTCAACAGCCTGGTCGGGCTGATCATTCTGGCGCTGGATATCTGGGCCATTCTCAATGTGATCAAGAGTGGCAGCGAGGTGGGTATCAAGGTGCTTTGGATATTGCTGATTGCACTGCTGCCGGTGGTGGGGCTGGTGATCTGGGCGATTGCCGGGCCGCGGGGGAATGTGCGCATCTGAATGTACCACGCACCCCTGTAGGAGCGGCCTTGTGTCGCGATGGGCTGCGCAGCAGCCTCAAAAATTGATGCCATGGCCGAAATCCTGGGGCCGCTGCGCGCCCCATCGCGACACAAGGCCGCTCCTACAGGGGACTGCTGCACTGACAAAGTCAGCAAATGCAGCCGTGACAAAATTTTCACATTGGTTTAAACAGAATCCGCACCCGCACAATGCTGCGTTGGTCTAGCACCACCGCCTTCTTCGCAAACCGCAATCCTAGGACCTTCCCATTCATGGCTAACACGGACGCCTCGAAGCAACGGGGCGCGCGAGCATCGTTCTCGCCGACCCTGAAATCCCACCTGGCCTACACGCTGCTCAGCGGCCTGGTGATCATGCTGATGCTCAGCCTCGTGCGCCTTGCGCTACTGGTCTACAACAGCGATATGGTCGGCGATACCCCGTACTCGACGGTCGCCGAAGGCTTCCTCAACGGCTTGCGCTTCGACCTGCGGGTGGTGGTGTACATCAGCATTCCGCTGTTGCTGGCCATGCTCAGCCCCTGGGCCATGGCCCGTCGCGGGGTGTTCCGCTTCTGGCTGACCCTCGCCTCGAGCGTGGTGATGTTCCTCGGCTTGATGGAAATGGACTTCTACCGCGAGTTCCACCAGCGCCTCAACGGCCTGGTGTTCCAGTACATCAAGGAAGACCCGAAAACCGTCATGAGCATGCTCTGGTACGGCTTCCCGGTGGTGCGCTACCTGCTGGCCTGGGCCTTTGGCACCTGGTTGCTGAGCCTGCTGTTCAAGGGTATCGACCGCATCACCCGTGGCCAGGGCGAACAACGCGTGGCGCCGTGGTACAACCGCCTGGCGGTGTTCATGGTGATCCTGCTGGTGGCCGTGGTTGCCGCCCGTGGCACGCTGCGTCAGGGCCCGCCGATGCGTTGGGGCGACGCCTTCACCACCGACTCCAACTTCGTCAACCAGTTGGGCCTGAACGGCACCCTGACCCTGATCGACGCCGCCAAGAGCCGCTTCGGCGAGGACCGCGCCAACATCTGGAAGCCAGTGCTGGAGCAGGGCGTAGCGACCGAAAGCGTGCGCAAGCAGTTGCTCACCCCGAATGACACCCTGGTCGATGCCGACGAGGCTGCCATCCGCCGCGACTTCCTGCCGCCGGCCGAGCGCACCCTGCCGATCAAGAACGTGGTGGTGATCCTGATGGAAAGCTTCGCCGGCCACTCGGTTGGCGCGCTGGGTAGCCCGAACAACATCACCCCGTACTTCGACAAGCTGGCCAAAGAAGGCCTGCTGTTCGACCGCTTCTTCTCCAACGGCACCCATACCCACCAGGGTATGTTCGCCACCATGGCCTGCTTCCCCAACCTGCCAGGGTTCGAATACCTGATGCAGACCCCGGAAGGCGGCCACAAGCTGTCAGGCCTGCCAGCCTTGCTCAGCGCCCGTGACTACGACGACGTGTACGTTTACAACGGCGACTTTGCCTGGGACAACCAGTCCGGTTTCTTCGGCAACCAGGGCATGACCACCTTCATTGGCCGTAACGACTTCGTCAACCCGGTGTTCTCCGACCCGACCTGGGGGGTGTCCGACCAGGACATGTTCGACCGCGGCAACGAGGAACTGGCCAGGCACGATGGCAAGAAGCCGATCTACGCGCTGCTGCAGACGCTGTCCAACCACACCCCGTACGCGCTGCCCAAAGACCTGCCGGTGGAACCGGTGACCGGCCAGGGCCGCCTGGACGAGCACCTGACCGCCATGCGTTATTCGGACTGGGCGCTGGGCCAGTTCTTCGAGAAGGCGCGTAAAGAGCCGTACTTCAAGGAGACCCTGTTCGTCATCGTTGGCGACCACGGCTTTGGCAACCACCAGCAGGTCACCGAGCTGGACCTGGGCCGTTTCAACGTGCCGCTGCTGCTGATTGCCCCGGGCATTCAGGAGAAGTTCGGTGCGGTGAACCACACCGTGGGCACCCAGGTCGACATCGTGCCGACCATCATGGGCCGCCTGGGTGGCCAGACCCGTCACCAGTGCTGGGGCCGCGACCTGCTCAACCTGCCTAAGGGCGACCAGGGCGTGGGCATGATCAAGCCGTCGGGCAGCGAGCAGATCGTCGGCCTGGTGCAGGGCGACCGCATCCTGATCGAGTCCAAGGACATGACCCCGCGCATGTACCGCTACCAGCTGGGCAGCGAATTCAAGGCCGAGCTGATCGAAAGCCCGGACCAGCCGGAAATGCTCAAGAAGCTTGAGGCGTATATCCAGACGGCGACCAAGAGCCTGCTGGATAACACTGCGGGTGTGGTGCACGGTACGCCGAAGTAAAACCTGGATCTACAGACTACCCTGGGCCGTGTAGGAGCGGCCTTGTGTCGCGAAAGGGGCGCGTAGCGGCCCCACATTTTCAGCTTCGCCGCGCAGATTGCCGAGGCCGCTTTGCGGCCCTTTCGCGACACAAGGCCGCTCCTACAGGGGATTGCGCCGGTACCACTTCATTTGAGTGAACATTCCCCCCACCCCAAGGTCAGTTATTCAGGCATCACACACCGTGTGTTCCTTGACTCAGAGGGCTCGTTCAATGAAAGAGTGGGAAGTCATCTTTGCCGACCAGAAAGGCGAACCGTCCACATTGCTGCTGCATGCCGAGCATTGCCCCAGTGAGGAAGACGCCGCGCGTGCCATCCGTTCACACCTGTTTCCGGTGATGGACGAGCTGGACCTCAACGACTTCCAGGACCGCACCATTTCCCCCACCGCGCGCTGGCTCCGGGAGCACAGTGGCGTGACCATCACCGGCATCCACGAAGCGCCCTGAACCACACGTTTGCGCGGTGCCTTGGCAGGCACTACGCTGGTGGAAGGTGCCAGCCTATTCTGCGGGTTGGTACCGCATCAATTCGCGTCTTGCATCAGCTCGTACTGCCCGGCCGCTGCCGGCAGGTGCGTAGTGCACGGAAAGTCTATCCATAGCATTATTCAGGAGGACGTTTCATGAGCAGCCAGAACGACGATATCAGCAGCAACGTCCTGCGCCAGATGAAAGCAGGCGGTTTCGATTTCACCCAGATCCACCCCATCGAGTTCTATGCCGTATTCCCCGACGAAGCAGGGGCGCGCCGGGCGGCCAGGCAGTTTCGCGGTGAATCGCTGAATGCCCAGGTCACGGAGACGGGCGACGGTGCCTGGCACCTGGAACTGAGCAAGGTCATGTACGCCACCTATTTCGGGATTGGCGACTTTGAAGAGGCCTTCGAGCAGTTGGTGACACCCTATGGGGGTGAGGTGGAAGGGTGGGGGGTCAAGCACGAGCGGCCGATTGCGTAGAAAAGCGGGCCGCTGTGCGGCCCATCGCCGGCAAGCCAGCTCCCACAGGTATTGCACAGGGTTACAGGGCAACGCGGGCGGTGTGGGAGCTGGCTTGCCGGCGATGGGGCGCAAAGCGCCCCCAGCCTTTTCAAGGCCTGCGCCCAGCCATATGGGTTAAATAGGCCAACAAGCTGTCCAGTTCCTGTTCACTCAATACACGCTCGGCAAACCCCGGCATCTTCCCCTGCGGCCACTGCCGCAACCGCTGCGGGTCCCTTATCAACAGGCGCAAATAACCCGGCTGAAAATACTCGGTCGGGTTATGCGGCACATTCAAGTCCGGCCCCACCTGCGCATCCCCGGCGCCGTTCAACCGGTGGCAGGCCAGGCAGTTCTGCTGGAACAAGGCAAAGCCCTGGCGCACCGGGCTGTCAGCCGGCAACTTCGGGTCGGGCAGCAACGCCGGAAAGCGCTGCGCTACCGGGGCCAACCGGCGAATCGTGGAAATCTGGAACGGCCACTGCTCCGGGCGAATGCCGCTGGCCTGCGGTGCGGTCCACACCAGGTAGAACGGCCCTGCACTCGGTTTGCCCTGGCCCAGGGGCGGCCACGGCTTGCCTGGGTCTTCCACGGCCAGCCAGGCCCGTGCCGGCCCTGGCTGCAGCAACGGTGCAGCGGGCATTTCTGCGGCAAAACCATCCTGTGCCACGGCCTGCAGGTGGTCGCTGGCGCTCACGCCTTGCAACAGCGCAGCCAGCGGCACTGCCCGGTAGTGCATGGGCCGTTTGTAGGAAACGTCCTGGTCGATGCTGATGTCCTGGGCCTGCGGGTGGCCGAGCAGTTCGGCGCTGCTCCACTGGCGCCCGTGGGCGCCCAGTTCAAGGTGCAGTTGCGCCGCCGACAGCGGCAGGCTCAGTAACAAGGCTAACAGGGCAAGGCAGTGACGCATGGGCAACCTCCGACCATCAGGGCCAGCAGGTTACCTGTGCGCTGCCAGTTGGCGCCACCGCTGCAGTCAGCCGAACAAACGTGTCAGGTTCGGCAAGATCAGCAGTAAGGTGGTGGCGAATAAAATAAGCCCGGCTTGGCGAATTTTCGAGTGTCTGAACATGGCGGACCGCCTTCTTGTTGTTATTCCTGAATACCCGTTGGCTTCCTTGTCGCGCTTCGGGTCGATCGCAGTAGCGCTGCATGGCGCCTGAACTGCCTGCCTCTTGTATGTGGATATACAACCAACAGTAGGGTGTGCGTCATCCATGTTTGAGAACCTTTTGTTCTAGTTGCCTGGTCCGGTAATTGCGGTTGGCTATGAGGCCATGTGCCAGTTCGCTGACATGCTCTGGCTAGACACTGGCGTAACTGCCAGCGGCGACCCGACAAAATGTGACCGTTCGTCAGTGCAGCCTACTTGCTTGTACGTGCCTTTCGCGGCAGTCTCTACAGCAGATTCCCACCCATGTCGTTCAGGACTATCCCTATGTCGTTACGCATCTGCATCCTTGAAACCGATGTCCTGCGACCGGAGTTGACCGCGCAGTACCAGGGCTACGGCAGGATGTTCGAGCAGCTCTTTTCGCGTCAGCCGATCGCCGCCGAATTTCGTGTGTACAACGTAATGAACGGCGACTACCCCGCCGACACTGAAGTGTTCGATGCCTATCTTGTGACGGGTAGCAAGGCTGATTCGTTCGGTAGCGATCCGTGGATTCAGACGCTCAAGGCTTACTTGTTGAAGTTGTACGAGCGTGGCGAGAAGCTGCTGGGTGTGTGTTTTGGCCACCAGCTGCTGGCGTTGACCCTGGGTGGCAAGGCCGAGCGGGCCGACAAGGGCTGGGGCGTGGGCATTCACCGTTATTCGCTGGCGGCGCATGCGCCGTGGATGGACCCTGAAGTGTCAGAGCTGACCTTGCTGATCAGCCATCAGGACCAGGTGACCGAGTTGCCGGAAGGCGCCACGGTGATTGCTTCCAGCGATTTTTGCCCGAACGCGGCGTACCACATTCGCGACCAGGTGCTGTGCTTCCAGGGGCACCCGGAGTTTGTGCACGACTACTCCCGGGCACTGCTCGATGCGCGCCAGGAATATTTGGGGGATGAGGTGTACCACAAGGCTGTGGCCAGCCTGGCCAGCGAACACCAAGGTGACCTGGTGGGGGAGTGGATGTTGCGGTTTATCCAGCAGCCGGCGTAGCCGCGGGCTGCTGCTGGTAAATGTGGGAGCGGGCTTGTCCCGCGAATCAGGCGACGCGGTGGATGGCACCGGCTTCGCCGGTGTTCGCGGGACAAGCCCGCTCCCACATCGGCCCCGGCTTTCTACAGCCAACCCGACTTCTTGAAGCTGGCAAACAACCCCGCACACCCCGCCGCAATCACCCCCAGCACCGCAAAATACCCGTAATGCCAGCTCAACTCCGGCATGTTCTGGAAGTTCATCCCGTACACCCCGGCAATCGCCGTGGGGAACGCCAAAATCGCCGCCCACGCCGCAAACTTGCGCTGCACGATGCTTTGCCGTGACGCCTCCAGCAGCATGCCGATCTCGATGGTCTGGCTGGCAATGTCGCGGATCCCGGCCAGGTCTTCCATTTGCCGCGTCACGTGAATCTGCACATCACGAAAATAGGGGCGCATGTTCTTGTCGATGAACGGGAAGCTCAGGCGCTGCAGTTCTTCGCTCACCTCAACCATCGGCGCCACGTAGCGGCGCAAGCGCAGGATGTCACGCCGCAGGCTGTGCAGGCGGCGGATGTCGTCTTCTTGCAGCGAACCACCCAGCACGCTCTGCTCCAGCTCTTCGATCTCGCCATGAATGGCTTCGCTGACCGGCTGGTAGTTCTCGGTGACGAAGTCGAGCAGGGCATACAGCACAAAGTCTTCGCCATGCTCCAGCAGCAATGGCCGCGCTTCGCAGCGCTGGCGCACCATGGCGTAGGACTTGGAGTGGCCGTTGCGGCAGGTGATGATGTAGCCGTTGCCGGCAAAGATGTGGGTTTCGATGAACTCCAGCTTGCCTTCGTGGCGTACTGGCGAATAGGTGACGATGAACAGCGCATCGCCGAACGTTTCCAGCTTGGGCCGGCTGTGTTTTTCCAGGGCATCTTCGATGGCCAGTTCGTGCAGGTTGAACTGGCATTGCAGGTTGGCCAGCTCCTCGGCGTTGGGCTCTTCAAGGCCGATCCACACGAAGTGCCCCGGCTTGCGCGCCCACTCGCTGCCTTCATCGATGCTGATGTTGGTGACCTTCCTGCCGGCGCTGTACACCGCTGACGCCACTACTCGACCCATGGTTGCCCGCTTATTCCGGTTGAACACGGGTTACAGCTTGGGCTGTAGCTGGCTGGAGAGCAACCCGCGAAGAGGCCAGACCAGGCAACCTAACTCTTGGCCAATTCCCCTTCCATCCGGTCAATGCTCTGCTGCATCTGCCCTCGGCACTGTTCGATCAGCGCCGGCAGGTCCTGCAGGCTCATGCCTGCCGTGGCAATCGGCGGCAGCGAACGCACGATCACCGTGCGCTGGCGCCAGCTGTTCAGGCTCATGCGCCCGGCGTAGCGGCTGACGCACACCGGCACAATGGGCACACCCGCCTCGATGGCCATGTGAAACGCGCCTTTCTTGAACGCCAGCAACTGCTCGCCGGCATTGCGCGTGCCTTCGGGGAAAATCCAGATCGAGGTGTCGTTCTGCAGTACCCGGGTGGTCTTCTGCAGGGCCTTGCGCGCCTGGTAGGCATTTTTGCGGTCGATCAGCACGTTGCCACCCAGCCAGAACAGTTGGCCGAACAGCGGAAGCCAGCCGAGGCATTTCTTGCCGATGGCCACGGTGCGACGCGGCACTACCTGGCCCAACAAGAACAGGTCAAAATTGGATTGGTGGTTGGCGATGATCACGCAGCCGGGCGGCTGGTCCCACAGCGGGCCGACCTCGGCCTTGACCTTGATGCGCATCAGCCAGGTGGCCGGGCGGCTGTAGAGGTAGGCGAACACGCGGCTGTTGTCGGGGTTGAACGGGCGGCACAGGCCAATGAGCAGGCCAATGGCGCCCACGGCAAGAAAATGCAGCGCCAGCAGGAGCATGCGTAACGAATAAAGCATGGTACGACTCACACCAGACAGTCGCGGGGGAGTGTACGGGTGTGCACTGGTTGGGGCAAATGCTGGTACTGCACTCAGCGCTGGAGCAGGGTTTGTGGGAGCGGGCTTGTCCCGCGAAACAGGCGGCGCGGTGCATGGCACCGGCTCTGCCGGTGTTCGCGGGGCAAGCCCTAATGCCAGTCAGTTAAGACTGCAGGGGCTGCTGTGCAGCCCATCGCCGGCAAGCCAGCTCCCACACCGACCGCATCGGATTCAAGCCATGCGCCATATTGTGGGAGCCTGGCTTGCCGGCGATGGGCCGCAACGCGGCCCCAAATTGCTTAACTGACCGGCATTAGGGCAAGCCCGCTCCCACAAAGGCCGGCAAGGTCAACCCATAGGGTGCTGATCCAGCTCGATCGCCTTGTCCAGCGCCTCCAGCAACCCCTTGCGCACCTTCAGCTTGGTGTTCTTGTGCGCCAGCATGTTCAGCTTCTTCAATTCCCGCGCCACCGTCAGCGCCGCGTCCTGCAACTGTTCAGCCGGCACCACCTTGTCGAGGAAGCCGGCATCCATCGCAGCTTGCGGGTCAAACACCTCGGCATTGATCACCGAGCGGTGGAAGGCCGAGCGGCGCAGGCGGTCGCGGGCCAGTTCGATACCGGCGTGGTGCATGGTCATGCCGATCTGCACTTCGTTCAGGCACACCTTGTACGGCCCCTCGACACCAATGCGGTAGTCGGCCGACAGCAGCAGGAAGGCACCCTTGGCCACGGCATTGCCCGGGCAGGCGACCACCACCGGGAACGGGTGCGACAGCAGGCGGCGGGCGAGGGTGGAGCCGGCGGTGACCAGGCTGATGGCTTCTTTCGGGCCGCTGGTCATCACCTTCAGGTCGTAACCGCCCGAGAGGATGCCCGGCTGCCCGGTGATGATCACCACTGCACGCGCTTCGACGGCGCGGTCCAGCGCGGCATTGAAGTCGTTGATGACGTCTGGCGAGATGGCGTTGACCTTGCCGTTGTTCAGGGTCAGGGTGGCGATGCCGTCTTCGGCGTGGTAGGTAATCAGCTCGCTCATGGCAGAGTCCTTTTGTTGGCGTGGCGACGACGTTACCCAGCGTCGGGGGCAAGGTAAAGCAGCAAGGCTGACTGGTCGGTCAGCGTTCAGCCGGGCTCAAGTGCAAATACATGAAAAATTTGAAAAAAATGCTTGCCAAAGGGCAGCGCTTTCACTAAATTAGCGCACCTCGACAGGCTGCAAGGCTTGAAGAGAAACGGTGAAGTGTCCGAGTGGTCGAAGGAGCACGCCTGGAAAGTGTGTATACGAGAAATCGTATCAAGGGTTCAAATCCCTTCTTCACCGCCACATTCTACGAAAAGCCCCCGTGCTGAAAAGCCCGGGGGCTTTTTGTTTTCCTGATCACAGGATCGGCCATTGGGGCTGCTGCGCAGCCCATCGCGACGCAAGGCCGCTCCTACAGGGGATCGCGTCGATTTCAGGTGAGCGCGGTCCCTGTAGGAGCGGCCTTGTGTCGCGATGGGCCGCAAAGCGGCCCCAAAATCTCAAAAGCTGACGGATGCCGAAAGCCGAGCCGTCCGCGGTGCCCCCTGGAACAGGTAGTTATCCCCCAGGTAATCCCCCACATCCCGCCAGTAACGCTTGTCGAACACGTTATCCACCGTCAGCCGCAGCACCGTGTCATAGCCCCCAATGCGCGTGCGGTAGCGGCTACCCACATCGAACACGGTATACCCGCCAACCTCCACATTCCCCGCCTGGCTCGCATACTTGCTGGCGCTATAGCGCGCCCCGCCCAGCAGCGCCAGCCCCGCGACCGGCAGGCTGTATTCGGCGTGCAATGCCGCGCGGAACCGGGGCACGTTGATCGCCTGGTGGCCTTCATAGTCATCGGTTCCGCTGTTTTTCACCCGTGCCCGAATGGCTGCAGCGCTGGCTTGCACCTGTAACTTCTGGGTCACCCAGCCGCTGGCGCCCAGTTCCAGACCGGTGTTCTTCTGCTGGCCTTGCTGCACGTAGGTGAAGTTGCCCGCACCGTCCGGGCGCGCGTACTGGTAAGCCTGGCGAATCTGGAACAGCGCGGCGCTCAGGCTCAGGCCCTGCCAATCGTGCTTGAGGCCCAGTTCTAGCTGGTGTGACGTGGTGGGGGCGAGAATTTCCGCCGCGTTGCTGGCAAACCAGGGCGCAGTACCGCCAGCCGATAGCCCCTTGGCATAGCTGGCATACACGGTGGTATCGAGCTGCGGCTTGTAGATAAGCGCAGCATTGGGCAGCAACGCGTACTGCCGTGTATGGCGGCCAGCCACGCCGTTCTCGTCCCAGGTCCTTTCATCCAGGCGCACTTCACGGGCGCCCAGCACCGTCTGCCATTGCTCGTTGAAGCTGATGCGGTCGCTGACGAACAGGCCGTACTGGCGGCTGTCCAGGCGCCGCTCGCTGGCACCGATCGGCTTGTCGGACGGCTCGAAGGCCGGGGCGCCAGTGTGGATGTTACCGGTGCCGAGCCACTCGTTGTAGTACGGCCGCTGGTCCAGCGTGCGCCGCTGCGCACTGCTGCCCATGGTCAGCTCATGGCCCACGCCCAGTGCATCGAAACGCCCGTTGAGCATAGCCTGGGCCTCATCGGTTCGGCGGGTGTCGTCGGGGCTGCGGAAGTCGTAGATGTCGTAGTCACCATTGCTGCCGAAGAACGCCCCTTCGCTGGAACCCCAGGCAAACGCGCTGTAATCATCGATCACCACCTTGCTGCGCGAGGCGCTCAGGGTGCCGGTCCAGGCCTCGTTGAAGCGGTACTCGAAGCGCCCGCCCAGGTTCAGCGAGTCGTTCTGTACCGGCTTGGCCCAGTGCTGGTAGGCCAGGCGGTCATCCGGGTCGACGCCGTGCGGCACTTCGCTGCCGCCGAGCAGCTGGTACCCCGGCACCGAGCGCTGTTCGCGGTGCTGGTACTCGGCGTCCAGCTGCAGGGTGGCATCCGGGCTGATCTGCCAGTCGAAGGCAAGCGAGGCGAAGTCACGCTTGCCGTCGGCGTGGTCGACGTAGGCGCGGATGTCTTCGTGTGCCAGGTTGGCGCGCAGGCCAAACTGTTTCTCGCTGCCAAACCAGCCACCCAGGTCGGTGGCCAGGTAGCGTTCGCCCTGTTCGTTGGTCGATACGGTGATGCTGCGCACATCTTCGGCGCGCTTGGTCACGTAGTTGATCAGGCCACCCGGCTCGGACACACCACTCTGCAGCCCGGACAGGCCCTTGAGCAGCTCCACCTGCTGCTTGTTCTCCAGGGCCACATTCTGCTCGCCGGCGATGGTCTGGCCGTTGATGCGGTAGCTGCTGGCGGCATTCAGCTCGAAGCCGCGCACGTTGAAGTTTTCGTAGTAGCCGATGGGGGCATAGCTTTCGCCGACCGAGGCGTCGCTTTGCAGCACTTCGCTGAGCTTGCGCACCTGGCGGTCCTCCAGCAGTTGCTGGCTGAACACGCTGATCGAAGCCGGGGTGTCGAGCAACGGCGCAGGCTGAAAGCCTCCCACTGCGGCCTGGTGGGCCTGGTAGCCGTCGTTGGCGTAGGTATCGGTCACCTGCAGCGGGGCCAGGAGCACGCTGTCTTCGGCAAGCGCATGGGGGCAATGCAGGGCCAGGCCCAGGCTGAGCAGGCTCAGGGGCAGGCGAGGGTGACGCGGGGGCATGCGGTGGGGCTCCTGGGGGGCGACACCTGTGCCGGCCCTATCGCCGGTAAGCCAGCTCCCACAGGATGGTCACAGGGCTGAATACTGTGGCGCTCTTGTGGGAGCTGGCTTGCCGGCGATAGGGCCGGTACAGGCCATGAAAAAGGCGGCATCTTACCAGCCACCTCCAACATAAAACGATCCACGCCCCGCGATATGCAGTCAGCCAGCCCGCGCAGGCCGCTTGTGCTGGCGCCAGTTGTCATCGATCTTCGACCAGGTCTTGCCATCGGTAATGGCCATCAGTTTGCGGCCGTCCTTGAAGGTGGCCAAAAAGGTGGCTTCTTCTTCCTTGCCCCCCAGCCACAGCCCGGCCAGCAGCCCCACCGGCCCGGCCACCAGGGCGCCGGCCACGCCCCAGCCCAGGGCGCTGCCCAGGCTACGGCTGGGTTCCAGGCTGGCCAGGCGCAAGTCGCTGATACGGGCCAGGGAAATCCGCTCACCCGGGGACGGGCTGCGCGGGGTCTTGAGTGTGAGCGATCCATTGCGATACTCGCCTTCACCTTGCAAGAAATCGCCGGATTGCACCGTGAGTCTTGTCATAAAGTTGTCCTGTCAGGGATAGGGCATTTGACCAGCGCCTACTGAGCGCTGCCGGGGTAGGCAAGTCAACGGCAAGGCGACGGAGGGTAGTGTGGTGCATTGTCGCCCTCAGGCTGGCGCGGTCTGTGTGTAGGAGCGGCCTTGCGTCGCGATGGGCCGCGCAGCGGCCGCACATTTGTAGCTTCGCCGCTGATTTTGCCGGGGCCGCTTTGCGGCCCTTTCGCGACGCAAGGCCGCTCCTACAGGGGTTATGTGTCAGCTTTGCGGGGGGAGATAAGCCAGGCCAGCAACGCTAACGCCCCAATCACCAACCCCGCCACCACAATGCCCATCCAGCCTTGGCGCTGGAACAACTGCGTGCCCAGCAACGACCCCAGCGCCCCGCCAATGAAGTAGCAGGTGATGTACCCGGCATTCAGCCGCGTACGCGCCTCGGGCCGCAGGGCGATCACTGCGTTCTGGTTGCTTACATGCACCAGCTGCACCGCCAGGTCGAGCATCAGCACGCCCAGCAGCAAGGCCAACAGCGATTGCTCGGCAAACCCCAGCGGCACCCACGACAGCAACAGCACCACCAGGCCCACCGTGGTCCCCAGCGAACCCTTGCCACGGTCGGCCAGGCGCCCGGCCCAGTTGGCCGACAGCGCACCCGCCGCACCGGCCAGGCCGAACAGGCCGATCACAGCATCCGAATAGTGGTACGGGCCGTTGGCGAGCAGGAACGCCAGCGGTGTCCAGAACAGCGCGAACAGGCTGAACGCCAGCAGGCCGAGCAGCGAGCGCAGGCGCAGCACCGGTTCTTCAAGGAACAAGCGGAATACCGAGCCGATCAGTGCCGGGTACTTCAGCCCGGCATGGCTGTGGTGCTGCGGCAGGCTGCGGTACAGTGCCACGGCAGTAATCGCCATCAGCACTGCGGCCAGCACGTAGATGCTGCGCCAGCCGCCCAGCTCGGCCATGAAACCGGCCGCGGTACGCGCCAGCAGAATGCCCAGCAGCAGGCCGCTCATCAGCGTGCCCACCGCACGCCCGCGCTGATGCGGCTCGCTCAGGCTGGCGGCCATCGGTACGAGGATCTGCGCCACCACCGAGAACAGCCCGGTCAGCGCCGTGCCGAGAATCAGCCAGGGCAGGTTGGGTGCGCAGGCGCTGATCACCAGGCCAGCGGTGGCAATGAGGGTCATCACGGTAATCAGCCGGCGCTGTTCGAACAGGTCGCCCAGCGGGGCCAGCAGCAACAGGCCGGCGCCATAGCTGAGCTGCGCGGCAATCACGATGCTGCCGGCGCTGGCAGTGCTCAGGCCGAACTGCTGGGCAATGCTGTGCAGCAGCGGTTGGGCGTAGTAGTTGCTGGCCACGGCCAGGCCGGTGGCGGTGGCCATCAGCAGGATCAGGGCGCGGCTGAGGGTGGGGGTGTGCATGCGGTTCTCGTGGCGGGCAGGAAATAAGGGGGGATTATCGGGAAGTGTCGGGCATGAAGCCAATGCATCGTGTGTTCGACATGGCATGTGTGGCGCCTGGGAGATCGAGCGCCGCCCGCGCGGCGCTTCGCGGGGCAAGCCCGCTCCCACATCTGTTTCGGGCCAATCACTCCTGTGACCTCACCTCTGTCCGCCCTGTCGGTTCCATTCGATATTGAATGTGTCGCTGCTGTTTATCGATTTCCAGTCATGCACCCAGGGTGCGCGCGCCTCTGCAACAGGAGTGACTGGCCCGAAACAGATGTGGGAGCGGCCTTGTGCCGCGAAGCGCCGCGCGGGCGGCGCTCGATCTCGCAGGCGCCACAAAATCAAAGGCAAACACCCTGCAGGCCACCCGTCCTGAGTGATTCAATCAGGCCGCAAACCCACCATCCACAGTCAAACTGGCCCCGGTGATATACCCCGCCTCAGGCCCCGCCAGGTAAGCCACAAAGCTGGCAATTTCATCCGCCTCGCCATACCGCCCGATCGCCATCAGCGGGATCAGGCTTTCGGCAAACGCGCCGCTGGCCGGGTTCATGTCGGTGTCCACCGGCCCTGGCTGCACGTTGTTCACGGTAATCCCCTGCGGCCCTAAATCGCGCGCCATGCCGCGGGTCAGGCCGACCAGCGCCGACTTGCTCATGGCATACGGCGCGCCACCGGCAAACGGCATGCGCTCGGCGTTGGTGCTGCCGATGTTGATGATGCGCCCACCCTGACCCATGTAGCGCGCTGCTGCCTGGCTGGCAACGAATACGCTACGCACGTTCACCGCCAGCATGCGGTCGAACTCGGCCAGGTCGAACTCGGTCACCGGGGCCACGGCCAGTACGCCCGCGTTGTTGACCAGAATGTCCAGCCGGCCGAAGGCCTTCACGGCGTCATCCACGGCCAGTTGTACGGCCGCTGCATCGGCGCTGTCGGCGCGCAGCGCCAGGGCCTTGCCGCCGTTTTCGCTGATTTCCCGGGCCAGCGCTTCGGCCGGGCCGGCAGAGCTGACGTAGGTAAAGGCCACCTGCGCGCCTTCGCGGGCCAGGCGCCGCACGATGGCTGCGCCAATACCACGGGAACCGCCCTGTACCAGGGCTACTTTGCCTTCGAGTGTAAGTTGCTTGGACATGCTGATCTCCTGCTGGAAGCCAGGCCGAAATGCCTTGGATGGGCGCAGTATCGGCGCTTGATTACCTGCTGATAAGATGGCAATCACTATTAGCAGAGTAAACCTTTGGTTGCCAATCATGGCTATGGAATCGTTCAATGCGTTGGAGTGCTTCATCCGCAGTGCCGAGGTCGGCAGCTTTGCCGAGGCGGCCAGGCGCTTGCACATTACCCCCGCCGCCGTGGGCAAGCATGTTGCCCAACTGGAAGCGCGCCTGGGGGTGCGCTTGTTCCAGCGTAGTACCCGCAAGCTGACCTTGACCGAGGCGGGGCAGCGCTTTCTCGGTGAGGTGAGTGACAGTTTTCGCACCATCCAGTACGCCGTGGCCAACCTGGCCAGTGCCGAGGGGCAGCCGGCGGGGTTGTTGCGGGTAAGCATGGGCACGGTGTTCGGGCGGCTGTATGTGTTGCCGTTGTTGGGCGAGTTCTTGCGCCGCTACCCGGCGATTACCCCGGACTGGCATTTCGACAACCGCCAGGTCGACCTGATTGGCCAAGGCTTCGATGCGGCGATTGGTGGGGGGTTCGAGCTGCCGCCCGGGGTGGTAGCGCGCAAGCTGACCCCGGCGCATCGGGTGCTGGTGGCGGCGCCGGCGTATTTGCAGCGGCATGCGCAGATACAAGACCCGCAGGTGCTGCAGCGGCATGACGGCATCCTGATCCGCTCACCGCAGACCGGGCGGGTGCGTTCGTGGCCGCTGACCAGCCGCTGGCAGGCGCAGCAGCCGTTGCAATTGCGCCAGGCGATGACCATGAGTGATTCGGATGCGGCGTGTGCGGTGGCCGAGCAAGGGCTGGGGATCGCCCTGGTGAGTTTGCCGTTTGCCGTGCCTTACCTGCAGGCCGGGCGGCTGCGGCGGGTGTTGCCGGACTGGTATGTGGACGATGGGCACATCAGCCTGTATTTCGCCGAACACAAGCTGCTGCCGGGCAAGACCCGGGCGTTTGTCGATTTTGTGGTGGAGCAGTTTGAAGGGCAGGGGTTGGCGGGCAGGTTTGACGCTCTGCAGGCCCTATAGAGGTGTATTGCCTGTACCGGCCCTATCGCCGGCAAGCCAGCTCCCACAGGGATCACCACAGGTCTGAGGGTTGTGTGGTGTACCTGTGGGAGCTGGCTTGCCGGCGATAGGGCCGGTTCAGGCAACCTCAACAATGAACAACACCTGCGCCCCCAGGCTCACCTCATCATCCACCCGCTTGCCCAGCAACAACTGCCCCAGCGGCGAGCGCGGGGTAATCACCGTCACCAGCTCATCCCCCTCGCCAATCTTCAACCCTGCCGCCTCCGGCCCGAGGAACACCCGGCGCTGCCCGCCGTCTTCATCCTCCAGCGTCACCAGGTTGCTCACCTGCACCCCGCGCGCCGGGTCATAATCACGCAGCAGCAGTTGCTGGTAGATCAGCAGCCCCTGGCGAATCTCGGCACTGCGCCGCGCCTGGCCGGTGGCCAGGTACGAGGCTTCCAGGCCCAGGGTGTCGTACTTGTTCTCGGCGATGTTTTCTTCGGCGGTAGCCGCTTCATAAGCCGTTTGCGCCGCGCGGGTCAGCACGTCCAGGTCATGTTCGAGGGTGGCGACGATCTGCGCCAGCAGGCCGGGCTTGTCCATGGTCAGTAACAGAACTCCAGCACGTTGGCCTGGCTTTTGTCGGTAGGCGCTGTGCGGTTCTGTTGCAGCCAGAACTGGCACTTGGGGCTGTTGAGCTTGCGCGGGTTGCCTTGGGCGGCGTCGGTGGCCTGTTGCAGTTCCTGCTTTTGCAGGATGTCTTTGTAGCGCTCGAACATTTCGGCCTGGGCGTCCTGTGCCGGGGCCGAGGCAGCGGGTGCGGCAGGGCGATACGCACTTGGGGCCACCGCCTGGGCCAGTGGCTGCACCTGCTGGGGCCACAACTGCAGGCTCAGCCACAGGCTGGCGGCAATGGCCACGGCGCCCAGCCACAAGCCCAGGGCAACGCACAGGATCAACGGCAGCGGTTTGAGGGTGATCTTCAGTTCACGGTGGCGGGGCATGGCAGCCTCCTGGCAGGGTGGGTCGGGGGGCATTGTCGCATGCGAGTGGTTTTTAGGGGGGAGGAAGCATGTGGGCTGCAAGGTGCTTGGCTTGGGCTTTTGTGGTGGTGCTGATATCGAGCGCCGCCCGCGCGGCGCTTCGCGGGGCAAGTCGGATCGCCGCACCGCCGCTCCCACATTTGTTTCGGCCAGTCAATCCTGTGAAGTTACCTCTGTCCGCCTTGTTTGTTCCATTTGGTGTCGGGGGAGGCCAGTAGTCCTCCACCTATCTCCTGACATGCACAAAGGGTGCGCGCGCGAATGTAACAGGAGGGATTGGCCCGAAACAGATGTGGGAGCGGGCTTGCCCTAATGCCAGTCAGTTAAGACTGCCGGGGCTGCTGTGCAGCCCATCGCCGGCGGAACTGTCAGATTTTTTGTGTGCGGGCCGGTAACGGCCTGCCGCCAGGCAGGCCCTGATTTTCACCAGGTTGGCCTGATGAACCGATCTCCG